>CAMDML010000070.1 GCA_945902215.1 Klebsiella pneumoniae | reverse complement strand
ACTAACCCTTGCCGGGACGCAACCCGGCAAAGTGCGCCGCTCGCGGACGGGCTGCGCAAAAAACATCCCCGGCCCACCCTCTCAGGAATTGCTCGAGTTCCCGTGTGTGTCAGGATCTGCGCGGGTTCCAGAAGACGGGCAAGAAGTAGGACATGAAGTGAAGAGGAAAGCATGCAGTGTCTGGTCAAACGCCGAACTGACACACACGGGAATACCAGTTGAAGCTTAAGGGGACGACTTGGGGTGACGTTTTGCGCCGAACAGCGAAGGAAGCGCACTTTGCCGGGTTGCGTCCCGGCAAGGGTTAGTTGTGCGCTGCTGGGCGGTCCTGAGCGGAGGTGCAAAACGTCACCCCAAGGCGGCCCTTTCACTGCAGCAGCCCATTCAAACAAACCCAAGTGGGTGTCCAGAACCAGCAGAACCAGCAGAACCCGCGAATCAGATTGCGATTTCAGCCAGTTTGGCGCGCATTTGTTCCAGCAAGCTGTCCATGCCGTCGCGGCCCACGATGTCGCGGTAGGTGTCGCGGTAGGAATTGACCATGCTGACGTTTTCCACTTCCACATCGTAGACAAACCAACCGTCGCTGCGCTGACGCAGCCTGTAGTTCACCGGGATTTCCCCGGTAGCGGCGATGATCACGGTATTAACGGTAGCGCGGTTTCCCCGGATTTCTTCCCCGCGGTATTCCACGGACTGATTGGTATAGGCCTTAATGCGGCCCAGATAGGTACCTTCAATGGTCTTGAGAAGGAGCGCCTTGAATTCAGTTTGTTGCGCGGGCGTGGCCGTGCGCCAGTTGGTGGACAGCACACTCTGGGCCATGGCGGTATCGTCGAAGGCGCGTTTGATTGCGGCGCTGATCGCAGGGCGGTCGGCCGCCATGTCGAAGTCGGGTTTACGCAGGAGGACAAGAATAGAATCCACCACCGACTGCACGGCGGCGGTCGGGGTGCCCGTTTGGGCGGCAATAGGCAGGGTGAACAGCAGGCCCGATACCAGAAAACCCAAAATCAGCAAACCGCCGCGCAGCTGCTTTGCCAAAGGGGTGCCAATACTGGAGTTGATGTTTAGAAGCGTCATGGAAGTCTCCTGACATGATCAGACTGGTGCAAGATTATAGCTGCCTTCGCCAAAGCTTCGGCGGGCCTATTCCGCAACCTTGCCGGCCCGGTTCTGCTGCCAGGCGCTGCGGAAAAACGCATAGGGGTCGAGGGCGCTGTCGTACAGGGCCTCGTAGGTGTCCTTGTCCAGCGACAGCGCGATTTCGGCTTGGGTGAGGTTGATGCCGATCGCTTCACCGGTTTCGAGATTGTCATACACCGGGTTAATGGCGCTGTTGGCCACCGTGCCGAGGGTATCGCGCAGGCTGGAAGAGCCTAAAACCGGCAGCACCAGATAGAAGCCGTGCCCGAAACCGTAGCGGCCAAGGGTTTGGCCGATGTCTTCTTCGTCCTGCGCGAGGCCCACGTCGGTTGCGATGTCGAACAGGCCTGCTATGCCGGCGGTGGAATTGAGCACGAAGCGGCCGAGCTCATTGGCGCAATTGCGGATATCGCCTTGCAGCAGCGCGCTGAAGGACGAGATCGGGGCGCCCAGATTATCGAAGAAGTTGCTGCCGGATTTGCGCACGCCTTCGGGCAGTACGCGCAGGCCGCGTGCCAACGGCTTCAGTACGCCACGGTAGAGTCCGTTATTGAATGCGAAAGTGCCGCGATTGAGGCCTTCGAGCGGGTCGGCCACAGGCGGTACCGACGTTTCCTCTTCGTCGAATTCGAAAAATTCCTCATCCTCAGCAACCGCAGTCGCTATGGCGGCCGAGTCCTCGACCGGGATGGGCTGCGAGGCAGTTGCCGGGAGTTCCTGCGCCGCCAGTGTGATTGGTGCAGCAAGCAAAACCGGTAGCAGCCAGGATGAAACAAGAGCAGTGCGCATGACGGATTGCCTTTTCAGCCTTCACCCGAAAATATGTATTTGCTGACGAGTTCTTCGAGACTCACGGCCGATTCGGTCTCGTAGATCTCGGCGCCGTCGGTTAGTAGCTCCTCGAAGCCGCCGGGGCTGATCTTGACGAATTTCTCGCCGATGATGCCTTGTGTACGAATGGAGGCGATTGCATCTTCCTGCACCGGCACGTTCTGGTTGACGCGCAGGCTGACAATGGCTTCGTAGGTTGCCGGGTCGAACTCGATGGCGCTGACCGTGCCGATACGCACGCCAGCCGCTTCAATGATGGCGCCAGCCTGCAGGCCGGAAATATTCGAGAAGCGCGCGTGCAGCGTATAACCTGGTTGCTCGGTGAAGCGCACGCCACCGATGTTCACGGCCAGATAGGTGAACGCGGCGATGCCGATCATCACAAAGATACCGGTGGCCAGTTGGATGTTGAGCTTTTTCATGTCCGTAACCTCAGTGGTAGCAGTACCTACCTGGATGTACCTTCAAATATCTACTTATACCTGCTTATACCTACACAAACAGCGCGCCGATCAGGAAGTCGCTGAACAGCACCATGATCGACGACATCACCACCGCATCGGTGGTGACATAGCTGACACCTTCAGCGCCCTGGGAGCCGGCCTTGCTAAGGTGCATATAGAAGCCCTGTGCACAGCAGATCAGGGTGACCAGCCCGCCGAAAATCACGGATTTTACCAAGCCAAGCCGCACATCTTCCCAGCCCACGGCGTCGATCATGCCGTTCATGTACGAGCCTTCCGCAACACCGAACATTACTACGCCGACGAAATAGCCGCCGAACAATGCAACGAAATCAAACACGGCGGTCAACAGCGGCACCGACAGCAGGCCGGCGATGAGTTTCGGGCCGATCAGGAATTTTTTGGGCGAAATCGCCATACATTCCAGCGCGTCAATCTGTTCGGTGATGCGCATGATGCCGAGTTCGGCGGTGATGGAAGAGCCGGCTCTGCCAACTACCATCAGCGCAGTCATCACCGGGCCTAGTTCACGCACAACGCTGAGGGCAACGCCGGCACCGAGCAGGTTCACCGAGCCGAAGCGTTCGAGAATATTGTAGAACTGCAGGCCGATCACCATGCCGATGGTGATGCCCGAGATCACGATCAGGGTGATCGAGCGCGCGCCGATGAAGTACATCTGGCGCACAATCGGATAGAAGCGGTAAGGTGGCTGCAACATTTGCCAGAGCACTGCGGTGAGCAACAAAAAGGTGCGTCCCGTTTGCTCCAATGCATTCAGCGCACTGGCGCCCAGATTTTCCAGTGCTTTACGCATCGCGCGCTCCTTCTTCCGTGTCTTCGCCCATCAGCCTGCGCAAATGGGCATCAGCATCGACGATGTTCTCGCGCGGCTTGCGGTTGAGCAGGCTCTGGATTTCCGGGTTGGTGGAAACCCGTATCTGTTGCGGCGTACCGGTTTCGATCACCTGGCCGGCGTTGACGATCGCGATGTGATCGGCGATCTTGAAGATGCTTTCAAGTTCATGCGTGACTACAACGATGGTCATCCGCATCGAGTTCTTCAGCTTGATGATCAGTTCGTCGAGTTCGGCCGCAGTGCTTGGGTCGAGGCCCGCAGAGGGTTCGTCGAAAAACAGCAGCTTGGGATCCATGATAATCGCCCGCGCCAGTGCCGCGCGTTTGGTCATGCCTCCTGACAGTTCGGCTGGCATCAGATGTTCGGCTTCCAGCATGTTCACCATGTCAAGTTTGATGCGCGTCATGATCTGGATGGTCTGCTCGTCGAGGCTGGTGTGTTGCCGCAGCGGCAGTTGGATGTTATCCGCGACCGACATCGACGAAAACAGGGCGCCCCCCTGAAACGCCACGCCCATCTGTTTGCGCACCTTGTTGATATCGCGCAACGACGCAGTGGCGAGGTCGGTACCGAGCATGTGGATGCTGCCACTGGAAGGCTTCTTCAGGCCCAGCAAACAGCGCAAGAGCGTGGTCTTGCCCGCGCCACTCTGCCCCATGATGACCATGATCTGGCCGCTGGGCACGTCAAGATTGATACCTTTGAGAATGCGGCGCTCACCGTAATCCACAACGAGATCACGGATCGTAATGGCGTTGGTGCCGGCAACAAAACCGTGCGTGTCTTCCTTCTCTGGTTGCGGCGCTGGGTCTGACATGGTGATTTACAACAGCTTCCTGAACTCATCGGCACTGGCATAGAGTTTGAAAATTTTGTCGAGACGGGTCAGCGTCAATACCTGCATCGCTGTCTTGCTGATGTTGAGCAGCCCGTATTGCAGCTTCGCGGATTTCGCGGTCTGGAAACCTTCCACCAGCGAGGCAATGCCTGAGCTGTCAATGTAGCTGACACCGGACAAGTCGATGAGCAGGGGTTTGCCGGCTTTCAACGAGGTGAGAATTTTTTCGCGTAATTTTGGCGAATATTGCAGATCCACTTCGCCGCTCAGGAGCAACAGGTCGTAGCTCTGCTCTGATTTAATACTGGATTCCATACTGCTTCCTTAAGTTCCTGATCAAGTTCCTGAAAAAATTTCGTGAATTGGGTTTGCGCTGGCTTTTTTCATGAGAAATTCATGTGCTCTTCAACCGCTTTTTCATCTGCAGCACATTGCCGCAGGTGCTGTCGCAATCGATCAGTTTCACCTCATCCATGATCTCGC
Organism: Klebsiella pneumoniae; assembly: GCA_945902215.1. GTDB lineage: Bacteria > Pseudomonadota > Gammaproteobacteria > Pseudomonadales > Pseudohongiellaceae > CAILUG01. Next base: position 7,989 of record CAMDML010000070.1, on the reverse strand, counting down.
TGATCAGATGGCAGCCGAGCCCGCCGGGACGAATTTCATCGAGCGGGCGTGACTTCATCTCTTCAGCGCGCGTTTTGTGGCTGGCAAAATCAGTGAGCCGGAAGGTCACGTCGTCGCCTTCCTGCTCCACTTCGAGAATGATGTCGCCGTTCTCGTCCTTGCTGTAGGCATGCTGGATGATGTTCATGCAGGCCTCACCCACTGCCAGCACGAGTCCGTTGACCAGGGTCTCTGGTGTACCTAGAGGCGCCAGTGATTCGCGCAGTTTTTGCCGTACATTGCACAGCTGTTCTGCTTGTGCAGGGAATTGGTAGTCCAGAAGCTTTGTAGTTTTTGTCATGGCCCGGAGCAAGCTCTCATTCTTCAATCAAAAGTATCGTGAGATCATCGAAACTGTAATCGAGGCGTGAAGCTTCATGTGCAAACTGCTGCAGCCGCTGCTGCCTTGGCAAATGCTGGTAAGTACTGATCAGGGTTTGCAGAATTGCGGGTTCGTCGGGTTGTTTGAGCACCCTGGCCAGTCCCTCGGACAGGCCATCAGTATACAAATAGAGGCTGGAGTCTGCCAGCGAGAAGCTCACTTCCTCGAACACCTGATCCGCCAAAATGCCGAGCGGAAGGCTGCGCGACTCGAACAGACAGAATTCGCCGTTACGTTTGTGCTGGATCGCGGGCACATGGCCGGCATTGGCCAGTGTCACCTGTTTGGTGCGTGGATCATAGGTGCCGGCAATCATCGTTACAAACATGCCGCGCGTGGCATGCTCGCTGAGCTCTTCATTGATAATGGCGAGAATATCCGCCGGCGCCGGTATGGTCTTGGCAAGACAATGATACAGGCTGTGTGCGCGAGCCATCATGAGCGCCGCATCCATGCCCTTGCCTGACACATCACCAATGTTGAAGCTGTAGCGCCCATCAGACTGCAACATGTAGTCGAAAAAATCGCCGGACACGTTTTTCGCCGCGACATTGATGCCCATGATGGGATGCTGTTCCTCGAAGGAGGGCAGGAAGCTTTCCTGGATGTTGCGTGCCAGCACGAGCTCGTGCTGCAGAGTTTCGGTGACAACGAGTTCCTTCGCGAGTGTGGCGTTGCGGATCGCCAGCGCGGCGGAAGATGCCAGAATGCTCACGAGCTGCGCATCCACTTCGTCGAATAAACCTTCGGGGTTGTCGAGCGTCGGGATCTTGTTGATGATTTCGATTGCCCCGAGCGTTTGCTCCTGCACCTGCAAGGGGCAGCACAGGATAGAGCGCGTGGAAAAGCCCGATTTCGCGTCGATGCCATCAAAGAAGCTGGTGGACTCGCGGGTATCGCGGATCAACTGTACTTGCCCGGTGGCAATCGCCCGCCCGGCAATGCCTTTGGCGCTATCCATGCGCATGCCCAGCAGATCGACCGGTCCGGCGCAGGCATGGCACACCAATTCCCGGCGATCGGGTGTCAGCAGAAACACCGAGGCGGCTTCGGTGCGCATGTTGCTCATCAGGCTTGTCAGGGTAACGGCGAGGGTTTCGTTGATATCGAGTGAACAGGCGAAATTCTGGATGATGTCCTGCAGATGCTGCAGAAGCCGGCCGGAAATCCGGGAGGAGGAATTGTCCATCGTATACACGCGGTGTGTGCCTGAACGGTAACGGCCAAGGATACGTGAAGTCTCCGTTCCGGCAATAGGGATGTGGTAAGCTTCAAGGCACTTTACGCGTGGCGCCAAAGACCGTGCATTCCAAGCAAAAAGCCAAGCAAAAAGCCGAGCAGAAAGCCATGCAAAGGGCTGGATTAAATGCCAAATTAGCGCAGCTTCAACAGCTCCAGGGAGGCCGGGCAAACTGGCCGCTGTTGGTGGCCCTGCTGCTGGCTGCCGTCCTCGTGTTACGGATAGGCATTGCAGCCCGGTCTTGGGTTTCCGGGGATGTCGCGGGATCTGTCCCCCCCGCTGAAGCAGTCTCCCGGCCAGAACAACCCCTAACCGATCTGGCTGCGTTACAGGCTTTGAACCTGTTTGGTGCAGGGGTCTCCAGCCAGCGTGGGGTTCCGGCGCAAAGCGCACCGATCCCAGGACAGAGCTCTCTCAGTCTGCAGCTTGAAGGGGTGGTGCTGGCCACGCCTCCTGAGAACAGTGTTGCCTTAATTGTCAGCAGCGGGCAGCAGCAAAGTTACCGGGCGCGCGCTGAGCTGCCCGGCGGCAGTGCAGTCAGGTTGGAAAGCATTCACGCCGATCATGTTGTTATCGACAACAACGGGAGGGCGGAAACCTTGTGGCTGTATCAGGCCAGAACAGCGCCCACGCCCGCTGCGGCGGATTCCCCTCCTGCAACCCCGACTAACTTAAGTTCCGGCGCAGCCGTCAGCTCCGATGCCGTCGCCTCAATTGCGAATCTGGGCAGCAGCGATCCTGCCGTGCGCCATGCCGCCGCCGTGACACTGGCTGAAGTCATCCAGGTCTCGCCAGCAGTGGAAAATGGCGCCCTTGTCGGTTACCGGCTTGTTCCCGGCGCCAGACTGAAGGAATTTGTGCAGTACGGTTTCCAGACCAACGACGTGGTTACCGCCGTGAACGGCATTCCGCTTAACGATATGGCGAATGTGCCGCAACTTTACAGCTTGATGAACGGGGCGTCTGAAGTATCATTTTCGCTGATGAGAGAGGGCAAACCCCTGACTCTGCAGATTGCTCCCGGCAATTAACCCAAAACCGCACCCTAAGGACAACACCGCTTGAGCCCGCTTTTCCGATCTGTTTTTGTCTGCTTATCGCGCTTTCCGCGAAAGCTTGCTGTTTGTGCAAGTTTGCTGTTGGTTATGGGGAGCAGCTTTGCGCAGGAAGCGGCGCCGGAAGAAGAAACCTGGACCGTCAATTTCCGCGACGCCGACATCGAGGAGCTGATCCGCTTCGTGGCCGAAGCCACCGGCAAGACGCTGATCGTCGATCCTGCCGTGCAAGGTACCGTGCAGGTCATCTCCACGGAGCCGGTCGCCAGCGCCGAACTCTACGAACTCTTCCTCGCCATTCTTGAAGTGAACGGTTTCGCTGCCATTGAAGCCGGCAATGTTGTGCGCATTGTGCCCGCGCAGGCGGCAACTGCGCAGGCCGTGCCGTTGAATCTCGACCAGCCGGCTGGAGTCGGCAGTGGCGTGATCACGCAGGTGATCCAGGTCAACAATGTCCCGGCCGAACAGCTCGTCCCGGTACTGCGACCACTGGCTTCGCTTGAGTCGCAGATGACGGCCTACGCCAGCAGTAACTCGATTATCGTCACCGACACTGCCGCGAACATTGAACGCATTCGTAATATGGTGGCGTTCATCGACGGCGCTGCCGTGAACCAGACTGAAGTGGTCGTGCTGGAGAATGCCTCGGCGCCTGCGGTTGTAGAGTTGTTGCAACAACTCCGTGGCGGGGTAGAGGCCGTTCCTGACAGTACCGCGCCGCAGCTCGTTGCCGACGCGCGCACCAACAGTATCCTGATCAGTGGCGATCAGGTGCAGATCCAAAGACTGCTGCCGCTGATCGCGCAACTCGACAGCCCTCTAACGCAGGACGGCAAAATCAACGTCATTTATTTGCAGTACGCGCGTGCCGAGGAGCTGGCACCGCTGCTGAATGGAGTGCTTGCAGGTAGCGCGGCAGCCACTGACACAAGCGCTGCGGCCGCTGTTACCGGAAATGCAACACCGGTGGTCGCCGCCGCTGCCACCGTGCAGGCTGATCCGGCAACCAACGCGCTGATCGTCACGGCCGATGCCGAACAATTGCAAATTCTGCGCAACGTCATAGCGCGACTCGACATTCGCCGTGCGCAGGTGTTGGTGGAAGCGATCATTGTCGAACTGAGTGGCGAGCGCGGCCAGGACCTCGGCGTGCAGTGGTTGTTTCTGAACGACAATGGCGGCTACGGCAGCTCGAGCAACGGTAGTCCGACTTCGGCGGCAATTGCCGGTGCGGCACTGGCCGGTGATAAAGTGGACGCCAAGGGCAACGCGGTCGACATCCGCGGCCCGCTGGCAGCAGCACTGGCCAGTACACCCGGGCAGTTGCTCGGCGTTGGCCGCCTCGAAGAGGACCTCAGCTTCAACGTGCTGATCAATGCCCTGCAGGCCGACGATTCCGCCAACATTCTGTCCACGCCCTCGCTGCTGACGCTCGACAACGAAGAGGCAACGATCACGGTGGGCCGCAACGTGCCATTCGTCACGGGCTCCTTTACCAGCACCGGTAGCGGTTCGTCTAACCCGGATAACCCATTCCAGACAGTGGAGCGCCAGAACGTCGGCGTTACGCTGCGGGTGATTCCGCATGTCAATGAAGGCGATTCGCTGGTGCTGGAGCTGTCGCAGGAAGTGTCGAGCCTGCTCGGTGCCGGCAGTCTGCTGAACGGCAACCCGATCACCAATGAGCGCATCATTGAAACCACCGTGCTGACCGACAACGGGCAGACTGTGATTCTAGGTGGCTTGATTGAGGACAGTGTCAACGAGAGCAACCAGCGTGTGCCGCTGCTCGGCGACATTCCCGGCCTTGGTCGTTTGTTCCGCAACGATTCGAGCACCGTGAGCAAAACCCATCTGGTTGTGTTTCTGCGCGCAACCATCATGCGCGAGGCGCGTGAGCTTGAAGCTGCCACAGGTGACAAGTACCGTTTCATCCGCGACGAGCAGGCGCAGCGTGCCACATCCGGCGCCGCGTTCGTCCCTGATGAAAATTTTCCGCTGCTGCCTGAATGGGAGGCTCTCTTGCGCCAGTTACAAGAAGAGCGCCAGGTGCAGGAAGCGGGTGCCACTGCCGCGCCGGCGGCGGAGTAAGGATCCCATGCCAAGCGCCGTGGCCCAGCCGCATGTTGCTCCCGCCGGCCTCGCGCCTGTTCCGCAATTGCCTTTCACCTTCGCTCGCACCCACGGTGTGCTGCTCGACACGTCTGCACCCTCACTGCGCGTACTGTACCGGCCCGGTTTGACCACAGCAGTGCTCGCTGAGCTCGGGCGTGTGCTCGGCTCCGATTTCCAGCTTGCTGCACTCAGCGACAATGAATTTCAGCAGCGCCTGAGTGCCGCCTTCGCGCGCGATAACAGTGTTGCCGTGCAGGTGGCGGAAGACATGGGCGCTGACATCAATCTCGCGCGGCTGGCCGATGAAATCCCCGCCACCGGCGATCTCATGGAAGGCGAAGACAGCGCGCCGGTGATCAAGTTGATCAACGCGCTAATCTCGCAGGCTGTGCGTGAGCGCGCCTCTGACATTCATATTGAAACCTACGAGGACAGCCTCAGCGTGCGCTTTCGTCGCGATGGCGTGCTGACCGAAGTGCTTTCTCCCAAACGCCTGCTCGCGCCGCTGCTGGTATCGCGCATCAAGGTAATGGCGCGGCTCGACATCGCGGAGAAACGCTTGCCGCAGGATGGTCGTATCGGGGTGAAGCTGGCCGGCCATGCGCTCGACATTCGTGTGTCCACGCTGCCGTCTGCGTACGGCGAACGCGTGGTGCTGCGTCTGCTCGACAAACAAGCAGGACAGATGGAGCTTGAGCACTTGCGCATGCCTGCGCCGGTTCTGCAAGCCTATCGCGCTGCGCTGCAGGTGCCGCACGGCATAATCCTGGTCACCGGCCCCACTGGCTCTGGCAAGACCACGACCCTCTACGCCGGGCTGATGCACATCAACGACAGCCACAAGAACATCCTGACGATCGAAGACCCGATCGAGTACACGCTGCCCGGGGTCGGTCAGACCCAGGTGAATCCGAAAGTGGGCATGACCTTCGCGCATGGTTTGCGTTCGATTCTGCGGCAGGATCCTGATGTGGTCATGCTCGGCGAAATCCGCGACAGTGAAACCGCGCGCATTGCAGTGCAGGCGAGTCTCACAGGTCATCTTGTGCTGTCGACGCTGCATACGAACACGGCGATCGGTGCGATCACGCGCTTGCAGGACATGGGTATTGAATCCTTTTTGCTGGCCTCCAGTCTTGTTGCTGTGTTGTCACAACGGCTGGTGCGCTTGCTGTGCGTGCATTGCCGCAAGCCACACACACCAGATGGTCGCGAACGCGACTTGCTGGGTCTGGTGGCTGCAGCAACGGCGACCATCTACGAGGCACAGGGCTGTACTGAGTGCAAACACACCGGTTACAACGGCCGCAAGGGCATCTTTGAATGCGTGCGCGTGGATGCTGAATTGCGCAAGCTGATTCACGACGGTGCCGGCGAAGCAGCGTTGCTGCAGCAGGCCCGGCTGCAAGGAGATAGCCTGCAACAGGACGGCTTCCGCTCCGTGTTCGCCGGTGAAACCACGCTTGCGGAAGTGCTGCGCGTCAGCGCGGCCTAAGGCAACGGCAATGGCCGCATACAGCTACAAAGCACTCTCTGCCGACGGCACGGTCAGCAAGGGCATACTCGAAGGTGAATCTGAACGCCAAGTGCGCAACCTGCTGCGCCAGCGCAATCTTAAACCGATCGAAGTCGTGCCAACGCGTGGCAGCTTGCTCGATTTGCAGACCCCACTCAGCCGGCAGACCCTGCGTATGGCCGAGTTGGCCTTGTTCACGCGCCAACTCGCCACTCTCGTACGCGCCGGCGTAACGCTCGACGAAGCCCTTGCCGCCACCGCGCGCCAGACCTCCTCGCCGCAAGTGAAAAGTTTGTTGCTGCAAATTCGTGGCAAGGTTGTGGCTGGCCAAAGCCTGGCAGCAAGCCTCACCGCGTTTCCGCAAGCCTTTTCCGATCTGTATCGCGCCATGGTGCGTGCGGGGGAGCATGCCGGATTGCTCGGCGAAGTGCTCGAGCATTTGGCTGCGCACATTGAGCGCCGCCAGTACCTGCAACAGAAATTGCAAATGGCGCTGGCCTATCCACTGGTGCTGTTGGGTGTGGCGTTGAGTGTCATCATGCTGTTGATGACGCTGGTGATACCGGATCTGGTGGCACTGTTCGAGCGCACTGAAACTGAATTACCACTGCTCACGCAAATCCTGATTGGCCTGAGTTCCTTCGTTGCCACTTGGTGGTGGTTGTTGCTCCTGCTGGGCGTGGCAGGGTACGTAACGGCGCAACGCATGCTGCGTCAGCCGCACTGGCGGCTCGCGCGCGATCGGCAGTTGCTACGCCTGCCATTCGTGTCACGCTTGGCCATTACGGCCGACACCACGCGCTTCGCCGCAACCTTGAGCATACTGTGCAGCAGCGGTGTTGCGCTGGTCGAGGCGCTGGAAATCGCGGCCGGAGTGATGAGTAATCTGGCGCTGCGGGCACGCACGCAACAAGTCGTTGGGTCGGTGCAAGAGGGTAGCAGCTTTGCACGCGCCCTTGACGGCTGCGGATACTTCTCACCCATGTTGGTGCAGATGGTGGCGAGTGGCGAGGGCAGTGGCACTCTGGCAACCATGCTCCAGCGTGCAGCAGAAACCCAGGAACGCGAACTGGAACTGACGCTCGATGGCCTGCTGAAAATACTGGAGCCACTGATTATTGTCGTGATGGCAGTCGTGGTTGGCGCGCTCGTACTTGCGGTGCTCTTGCCGATCATGCAAATGAATACGTTGGTGAACTGACATGCGTAGCCATGCTGCGGAAGCACCCGGTTTTACGCTGATAGAACTGCTGGTCGTCATTGTTATTCTCGGTCTTCTGGCCGGCATTGCTGGCGTGACCTACTTCAGCCGCATTGAAGGCGCGCGCGTGCAGAAGGTGGAAGCGGATTTCGCCACACTGGCCACCGCACTCAGTCTGTACCGGCTTGATGCCGGCACCTTGCCGACAACGGCGCAGGGACTGCAGGCGCTGGTGGAACAGCCGGTGCAGCAACCGCGTCCCGCGCGCTACAAAACCGGCGGTTATCTCGACGAGTTGCCGCAAGATCCCTGGGGCAATGCCTACCTTTACTTGCAACCGGCGCGCGCGCCGGAACGCGAATATGACCTGTACACCCTAGGTGCCGATGGCAAGACGGGTGGGGAGGGGCAGGATGCAGACCTTGTACATTAAGCACGGCA
>CAMDML010000069.1 GCA_945902215.1 Klebsiella pneumoniae | reverse complement strand
GTTTGGCCAGGTAGGTATCGACATGGTCGCCGGTCCTTCCGAGATCCTGGTGATCTGCGATGGACTCACCGATCCCGACTGGATCGCAATGGACCTGTTTTCACAGGCCGAGCACGACGAAGCCGCACAGTCGATTCTGGTCTGCCCTGATGCGGCGTATATCGATCGTGTAATGGCAAGCATGGAGCGACTGCTGCCGCAGATGGAGCGCTGCGCCATCATCACTGCGTCATTGCAGAAGCGGGGACTGCTGATCGAAGTGAAGGATCTCATGCAGGCGGCAGAAGTGTGTAACCAGATTGCGCCGGAACACGTTGAGCTGTCGGTAGCCAATCCAGAACAGCTGTTGCCGCTGATTCGTCACGCGGGAGCGATCTTCATGGGCCGGCACACATCGGAAGCGCTCGGTGATTATTGCGCTGGCCCCAGCCATGTGCTGCCCACTTCCGGCACTGCGCGGTTTTCGTCGGCGCTGGGTGTTTATGATTTCCAGAAACGCTCGTCATTGATTCAAATCTCTCCAGCGTTGGCAAAAACCTTGGCGCAACCGACGTCGATATTGGCAAGAGCGGAAGGCTTGACGGCACATGCGCGCGCGGCTGAATTGCGCGACCCTGACTGGACTGGTGGGGACTGACAGCAAAGCCAACCGGGCTCAGTTGATACTGGGCCGAACCGGTAACCCGTCCCTGTTCTGATTCGTTACTTCTATCGGCACTTCATAGATCTCGGGTTCGCCAACGCCCAGAGTTACCGGTATCTGCAAGAAGATGCCGTCGCGGAAAACCTCTATCTTGACCAACTCCCCGGGCGGTCGACTGGTGATGTACGAGACCGCGGCATTGGCTTCTGCCTTGGCTTGATCCCTGTCTGGCGGATTGCGGATTTCCAGCTTCTGTTCGCCCACACCGGTAATAATGTCGCCTACTTTCAGGCCGGCCTTGTCTGCGGGGCTATTGGGATTTACTTCGTTGACTTCGATTCCTTGCACATCCTGACCGAAGCGCAGTTGGCCATCGGCAAGTGAGAGACCACCCGCACTCACCCCCAAATATCCGCTGGGCCCTGACGCCAGATATTGCTCCAGAAGGTTCATGGCCATGTCGGCTGGAATGGAAAAGCCAATGCCTTCGGAACCGCCGGATTCTGAGACGATGGTCGAGTTGATCCCAATCAGGTTGCCGTCTATATCGATCAATCCACCGCCGGAGTTGCCGGGATTGATCGCCGCATCCGTCTGGATCATGAAACTGTCATCACGGTGCAACAGCGCACTGATGATGCCTTGCGTTACCGACTGACCGACATTGCGTGGGTTGCCGATAGCGAGCACGACATCTCCCACTTGCAAACCGCCCAAGTTCGCCAGATTGAGGGAGGGCAGTTGTTCGGCGTCAACTTTCAGCAGGGCCAGATCACTTTTTTCGTCAACGGATACGACGCGCGCTTCCAGATTACGACCGTCCTGAAGCGTGACGAGCAGTTCTTTGTCCCAGAACAACCTTTCAACGTCATCGGAAAAAACCACGTGATAACTGGTAATGATGAAGCCGTCCGGCCGGATGATAACGCCGGAGCCCAGACTGCTGTTGTTGTCCTCCTCCAGAATGAATTCGTAATCGTCCAGCCGTTCAGTGATACGCGCGGCGGTTTCCTTGTAATTGATACTTACAACAGCGGGAGCCGATTTTTGAATCGCATCATTGAATGACAGCGTGCTGGTGCTTGTTACAACAGGAGCAACTGGTTGTGGGAAATAGGCCGCCAGCCCAGGCATCACTTCCACAAGACGCGGCGCCTGCAACAGGGTGAAGGCGAATACCAGTCCGGCCAGGGCAGGCCAGAATATGAAGCCGAGCAGCTTTTTCATGAGGTTGCGAATGGTCAGAATTTGAGCAGGGCTGATTGGGAATCACAGGCGTGGAAGTATACCGTAATTCCCCGCCCCATTCGGTGGCAGCGCGTTGCAGCTTGTTTCAGCGCTACGTTCCCGGATAATGTTTCAAATCAGTTGCGTCCGTCACAGGTCCCGGCATGCCACAATCCAGAACCGTATATTCCACTGCGCAAGGCAGATTGTGCCCGGACTGTGGTCAGGCAGTAGCCACTTGCAAGTGTCGGGAGCTGGAGAAGCAAAAGCTCAAGGGCGATGGTGTTGTTAGGATCGGCCGCGAAACGAAGGGCCGTGGCGGCAAAGGTGTGACGCTGATCAGCGGTTTGCCGCTGGCAGATGAGGCCTTGAAAGAGCTGTCCAGCAAACTGAAGCAGTTGTGCGGCACGGGTGGTACGGTTAAGGATGGTGTCATCGAGATCCAGGGTGATCACCGTGAAAAGTTATGCGCGCATCTGCAGAAATCCGGGTACAAGGCGAAACTGGCCGGCGGTTGACCGGTCGAGCAAAGGAGAACGAACCTCATGAGTGACAAAACAGCTATCGAAGCAGCCGTCTTTCGGCGCTTGCTGGAGCATCTCGACAAGCGCAAGGACGCTCAGAATATCGACTTGATGAATCTGGCCGGGTTCTGTCGTAACTGTCTGTCAAAATGGTATGTGACGGCTGCCGCCGAGCGTGGCGAAACCATCAGCTATGAGGATGCGCGCACGCTGGTATACGGTATTCCCTACGCTGAGTGGAAGGGTAAATATCAGAAAGAAGCCACGGTGGACCAACAACAGGGCTACGTGCAGAACAAGCCAGGCGACTCCCACTAGCGCACGGGTTTGCCTGGCGCGGGCAGCCTGCTTTAGCCCAAGTTGTGCCCAATCGACAGTTGGGCTCATCTAATGAAGGTTGTAACGCCCTGATTTTTCTGTGATATTGAGAGCCACATGTGCTGGATTTTACAGCCTTAATGCGTGCAGTAAGCGGGCAGTACGAATGGGCGACGATAAAATCAAGCTTGACCGGCGTGGCATCCTGCCTGGATATGCTGCAGGCCGTTATGAGTCAACCCATCAGTACGATCCCTCCGAATTTGCCAAAACCCAGTATGAAGATCCGGTGCGGCGCGACAATCGCATCAGCATCCGGGTATCTGGCGTGGACATGACGGAACTGCACCGTCAGGCTTTGGCCGAAGGACTCCCCGTGCAATCCCTGCTAGCCCAGGTTATTCACCAGTACGCCACGGGGCAGTTAATAAAAGTCCCCTTGCTGAATGTGGAAGCTGACGCCGCGCGTCAAGACAAGCCCCAGCGCAATAAAAAGAAAACGCCGGGCAACACCGGCGCCAAGGCTATACCGAAAGATCCCGCCTGATATCGCTCCTGCTGCTTATTTGAGTGGCACCAGCTTCACTTGCCTGATTTCGATCTGCTCCCATACGCGTCCAGACACGTACGGATCCCGTTGCAACTGTGCATCGAGACTTGCACGGTCGGGAAATTCCATGTGGATCGTAGAACCAATCATCTTGCCGCTAGCGTCCAGAACGGCACCGCCACTGAGGAAGTGACCCTCTGCGATCAGTGTCTTGATAGCGGCCAGATGTTGTTCGCGAGCGGCCATACGCCGGTTAAGCGCATCCGCATCTGTATAGTCGAGTGCTGTGACAACGAATTGCATGCGCTCATACCTCGCTGATGAATTTGGTGATCAGGCAGGCATCCAGGCCTTCGATGCCTTCCTCACTGCCATGGCCGCTTTCCTTGATGCCGCCGAAGGGTGATTCAGGCACAGAAATCTGGAAGCTGTTGATGCCGATCATGCCGGCTTCCAGTTGTTCGCCGATCAGTTTCACGCGTTTTGCAGAATCGGTGAACGCAAACGCGGCGAGGCCAAACGGCAGGTGGTTGGCCTTTGCAATGACTTCTTCAAACGTAAGGAAAGGATTGATCAGCGCTACCGGGCCGAAAGGCTCTTCGCTCATGATACGCGCCGAATCCGGTATGTTCGACAGTACCGTAGGCTTGTAGAAAGTGCCGGGGCCGGGGATAGCTTCGCCACCAGTGTTCAGTGTGGCACCGTGTTTGACGGCATCCTGGATCAGCGCGTGCACTGCATCGCGACGGCGGGCGTGAATCAGCGGACCCATGCCGGTGCTTTCGTCAAGCGGGTTGCCGATTTTCGTCTTGCTGATGCGGCTGGTAAATCCTTCGACAAACTTCTGATAGATGGATTCATGAACGTAATAGCGCGTTGGTGATACGCAGACTTGGCCGCCGTTACGCAGCTTGGCGGTAACGCACATGTCGAGTGTCTTCTCCAGATCCACATCGTCAAACACTAGTACCGGCGCGTGCCCCCCCAGCTCCATCGTCGTGCGGATCATGTTCTCGGCGCAGATTTTCATCAGTTCCTTGCCGATGGGCACCGAGCCGGTGAAGGTGAGTTTGCGGATGATCTTCGAGCGCAGAATGTAGGGGCAAACTTCTGACGGAACCCCGAACACAACATTAACGGCGCCGTCCGGTACACCTGCTTCTTGCAAAGCTTTCGCCATGAGAAGCGCGGATGCCGGTGTGTCTTCTGCCGGTTTGATCACGCAGGAACAGCCGGCACCGAGCGCGGCGCCGAGTTTGCGTGCAGGATTGCCTTGCGGGAAGTTCCACGGGGTGAACGCGGCCACGGGGCCAATGGGTTGGCGGACCACCAGCATGCGCGAACCGGCCTGTCTCTGGGGCAGCACGCGGCCATAGGCGCGACGCCCTTCCTCGGCGTACCACTCCAGCACTTCGGTGGCCATGTGCAATTCGATGCGCGACTGGGCGATGGGCTTGCCGGATTCCATTGTGGCGACTTTGGTTACCTGATCACCTCGTTGTTTGAGGAGGTCGGCTGCCTTGCGCAGAATGTCACTGCGTTTTTCCGGCAGCATGGTGCTCCAGGTCTTGAAGCCACGCGCGGCGGCGGCCAGCGCCCGGTCGAGGTCGGCGGTGGTGGCGTGCGGTAATTCGCCCAGTACTTCGCCTGTAGCCGGGTTTAGCACCAGTTCGCTTTTGCGTGAACCTTTGGAGATCCACTCCCCGTCGATAAATAGTTGCAGTTCGGGATAGAGTTTTTCAGTCGTGGCCACGGGGAAAGCTCCTGGGTCATGGTGCCGATAGGGTCGGTAATCGAGGGTGCGTATCATCCTGCAAACCATTGCGGCAATCCAGCCTGAACAGGTTGAGCGGGAGGGGAAATCCTGATTTACTGCCGCCTCGAAAGCAGAGGCCGATCCCATGTCAACCACCTCCAGTATCCCGTTCAGCACCAAATACAAACGTATCGCCACCGAAGAGGCTTTTGCTCCGGCTGAGCTGATTGTCAGTTACCGCAAGCTTTACGAAAGCCGCACTCTGAACGATCCGGGCTTTGACAGTCTGTGGGGTTTCTACTCGTCGTCACTGGCGTCACGGCCTGTGTTCATCCGCGAGAAACTTGCCGACCTGGATGCGCTGCGCATTGCCGACATGGATGCGACTGGCATCGATCATCAGGTCATTGCACTCACGTCGCCTGGTGTGCAGGTGTTCGACGCTGCCACGGCGGTTGCGCTCGCACGTGACTGCAACGACATGCTTGCCGCCGCTGTACGCAAGCACCCAACACGCTTCACCGGCATGATCGCGATAGCGCCGCATGCTCCAGAATTCGCCGCGCAGGAACTGCAGCGCTGCAAGGCATTTGGCTTCCGCGGCATCATCATCAATTCGCACACGCAGGGCGAATACCTGTCAGACAAAAAATTCTGGCCGATCTTCGAGGCTGCTGAAGCGCTGGATCTGCCGATCTACCTTCACCCCAACACGCCGCCGAAGAGCATGATCGGGCCAATGGTGGATGCGGGTTTGGATGGCGCCATCTTCGGCTTCGGCGTGGAAACCGGTTTACATTTGCTGCGCATCATCACCGCCGGCGTGTTTGACCGCTTCCCGAAACTGCAGATCATTGTTGGTCACATGGGTGAAGCGCTGCCGTATTGGATGTATCGCCTTGATTATATGCATGCAGCCGGCGTGAAATCCGCGCGTTATGAATGCATGAAGCCGCTGAAGCTCAAGATCAGTGATTATCTGCGGGAGAATGTCTACATCACGAATAGTGGGGTGGCCTGGGAGCCGGCGATCAAGTTCGCGCAGCAGGTGATAGGCGTTGATCGTGTGATGTATGCGATGGACTACCCATATCAATACACCCCCCAGGAGGTGCTCGACTTGGACAACATGGACATGCCCGACGTGAGCAAGAAGATGTTTTATCAGGATGTAGCGCAAAAAGTGTTCAAACTCTGATATTACCGTGCTTCCTATAACCCTTGGGTTTTGGCATAACCAAAAGTAACTCGCAAAGGTGCTGATAGTTACTTTTGAATGAACCAGCATTTATCCAATCGAAATCATCAACGATTGGGTGGGTGGCTGGCTTGGCAAGAAATGTGCGCGAAGGGTTTGCGGATCGTCTGAAGCTGGCATTGAAGGATGCTGGTCATGGAGCGGACCAGCAGAAGGAGTTGGGCGTCTTGTTTGGTGTCACTTCGCAAGCCGTGCGCAAATGGCTAAGGGGAGAGGCGATGCCGACGTCGGAACATGCGCCGTTGGTCGCGGAAAAGCTCGGTGTGCGCCGGGCTTGGCTGCTCGATGATGAGCTGCCGATGCGGCCCCGCTTGGCTAATATGGCGGAGAAAGGGTCAGGATATACGACAGCGGAGGACTTCAGTCTTTCCCGCGAAGAATTCAAACTGATAAGCGATTATCGCAGTCTGCCACACAGTGTGCGCGGTACGCTGGAGCTACTGTTGGAAACGCTGAAAAAAGAACTCAAGCGCAAATCCTGATCAGGTCTCAAGCGCCTGGGGCGCTCGCAGCGGCCTGGCCAAAGATGTGCCAATCATTTCAAGAAGGCGCTATCGAAAATCATGAAAAAGGGCCCAAAAGGCCCCTTTTTTGTTTGCGCCGTGCGGTGTTCGTCAGAACGGATACTTGTTCTGGCCGGACTGTACTGTGATCCATTTCAGTTCGGTCAGCTCATCGATCGAGAAATGACCGCCTTCGCGACCGGTACCGCTATTCTTCACCCCGCCGAACGGAATGACTGGCTCGTCGCGCACGCTCGGGCCGTTGATGTGCACGGCGCCGGCCTCAAGCCCTTCCGACATCATCAGCGCTTTCTGCAAGTCGTTGGTCAGCAGTGCCGAAGACAAGCCGTACTCAGAATCGTTTGCCAATTCCAGCGCATGCAGATGATCGTTCGCCTTGATGACGGAAGCTACCGGACCGAAGCACTCGGTTCTGAAAATACTCATGCTTTGTGTGATATCGGCCAGAACAGTCGGTTCGAATACATTGTCCTTGTAGTTGCCGCCGGTCAGCAAGCGCGCGCCTGAAGCGACTGCTTTATCGACCTCGCCTTTGATGAAGGGAGCCTGGGTCGTGCGTATCAGTGGCCCAACAATAAGGCCAGGTTCGCGCGGGTTGGAGCCGTATTTGAGTGTCTTCACTTTCGCGGCGAAGCGTTTGCAGAACTCGTCGTAGATGCCGGCTTCGACAATCACGCGTGAACCGGTCATGCAGATCTGGCCCTGATGCATGAAGTTGCTGAAGGTGGCCGTGTTAACTGCGTAATCAATGTCAGCATCGTTCAGCACGATGATCGGGTTTTTGCCGCCCATCTCAAGCGCGAAGCGTTTGCCGGAACCTGCGCAAGTTGCGCCGATCTGGCGGCCGATCTTCGAGGAGCCGGTGAACGTGACGAACTTGACGCGCTTGTCAGTGACGAGCGAGTCCCCAATTTCGGCGCCGAGTGCCGGGATCACGTTCAGTACGCCGGGCGCAAAGCCGGCGTCGCGGAACAGTTCTCCGATCTTGAGGCCGATCACTGGCGTCATTTCGGAGGGCTTCAGCACCACCGTGTTGCCGGCGGCCAGTGCGAAACCGATTTTGCGAATGCAGAGCAGCAAGGGGAAATTGAACGGCGCAATTGAGGCTACAACGCCCAGCGGACGGCGGGTGCAGTAAGACAATTTCACACCGGGGTAATCTGACAAGTAGGTTTCGCCTTTCACGCGGCGGCATTCACCGGCCATCGAGCGTACGAAGGCGGGAGTGTGGTGAGTTTCGTAACCGGCTTTCAGTAGCGTGGAGCCGGCTTCGTCGATCAGTACTTCGGCCAGCTCCTTGGAACGTGCCTCCATCATGTCGGCCACTTTGAGCAGCATTTTTTCGCGGGTGCCCGGGCCGACGTCTTTCCAGGCTTCAAAGGCTTTGGCAGAGGAAGTCACCGCTCTTTCCACATCCGCTTTACTCGCATTCTGCACGCGCGCGTAGGCTGTGTTGGTGGCGGGGTTCATGTCGTCGGTGTAAACGCCTGACGCAGAAGGTGTGTATTGGTTGTCGATGAACAATTGATAATCTTGCATGGGATACTCCGATGGCTTTTTTGTTGTTATCTAGCTGTTAAGTTTTTCTTATGGTGTGGTTATGAACCGATGTAATACGGGGAGTGCAGGGTTCAGTAACTTAATGGATAGGGCAGGCAAGATCAATTGCTTTCCCCGGCATTTCTGTGCCGCAGCTGGCAACTTCACCGGGAGTAGTGACTTATCCTCATCCAGCCTGGAAACGGTAATCAGGCAGGCTTCTGAGGGCTTTGCCTGCCCAGACCTTTGCGCTGTCGGCCAGGCCAGCTGCATGCAACTCGAGTGCTGCCCGCAGGCGCAGCTGGTAGTCCGTGCCCGCAGTGGCTGCGGCGAACAGTGCGTGTCCGTTCCAGCCATCCACGGCGCAGCCAGTTAACTGCAACAGCGCGTACGCACCATCTTCGGCAGTACTACCTTCGGCAATCAATTGGTTCACGGTTACAGATAGCAGCGTGAGCACCTCACGCAGGGGGGCGCTAAAGTGGTTGTTGCTTGTCGAGGTTTCCAAGGCAATCAAATCCATCAATTTACGTAACGTTGCGCCCTTGTCTGCCAGTACTTTGCGTTTCAGGAAATCGAGCGCCTGAATGCCGCTCGTGCCTTCATAGATAGAGGCCACTCGGATATCACGCGCCAGCCGTTCCAGTGGGTAGTCGTTGGTATAGCCGGAGCCGCCCAGCACCTGAATGCCTTGACTCGCTACGCTGAAGGCAGTTTCTGCATTCAGGGTCTTCGCCACGGGGAGCAGAAGCTCTCCCAGTTCCTGCCAGTGTTGCGCGTCACTTCCGTTCAACGCTTCCCCCAGATCGAGAAATGATGCCGTGCGCAAAGCCAGCGCGCGCAGCAGTTCACTGTGTGCAGTCATCTCCAGCAGCATGCGCCGGACATCGGCGTGCTCACTGATCATTACCGGCTTGCTGAGGGGATGGCCACCTTGCGGACGTTCGGTCGCGAAAGCGATTGCATGCAGCGTGGCGACATTGGCTACGGCAGCGCCCTGTACTGCCACAGCGAGGCGCATGCCATTCATCATTACGAACAAGGCCTGCAAACCGCGTCCGGCTTCGCCAATCAGCCAGCCATTCGCGTTTTTCAGATCCAGTACGCAGGTCGGGGAGGCGTGCAGACCCATTTTATGTTCCAGGCGCAGGACGCTGATGCCGTTGGCCGCGCCGGAATCCAGCTGTTTGGGAACAGCAAACAGGCCAAGCCCGCGCGTTCCGGCTTCGCCATTGGGCACGCGGGCAAGGATCAGATGCAGGATCTGGTCTGTAGCATCGTGATCGCCGTAGGAAATCCAAATTTTGGAGCCGGTCAGGTTCCAGGTGCCATCGGCAAGTGGTTGTGCGGAAGTCAGGATACGACCAACATCGGAACCGGCTTGCGGTTCACTGATAACAATGGTGCTGGCAATGGTGCCGCTGATCAGGCCGGGCACCCAGCGCTCGACGAGCGCCGGTGTAGCATTTTTCAGCATGGCGAGCGCAGCGCAGCGCAGGTTAATACACAGCATGCCAATAGCGAGATTTGCACCATCGCAGATTTCCTGAACCGCGCTCTGTACGGCACGAGGAAAGCCGAGCCCATCGTGTTCCAGCGGCAGGGCGAGGGCAGGAAAGCCCAATTCGCACCAAGTCTGGTAGGCCGCTGTGGTACCTGTAGGCAGGGCCACACGTCCACCGGTAAGCGTACAACCCGCTACATCGCCGCTGGCAGCCAAGGGTGCAAGGGAGTTGCAGGCAAATGCGGCGGCTTGTTCCAGTATCATGCGGGTGGTGTCGCCATCAACATGCGCGAAACACTCGAGAGTTTGCAGGTGCGGGAGCCGGGCAATGTGCTCCAGGTGGAAGTGCAGGGCTTCGGTCTGTGCGTGGGTCAGGTTCATTACGGGGAAAGTCAGAAAGGGCCAAATCAATGGGGGAAACAAGATCCATTGTCCCATACCCGGCCTTGCGTCTTCCATGGCAGTGATTTACTTTACGCCGCCTTCAGGTATCCGTACCTTGCAATTCTCGCTTGTTATTTCAAAGACTTACACGCAGTCAGCTTTCAGGCTTTACAAACTTTTTGTCAATTAAACGGAATCCGACATGGAACTGACACCCCGGGGAACATACAAAGCACTCGCCATTGCTGTAGCACTTGGTATCACGTCGCAGGGAGTGCTTGCCCAGGACAATCGACTGGAATCAATTGTAGTCACTGCCGACCGGCAAAAATCTGCCCTGCGCGATGTGCCGGCCAGCATTTTTACGATTGGTGCCGGTACATTGGACACCGTGCGTCATACCCACATCAATGAAGCCTTGGTCAGGGTGCCGGGCACCTGGATCAGTCGCGGCAATGGCCAGGAGAGTCTCACCGCGATCCGTTCGCCAGTTTTGTCCGGTGCTGGTAGCTGCGGCGCATTCCAGATGTCGCTCGACGGCATCCCGATGCGGGCCTCCGGATTTTGCAACGTAAACCAGATTTTTGAAGCCAATACCGAACAGGCTGGCACCATTGAAGTGATTCGCGGTCCGGGCAGCGTCTTGTACGGCGCCAACGCTTTGCATGGCGCGATCAACATTCTTAGCGCGCCGATTTCTGAAACTTCTACCGGTGATGTTTCCTACGAACTGGGTCCGCATAAATACAACCGCGTGCGCGCAACGATGAGCAATACTTATGGTCCGCACGGGCTGCGGATAAGTGTCAATGGCAACAGCGACAATGGTTACAAGCGTGATTCTGGTTTTGATCAGCAGAAAATGAGCATTCAACACCAGTTCACCGACGGCAACTTCAGCATGACCAACATCATGCATCTGACCAACCTGAATCAGGAAACTGCCGGATTCGTGCAAGCGCCCGATGCTTACAAGGATGACGATCTCAAGCGCTTTAACCCCAACCCGGAATCTTTTCGCGATGCGCGCACGTACCGCCTGAGCAGCCGTTTTGCCTGGGCACTGGACGGAGCTGAGCTGATCATTACGCCGTATTACCGCAAAACCGACATGACCTTTCTTCAGCATTTCCTGCCAGGCCTTCCGCTGGAAGAGAATGGCCAGCATTCTTTTGGTTTGCAGAGCATGTATGCAAGCAACTCGGATACGGCAGTGCACTGGCAAGTTGGCCTCGACATGGAAACGACAGAAGGTTTCCTGCGTGAGACGCAATTCGTGCCGGCCGTTGGCACTGCAGCTGTTGTCGCCACCATTCCGGTTGGTAAGCACTACGACTATCAGGTCTCCGCAGAACTGTTGTCGCCCTACGCGCAGATCAAATATCAGGTGAATGACCGCAACCAGCTGTCCGTTGGTGTTCGTTACGAAACACTGGAATACGATTACGACAATAGAATGCTCAATGGTCGCGTCAAGGATAATGGCACAGCCTGTACCTTTGGTGGCTGCCGTTTCAACCGTCCGGCTGATCGCAGCGATGATTACAACAACGTCTCAGCACAACTGGGCTGGATTTACGATTTTGACGATGCCCAACAGGTATACGCCAATGTGGCACGCGCGTTCCGCGCGCCCGATACCAATGAGGTGTATCGCCTGCAAGGTACGCAAAACGTCGCAGATCTGGGTTCCGAGAAAGCGGAGAGCATTGAACTCGGCTACCGTGCGACCCGCGACCGTGTGAGCTATGCGCTGGCTGCGTTTTACATGGACAAAGAGAATGTGATCTTCCAAGACAGCACCCGCATTAACATCAGCGGCGCCCGCACCAAACATCGTGGCGTGGAACTGAACACTGCGATGCAGTTGAACGCCAACTGGGCGCTATCCTTCGCCGGTAGTTACGCCAAACATACTTATGAAGGCAATATGAATCCTGGTGCAGTACAACTGTCAGGACTTGATATCGATACCTCACCGCGTCTCACTGGCAGTGCCCAGCTCGATTGGCAGATCAGCGAAGAGCGCAGCATCGAACTTGAGGTGGTACATATGGACAAGTATTTTACCGACGAAGCCAATACCAACGAGTACGAGGGCCACGATCTTGTGAACCTGCGGTATCAGGCCGAGTTTGGCCAGAATGGGTATTATGGTGCGCGGATTACCAACCTGCTCAATACCGACTATGCCGAGCGTGCGGATCTCGGGTTTGGTGCCGAGCGTTATTTCATCGGTGAGCCGATCAGTCTTTATCTGAGTATCGGCGAGCGTTTCTGAAGGGAAAACGGGCATAAAACAGCAGGCAAAAAAAAGCCCCGGAACAAAACTGCATTATCCGAGGCCTTTCAGAGGGGACTATTGGCGGATTGCCGTCGAAGCCGACTTATCTACTACAAACTTCAGAAGAGTCGACTTTGACTGGAACCCGAACCGTACTGTACGGTGTAGATAATAGAGAAGACGATTTCCTGAGTCAAGCCCCACTAGGTAGCAATTCACATTTATTGCTATTTTCCCAATTAGATTGCGGTTCGGTTCTGCTTTCATGGTGAGTGGGTTAACCTATTCGCCCGAAACTAAAGCAGTACCTAACCAGTTTACTGATCCTTGAGTGCCTGCCCTGATGACTGCCGTAGCCCGCGCCCCTGTAACTGCCAAGCCTAGAACTACCGATAAGCGCGAAGAAGTGCTTGATATTGCTAGTGAAACCTTTCTTGCAAAGGGTTTTGATGGCACCAGTATCAACGTCATGGCTCGCGAAGCCGGTATTTCAAAGGAATCCATCTACCGTTATTTCGGCAGCAAGGAAGATCTCTTTCTTGCAGTCGTCGAGCGGGAGTTGGAGGTCTACAAACAAGGAATGCTGGAAACCATCAGCCACTTTCAGGGCAAAACCCTGAAGGAAGCCTTGTTCAGTGTCGCGGAAGCAACCCTGCAGGTGGCCTCCAACGACCGGACTTTGGCCCTGCGCCGCCTGATTTTCCAGATGTCGGCCAATGGTTCAAAAGTGGGAAGCCACTACTTCAATGTCGGCCCCGACATTGCCTACCAGAATCTTGTG
>CAMDML010000068.1 GCA_945902215.1 Klebsiella pneumoniae | reverse complement strand
GGCTTACCCTGACCGTGCATCCGGACAAGTCACTGGCCCAAGAAGAAGCTGCACGCGAAAAGGCGCGGCTCGCTGCCATCAAAAACGCGCTGACCGTTGCGCAAAAACAACAGATTGTGCAGCAGGCGCAAGCCTTGCAGGAACGCCAGAATCAGCAGCCCGATGCCTCGCTGTTGCCAAAAGTGGAATTGTCGGATGTCCCTGCAGACATCAAGTGGCCCGATGCTAAACGTACCGCCGTCACCAGTGGCGGGGCGACTATGCCGGTGAGTTTCTATGCGCAGGGTACCAATGGCATCAGTTATCAGCAGATCCTCCTTGCCCTGCCGGCATTGAGTATTGCTGAGACCGAGCTGCTGGGGCATTACACCAGCTGCCTGTCCGAAGTAGGTCTTGGCAAGCGTTCCTATCTCGACGTGCAAGGATTGCAAGCGGCGGTCAGCGGTGGCATTTCAGCTTATACATCAATGCGCAACAAAATCGCCAACGAACAGGAGGTACAAGGCTATCTCGTGCTGTCAAGCAAAGCGCTGTACCGCAAGCAAGGTGAACTGACGCGGCTTTTGTATGACACGCTGCACGATTGCCGTTTCGACGAACTTCCGCGCATCCGTGAATTGATGGAACAAATGCTGGGACGCCGCGAACAAAGCATCACCAGTCAGGGGCATAGCCTGGCAATGAGTGCGGCGTGCAGCCGGATGTGTCCCTTGTCTGAGTTGATGCATCGCACCAACGGCCTGGCCGGCATCCACAGTTTCAAACAATTGGTGAAGGGACTCGAACATAATGACGCGCTCGTCGGGTTCGCCGCTTCCATGCAAGCACTCCATGGCAAGGTTGTTGGCGGGCAAAGGCAGGTGCTGCTGGTGGCTGAAGCGGCTGAAGAGCAACAAATGCTGGGGGCGTTACAGAGTGTCTGGGCAGGCTCCACGGCTGGAACCGCAGACGGCTTCGGCTTGCCGCCCATTCGGAAGCAAACACTCGAAGGTTGGCTAACAAGCACGCAGGTCAATTTCTGCGCTATGGCCTTTCCTACGGTACCTTCAGGGCATGCGGATTCTGCAGCGCTCTCGGTACTGGGTGGTTTCCTGCGCAATGGCTACCTGCATCGCGCCATCCGCGAACAAGGTGGTGCCTACGGTGGCGGCGCGTCGCAGGACTCCGGTTCCGCTTCGTTCCGTTTCTATTCCTACCGCGATCCACGGCTGACCGAGACCCTGGATGACTTCCGTCGTGCGGTGGACTGGATGCTCGTCACGCCTCACGAATACGCACCTCTGGAAGAAGCCATCCTCGGCGTCATTTCCAGCCTCGACAAACCGGCTTCGCCTGCCGGCACGGCGAAAGCGGCCTTCCATAACGAACTGTTCGGTCGCGACAAAGGCCAGCGCGCGCGCTTCCGGCAGCAGGTATTGAATGTCAGCATCGAACAGCTTGTGGACGTAACCCGCCGTTATCTAAGCGATTCCGCTCAGGCCAGCATTGGGGTGGTCAGTAGTAAGACTAACCAGGGTGATCTGGAAAAGTTGGGGCTTGAGATCCGGACTCTCTGAGAATTTTCCGGGGCGGGGAACTTTGCCCGGGGAACCGCATCTGAATGTCCGGATGGTTGGGTTGTGGACATAGTCCCTGACCGTTCAGTCATAACTCTCCTTATAAAGCCCGGCTAACCCCGGGCTTTTTTTTCGGAACTCTAAATCAGGGAGCTACTCATTTACGAGGGGGACGTCGAGTCAGCGGGAAGCATAAATTAGCAATTCACATTGCCTCACAGCAGGAAGTATACCTGCGCGAGAATCGTAACCGGGGCGGGCAATAAGTTCGAGATCGATGCAATGCGATCCGCTTCAGCTCAGTCGCTATCCAGGTCGGCAAGAGTGGCGGTAATATCCCGCTTAGAAACATTAACATCCATGAATGTGTAAGTATCGTCGTCAATATCCGTCAAGCGGATATCAAAGACCGGACTTTTAAAGCCAGTGAGTGTGATCCTGCGAGTCTCACCATCGGACAGTACTTCCTTGCCCAGAACATCTTCTTCCCAAGAGTCAGAGTTATCCGGACTCACGTAGACATACAGAATCGTGTAGCCGGTCTCGTTGGTGATATCCACATAATAGTCCTCTGCCTGAGCATTGGCGGCCAGGCTAAGCAGTGTGGAAATGACCAAGGTGTTTCGGAGTAGGTTAATCATGGAGGACATGGGATGTTTTTCCTGTATTTATACCTGCGTTTTTCACAACCTCTATGATAAAACAAGTCAATCCGATACGCAATTTCCCGCACCACACTACTCTGAATTGCCCCGGGTTTACCGGAGAATCCACTTCTAGAGAGGATGGAGTGATGAAAATAGTCAAAAACCCGTATACGCCCAAGCAAGAAAATGGTCCGTTTATATAAATAGAAGGGAATATTTCGGCAACACATACACAAACAATGCACAGCCGCTTCAGCGCGACTTCCGGATCAACTCGTACGCTGCTTTGATCTCCAGAGTTTTCTGGTTGGCCATGTCCATCATTTCTTGCGGCAGACCCTTGGCGACGAGTTTGTCGGGGTGGTGCTGGTTCATCAGGCGGCGATAGGCGCGTTTGATTTCAGCTTCGTCTGCGCCGCTGTCGATACCCAGTAGCCGGTAGGCATCGCTGAGTGCGGCAGTCGAGTTCTGTTCCCTGCCATGCATGTGCTGACTGGCTTGCAGGCGTTGCAGGATGTTCTGGAATTCCTGGCGGCTGAAACCGAGTGCAGTGGCAGCACTGTCGAGCACCTGACGTTCGCTGGCTTGCAAGGCGCCGTCAGCCAGCGCGGTGACGATCAGGATTTCCATGAACATCTGCAACAGACTGCGGCGTCGAAGACATTCCTGGCGCAATTGCTGCAAGGCCTCTCGCACCGGGAAGTCAGCCTGTTTGCCCTTTTCAAACAGGGTGATTGCCACTTTTTTCTGCTGCGGGCTGAGTCGCATCTGCTGCATCACCGATTCGGCTACGGCGATTTCCGCTTGCGTTACCTGGCCATCGATCTTGGCCATGTAGCCCATCATGCTGAAAGTGGCGGTGAAAAAGGCAGACTGGATTTTTTCTACGCCGACCCCAGCCAACTGCTCCTGATTGTCGAAACCACTTATTCCCTTGTCAAAATTATGACCCAGCGAAGCGCCAAGAATGGCTCCGAGCGGACCGCCAAGCATGAAACCGAAAGTGCCACCAAGCAGCTTGCCCCACCAGCTCATGAGCCCTCAGCCCCCGAGTGTCTTTTAGGTCCTAGGGGTCCTGCACTCAGGTTTAAAGAGAACAATCTCTCGAACCAGCCGCGGCTGAGATTGCTTTCGCACACGCTCAACTGACGCTCATACAAGTTGGTGTTGGCTTGGACCTTGTTCGCCACGTCAATCAGCCAGCCTTTGCCTTCGTAGCTGCGCCGGGAAAAACCCGTATTGCCCTCGTGATACGCAAGGTACAGGCTGTAGGCATCGTCGCTGCGGATACTGTTGATGCGGTAGGAGTTGCTGTTGTACCAGCCGATGAAATCGACTGCATCAGCAAAGTCGGAGCGGCTTGCCGAGCGGTTGCCAGTCGCTTGCTCATAATCATTCCAAGTGCTGTCGAGAGCCTGCGCATAACCAAAGGCATTGGAGGAGCGCGGCCCAGGAATGAAGCCGAAAATTCTGCTGCGTGGTGGACGTGCCCTGCCCCGGAAGCCGGATTCCTGCTGGATGAAGGCCATGGTCACAGGAATCGGTACACTCCAGCGCTCGTCGGAACGTTGCGCGGCCGTGAACCAACTGTGGCGATCCTCAAACACACGGCAGATGTTGCTGGTATTGTCGGGGGGAGATGCGCACGCGGTAAGCAGGAGTAGCAAGACAAGCAGTAGTATGGGCTTTGCAGGCACCATACGGTCTATCCTTTTTGGGGTAGCTGCCATCGCTTTACCCCTTTCCCGGCGTAATGCCGTGCCGGGCCAAAAGCGCCAGAAATTCTGCTTCATCTATTACCTTGATTCCCAGGGATTCCGCTGTTGTCAGTTTCGACCCAGCACCCGGGCCGGCCACCACACAGGTGGTCTTTGCCGACACGCTGCCTGCCACCTTCGCGCCCAGTTGTTGCAGCAGAGTCTTGGCTTGTGTGCGATCCAAGGTTTCCAGCGTTCCTGTAACTACCCAGGTCTGGCCGCTCAGTGGGAGACTTTCACGTGGCGCAACGTGCTGCTCGGCAGGTTTGACACCAGCATCCAGCAGTTGTTGCACCAACGCGCGGTGGCGCGGTTCTGTGAAGAAGGTGGCGACTCTACCCGCCACGACCGGACCCACATCAGGGACTTCGGTAAGGGTTTCCTCATGCGCCTGCATCAAGGCTTCCAGGTTGCCAAAGTAAGCGGCCAGATTGAACGCCGTCGCTTCGCCAACATCACGGATGCCCAGCGCGAACAGGAAGCGCGGCAGGTTGATCTGCTTGCTGCGTTCGATCGCTGCCAACAAGTTCTGTGCAGATTTGGCACCCATGCGTTCAAGATTTTCCAGTGTGGCCTGATCCAGTGTGTAAATGTCCGCCAGGTTCGCCAGCAGCTTTTGTGCAACCAGTTGTTCAACCAGCTTGCTGCCGAGACCTTCGATGTCCATTGCACTGCGCGACGCGAAATGGATCAGTGCCTGTTCAAGCTGTGCCTGACACACAGGGCCTCCGCTGCAGCGCTGCAGCACTTCGCCTTCGTCTTTTACAATCGGTGACCCGCATACCGGACAATTGGATGGCGCCACGATATCTCGCCTCGCCATAGTCTTGGCGAAGGCTGGGTCTTCCATAACCATCACGATCTTGGGAATCACATCACCTGCGCGGCGGATGATGACCTTGTCGCCAATGCGAATGCCAAGCCGCGCGACTTCATCCATGTTGTGCAGCGTGGCATTACTGACGGTGACGCCGCCAACGAACACCGGCTCCAGGCGCGCCACCGGTGTAATGGTGCCGGTGCGACCGACCTGGAATTCGACATCCAGCAAGGTGGTGGCGACTTCTTCCGCCGGAAACTTGTAGGCCATGGCCCAGCGCGGTGTACGCGCGTTCATGCCAAGCGCTTGTTGCTGGGCAAGGCTGTTAATCTTGAGGACGACACCATCGATTTCATAATCAAGCGCGTTACGTCGAGCCAGCACCTCATGGCAATAGACCAGACACTCGGCGATGCCATTGACCGTGCGGCGCAAGGGATTCAGGGGCAGACCCCAGCCACCGAGCCGACTGAAGATCGCATCAAGTTCATCCGGCAGCGTACCGCCCTCAACAAGACCAGCGCCATAACAGAGCATGGTCAACGGCCGCTTGGCTGTGATCCGCGAATCAAGCTGGCGCAGAGTGCCGGCGGCGGCATTGCGTGGGTTGACGAAGGTACGCTCCTGCTTCGCCTCAGCCCCCCGATTCATGGCCGCGAACCCGCTTTTGGTCATGAAGATTTCGCCGCGCACTTCAAGGATTGCTGGAATACTCTTGCCATTCAGCCGCAACGGAATGTCCTTCACGGTTTTGACGTTATGGGTAATATCCTCGCCGGTAGTGCCATCACCGCGTGTCGCACCGCGCACCAGAATGCCGTTCTCATAAAGCAGACTTACTGCGACGCCGTCGATCTTGGGTTCGCAGCTGTAAACAAGATCGGTATCAAGTGTCAGCCGCTTCTTGCAGCGTTCCTCGAAACGCTTCAAGTCTTCTTCGTCGAAGACCTTGTCGAGGGACAACATCGGCAAGGCATGCGTAATCTGCGTGAAACTGCCAAGCGGCGCGCTGCCAACACGCTGGCTGGGGGAATCGGGGGTAACGAGTTCGGGATGATGTGCTTCGAGCTCCAACAGGCGTTGGAACAAGCGGTCGAAGTCCTGATCAGTGATTTCCGGTGTGTCGAGCTGGTGGTAGAGCCGGTTATGGTGTTCGAGCTGCCGACGCAGGTGCTGAAGTTCGGTCTTGGGGTCGTGGGCCACGGCGCGGTGGGACTTATTTGCGGGAGAGCAGTTTCAATTCGAAATCACGCACGCGCTGGCGGCAGTGTTCCACCGTCTGGCGCGTGAACACGCTGCGGTGTTCATCTTTTAATTCACCATCAAAGGCATTACGCACGGCAGTAGCAGCACCCAGCATTTTATCAAAGCAGGCCATATTGCCTTGCTTGTTGGGCATCTGCAGAAAGAAACTGACCCCCGGGGTGGTGAACTGATCCATGGCGGCAAGTTCGAAGGTGCCGGGCTTGACCATGTTGGCCATGCTGAACATCACCGCACCACTGCCATTGTTTTCGGCATGCCGGTGGAAAATGCTCATATCACCCAGCCGCAGGCCCTGCTCCTGCAACACTGTCAGCAATTCGCCGCCATTCAGTGCCTGGCCTGAGCGCGCCATGACATTGATAACGATGACTTCCTGCGGTACCGGCGCGCGTGCGGGTTCGCGAAACAGTTCACCCTGATCCCGTTTGCCCGGCAGTGGTTTTGCCACCACAGGCGGCTGTGCGGGAGCAGGTCGTATCGAGCGCGGGTCAGGCGTCATCGACTCTACATCCTGCAAGATATCGGATTCCTCGCTCCATGAGGCGGAGAAGTTTTCCGTGAACTGATCGCCATCACCATTGTCCGCGCCTGACTCACCACTGATACCGACGCCGAAGCCCGGCTCAATACGCCGCGCTTCCTGACGCGCCGGTCGGTTGAAGTGGTTCGCCGCCTTGTCAAACTGGTTCGCCGCGTGACTCGCAGCTTTGTCAAACTGGTTAGCCGCGTGACTCGCAGCTTTGTCGAGGTGACTCGCTGCCTTGTCATAGGCGGCCTGCAAGGGCATCGGTTCGCTTTCGTAGTCATCGATGAGAACATCCTGCTCTTCCTCGCTGCCCCAATCGTCTTCGGGTAAACCTTCGAGTTCGTCGAGATCATCTTCCTCGTCATCTTCCTCGTCATCTTCCTCGTCATCTTCCTCGTCATCTTCCTCGTCCTCGTCGTCGTCCTCCTCGTCGTCGTCGTCTTCCTCGTCGTTGAGGTCATCCTCATCTTCGAGTTCGTCCGGAGAGTCTAGCTCCTCATCGAATTTTGAATCTTCCTCTTCCTCGTCGTCGAATTCTTCATCGTCGTCGAGCTCGTCGTCATCGGCGTCCCTGCCCTGATATCTGGTTTCCATATAGCCAGGCTGTTTGCCTGCTTTTGACTGTTCTCCAAGCATAGCGTCCTCCTCGTACTCCTCATCAAGACCGTCTATGAGTTCCTCAACAACGTCTTCAACTTCTTGCATAATGCCGCTATCAGCAAACACATTCGCATGTTCAATCCGTTCTTCTTCGACATCCACGGCATCCAGTAACACGGGAACGGCGCGTACGCCCGGGTCGTCAAGATCTGAGACAGGACGTGCGGCCCTGTAGGAAAACTTACGCTTGGATTGCAGGGTGCGCAACGAAGGGACTTGCCGACCATCACGCTCCAGGGTGCGGGCACCACCATTGGGCAATTCAGAGTTGGGTAAAACATCGGGGGCGATGTCGTCTTTGGGAAGGTTCTTGTCGAGCTTCATCACCACGCGCTTGCTGTGCTCGGCAAGTTTGCGGCGGACACCATCGAGCAACACCGCGACGATGCCAACGCCGAATATGACAACCAGCCATTCTGTCAGTTGCATGGATTGCATAATCTGTTCCGCGTGTGCGATCCCACTATCACAAACGACTAAGGAATTACATTGCAGCCAGTTCGGCTGCCTCGTCGATATCCACAGCCACCAATCGTGACACGCCTGGCTCGTGCATTGTTACACCGAGCAGCTGTTTGGCACTTTCCATCGTCAGGCGGTTGTGGGTGATGAAGATAAACTGCACCACGTCCGACATTTCTCTGACCAGCGCTGCATAACGCCCAACATTGGCATCATCAAGCGGTGCGTCCACCTCGTCAAGCATGCAAAAGGGTGATGGATTGAGCTGGAAGATCGAAAACACCAGCGCGATTGCAGTCATTGCCTTTTCGCCACCAGACAACAGGTGAATGGTACTGTTTTTCTTGCCGGGTGGCCGCGCCATGATCGCGACGCCAGTGTCGAGCAGGTCTTCGCCGACCATGTCCAGATAGGCATGGCCGCCACCAAAAACTTTAGGGAACAGAGCCTGCAAACCGTTGTTGATCTTGTCGAAGGTTTCCTTGAAGCGGGTTCGGGTTTCCTTGTCGATCTTGCGGATGGCGTTCTGTAACGTGTCCAGCGCGCGTTCAAGATCGGCGTTTTGCGCGTCCAGATAGATCTTGCGTTGCGACTGCACAGTGTATTCGTCAATGGCGGCCAGGTTGATCGGCCCCAGACGCTGAATTCGGCCAGCAACCTGTTCCAGTTCCTGCTCACAGGTTTGCTCGCTGCAAGCCTCGGGCAAGGCTGTCAGCACATTCTGAATGTCGTACTGGTTTTCGGTGAGCTGCTGTTCGAGTGCGGCACGTTTGACCGTTGCGCCTTCGATGTTGAGCTTGCGGGTCACGAGTTCGTCGCGCACCCGCTGGGCAAGGTCCTGCGTTTGGTGACGCCGCGCTTCCAGTTCGCGCAAACCATGCTCGATGCGGTCAACTGAGGCTTTTGCAGCTGCCAGTTGTTGCTCTACTACCAAGCGCGTGCCCAGTTTGCTTTCCAACTGCTGTTTGAGTTCCGGCAGTGGATCGTCTGTGGTTTTCAGGTTGTCCAGTAACTGGGTCTGGCGTTGTTCGTAGGTGGTGACTTGCGCGGTCACGCGGGTCAGTGTGTTTTTCAGTGAATTCAATTGCGCGAGCAAAGTCTGGTGACGCAGCGCGAGTTGATGTGCATGATCCTTGTCGTGCCGCGCTTTCTGGCGAGCCGTGTCGAGCACCCGGCGGTGTTCGTCGCGGCTGAGCAGATGTTCTTCACGCTTGGCGTTATCCAGTCCCATCTGGTCGAGCGCGACCTGCAGGCTGGCCCGTGAAGCCGTGATGTTGCCCTGTTCTATCTGCAGTTGTTTTTCCAGCTCGTCGATTTCCAGACGCAGACGCTTGCGGCGTTCGGTAACCTGTTCGATTTTCATCAGTCGAGCAGAGCGGTCGGAACTGATCTCGGTCAACTGGCGATTTACATCACCTAATTGCTGGATAATGATCTCTTTATCTTTCTCGAATCCATGTAATTGTTGCTGGCTGGTATCCGCCTCTTCCATGCGCGCCTGCACGGCTGCACGGCTAAGGGCAATTTGTTCCTGCACTGCACTGAGTTCTTCCTGGCGCTGGATGATGCCAGCTTTTTCATCAAAACCACGCATGACTTGCAACCAGTCCGGTCCCAGCCACACGCCTTCGCGGGTGATGATGGATTCGCCCGCACCCAGATGCTTGCGCAGGCCCAACCCTTCAGCCAGGTTGTCCGCGACATAGATGCCTTGCACGCTGCTGGCCAAGGGTTGGCCAGACGTAATCTTGGCGGCGAGTTCGCGCCCGAGAAGTGCGGTATTTGCAACGCCAGCTTTACCCTTGAACTGGCTGTCGCGCAGGGTAAGATGGCCCGTAGTAAAACCCTTCAGGGAATCGGCAAGTGCGGCAACATCTTCTACGCAAATAGCCTGCAGATGTTCACCCAGCACGGTTTCAGCTGCCTGCTCCCAACCACTCTGTACTTTGAGCCCGTCGACCAGCCGGGGTTTGCCGCCAAGCTTGGCGTTGTCCAGCCACTTTTGTCGGCCCTGATCCTTGCTGCCCAGCGCCTGTTGCTGCAAAGCCTCCAGTGACGCCTGCCGCCCAAGCAGGGTTTGCAGACGATTGCGGTCTTGACTCAGCTGTTCATTGGCAGCCTTGAGCAACTGCCGGGTTTGTTCGATGCGGGCATTGAAGCCGGCGCTCTGCTGCTCAAGCTCACCTTGACGCGAGCTCAACAAGCCGAGATTGCTTTCGACCGTCGCCAATTGCTCGGTCTCGGGATCGGTAGCCAGGGTTTCCAGCTCCTTGCCCAAGTTGCTTTTGCGGGTGAGCCCACGGTCGACGATGTTTTCCAGATGATTGATGCGCTGCTGCTCAACCTCTGCACGCCGTACTGAATTGGCAGAATCCTGATTGAACTGATCCCACTCGGCTTGCCAGCGCTGCATGGCCTGTTCGGCTTCTTCCAGCGCAGCCGAGGCTAGTTCTTCCTGACCACGGGCGGTTTCGAGGTCGGGTTCCAGCGTGGTGACTTCATCATCCAGCGTGGTGATCTTGTCGAGGTCCGTTTGTAACTCGGATTTGGCGCGTGCCAGCGCCTCACGGGTATCATGCAGGTCGGCTTCCAGTTGCTGCTTGCGTTGGCGCTGGTAATCCATGCTTTGTTCGATGCGGGAGATTTCACCGCCGAGGCTGTAATAGCTGGCCTGAATCTGCTGGTATGAATCCTGGGTTTCAGAGCCGGCTTCGCGCTGCTCCTCGATCTCAGCTTCCAGGGCCCGGTAGTCGGCCATGCCAGCTTCCAGTTTTATTTCCAATTCGCCGATGATTTTCTGCGAAGCGTTGACTTCCTGGTTGAGCCGCTGCCAGCGTAAGGCCTGCAGGCGGGCGTTGCTGTCGCGCTCTTCCTGCTTGTATTCCTTGTATTTCTCCGCCGCTTTGGCCTGGCGCTGCAGATGCTGTAGCTGCCGCTCCAATTCTTCGCGGATGTCAGCCAGGCGTTCAAGGTTTTCCCGGGTGCGGCTGATGCGACTCTCGGTTTCCTTGCGGCGCTCCTTGTACTTGGAGATACCGGCGGCCTCTTCAATAAAGACGCGCAGGTCTTCGGGTTTGGATTCGATCAGGCGCGAGACCATGCCCTGTTCGATGATTGAGTAGCTGCGCGGCCCAAGACCGGTACCCAAAAAGAGGTCGGTGATGTCGCGGCGGCGGCACTTGGTGCCGTTGAGCATGTAGGTGGACTGGGCTTCACTGTTGACGACACGCTTCACTGAGATGTCGGTGAAGGCGGCGTATTCACCTTTGATCTTGAAGTCGGAATTGTCGAACATCAGTTCGACAGAGGCCTGGCCGACGGGTTTGCGGTTGCTGGAACCGTTGAAGATGACATCGGTCATCGACTCGCCGCGCAGGTTCTTCGCCGAGCTCTCGCCCATCACCCAGCGCACAGCATCGATGATGTTGGACTTGCCGCAGCCATTGGGTCCAACGATGGCGCACAGATTGCTGGGGAAGTTGACGGTAGTCGGGTCTACGAAGGACTTGAAACCTGCAAGTTTGATGCTTTTCAATCGCATTGAGTGCGAGTTTCCTGCTGTGCTGGTGGGGCCTGTGTAGGCGATGGAAAACTGGAAAATCTAAGCAAGTGTAGCCGATAAAAAAGGCAAACTCATCAATAAATTTTGGCTCTTTTTGCCGTGCTTGCAACGACTCACGAGTCACTTTTGTGGTGTTGTGAAAAGATCCCAAATCCCCGATTAATCCTATCCAAGCACCTGAAATACTGTCGGTTTGCTGGGGTCGCCGGCGCCTCCGGCGTTCGCAGTCTCTGGGCCCTGCCCGCGCTCTAGCTTTGTAAATGGCACGACGCTCAATTCATAGAGAGTCCACGGACTGATACGGTAGCCCGACATAGTTGTGGGCAATGGTGCGCAGCCCTTCATCCGATCCGGTGAAGTAGTCCAGTTCGGCTAGCTGGATGCGGTGGTCGAAGGCGTTGTCGGTGAGGCGGTGCAGCATGGAAGTCATCCACCAGGAGAAACGCTCCGCTTTCCAAATGCGGTCGAGCGCCAGCGGCGAGTACTTGAGCAGCAGGTCTTCCCGCTTCTCCCGGTAGACCTTGACCAAAATGCGGAACAGGTAGTTGACGTCACTGGCCGCGAGATTCAAACCCTTGGCGCCGGTGGGTGGCACGATGTGCGCGGCGTCTCCGACCAGGAAAAGGCGGCCATACTGCATCGGTTCAACCACGAAACTGCGCAGGCCAGCGATACTTTTTTCGAGCGAAGGCCCGGTAACCACTTCACTGGCATAGGGTTCGGGCAAGCGGCTTTTCAATTCTTGCCAAAAGCGGTCGTCGGACCAGTCTTCGACCTTGTCGGTAAGCGGCACCTCCACGTAATACCGACTGCGTGTCATGGAGCGCATGCTGCACAGTGAAAAACCGCGCTCGTGGGCACCATAGACAATCTCGTGTGACACCGGCGGGGTGTCGGACAGCAGGCCGAGCCAACCGAAGGGATAGACTTTTTCATATTCACGGCGCAGGTTGGCCGGGATCGCCTGGCGCGCAATACCGCGGAAGCCATCGCAACCGGCTATGTAGTCGCAATCGAGCCGTTCCTTGACGCCGTTAAGGGTGAAGGTCAGGTAAGGGTGAGCGGAGTCGGGCGCATGGATCGCAGTGTCCTCGACTTCGTAGTATGAGACTGCCCCGGCAGCAGCACGGGCCTCCATCAGGTCGCGGGTTACCTCGGTCTGGCCGTAGACCATAACCGTCTTGCCGTCCGCATACTTGCCCAGATCAACCCGGCGGCTGAGTCCGCCGAAAGCCAGTTGCACACCTGCATGCACGATCCCCTCGGCATCCATGCGCTTGCCAACGCCCGCTTCGCGCAACAATTGCAACAAGCCCTCTTCCAGCACACCAGCCCGGATACGGCTGAGCACATAGTCAGGTGCGCGCTGCTCAATAATGATGTTGGCAATGCCAGCGTTATGCAGCAGCTGCCCCAGCAACAGGCCGGAAGGACCGGCACCTATGATAGCGACCTGGGTCTTCATCAGAATTCACTCTCCTCAGCCGTGGCTTTGAATGCTGCACGGATTTGTTCCTGCCCGAAACCACGTTGTATCAGAAAGCGCTGCCATCTTGCACGCTCTTCGCGCGAGGCCTTGTCCCTGACCTTGAATTTGCGGCGCAGTGCTTCCGCACATTTTTGTTCCCAGTCGGGGCCATTCATGTACAGCGCGTTGTTGAGCAAGTCGCGGTCAAGTTTGCGCGGATGCAGTTCGGCGGCAATCTTCAGCGGGCCGAAACCACGCCCTGCGCGATAGTTGACCCAAGCTGCGGCAAAGCGGCTGTCTGACTGCAGGTTTTCGTCACGCAGCCGCACCAATGCGGGCAACACAACCGCGTCCCGGCTGTAGTCCGGGTATTTGGCTTCGAGCTTGGTAAGAAGTTCGTGAAAGGAGTGTTCACGGCGTGCCAGCAAGTTCATTGCGGCACGCCGTACTGCAACAGGTGGTTTATCGGAGGGTGTGCGGCTCACTGTCGATATCAATTGGCCGCAGTCGCTTCTGCATCACTCTTCAACCGAGACGGCTTCTTCAGCGGTAGCTTTGCCGCTGGCGGCTTTCCCGCCGGGCTTGCCCATCAGGAGCGCGCGCAGCTTGTCTTCAATTTCCTTGGCTGCGGCAGGGTGCTCAGTCAGATAGATCACGGCATTCTTCTTGCCCTGCCCGATCTTCTCGCCCTTGTACGCATACCAGGCACCGGCTTTTTCGACCAGATTGTTGGCAACACCCAGATCAACGATTTCCCCATTCCGGGAAGTGCCCTGACCGTAATAAATCTCGAACTCGGCCTGCTTGAACGGTGGTGCCACTTTGTTCTTGACTACCTTGACGCGGGTTTCGTTGCCAACCACTTCCTCACCGTCCTTGATCGCGCCGGTGCGGCGAATGTCCAGACGCACGGAGGCGTAGAACTTTAGTGCGTTGCCGCCTGTGGTGGTTTCGGGCGAGCCGAACATCACGCCGATCTTCATGCGAATCTGGTTGATGAAAATCACCAGCGTGTTGGAGGTCTTGATGTTACCGGTCATTTTGCGCAAGGCCTGCGACATCAAACGTGCCTGTAGACCCATGTGGCTGTCACCCATATCACCTTCGATCTCAGCGCGTGGGGTCAGTGCGGCAACTGAGTCGATAACGACCACATCAACAGCACCGGAGCGCACAATCATGTCGCAGATCTCCAACGCTTGCTCGCCGGTATCAGGCTGACTAACCAGCAGGTTCTTCACATCAACGCCAAGCTTTTCAGCATACTGCGGGTCGAGCGCGTGTTCAGCGTCGATGAAGGCGCAGGTGCCGCCCAGCTTCTGTGCCTCGGCGATGACT
>CAMDML010000067.1 GCA_945902215.1 Klebsiella pneumoniae | reverse complement strand
ACAATCGCAACCGCACGTTTGATGATGTGCGTCAGTGCTTTAATAAAACCAACAGTAAGATCGGCACGCAAGGTGTTGTCAGCCACATGTTTGACCACAGTGTGATCCTGTCGTTCAAGGGCGATGAGGAGAAGGTGATGGATGCGCTGTTGAATGCCGATGTAAACGTTAGCGACATTGAAAACGAGAAAGGCAAGATCACGGTGTTCGCGCCGCATACTGAATACGGCCAAGCGAAGTCTGCGCTCGCTGCCGCTTTCGGCGACATCGATTATGAAGTCGACGAAATCCAGTTCATCCCGCAGAACTACACCACCATCAAAGGTGACGACGTCACGATGTTCGAGAAGTTCATGGAC
The DNA here is from genome assembly GCA_945902215.1 of Klebsiella pneumoniae. Classification (GTDB taxonomy): domain Bacteria; phylum Pseudomonadota; class Gammaproteobacteria; order Pseudomonadales; family Pseudohongiellaceae; genus CAILUG01. Next base: position 13,773 of record CAMDML010000067.1, on the reverse strand, counting down.
ATGCTGAACGACCTCGACGATGTGCAGAACGTCTATCACAACGCCGAATATTGAGTCCCCCAAAATGACGAGACCCTGCGTGGCAGGGTCTCGTTCTTGCATAACCATGTCCCGAACAGCTTACATCCCTACATCCCTGATGTTCTGCAGTGGAATCGACTTCGCTTGTTCCGCCCCCTTCATGAACGCTGCCACTTCGTTGAAATTCAGGTAGCGGTAAATCTTCGCCGACATTGTGTCGAGTTTGCCCATGTACTGCATGTACTCTTCCATTGTCGGAATCTTGCCGAGCAGCGAGCATACGGCGGCAAGTTCGGAGGAGCCGAGGAATACGTTGGCACCATCACCGAGGCGGTTGGGGAAGTTACGGGTTGAAGTTGAGATCACCGTTGACTTGGGTGCAACGCGCGCCTGGTTACCCATGCACAGTGAACAGCCGGGCATTTCAGTGCGGGCGCCGGCAGTGCCGAACACGCTGTAGACACCTTCCTGGGTCAACTGATGCTCATCCATTTTGGTGGGTGGTGAAATCCATAAGGTAGTTGGAAGTCGGCCCTTGCTTTGTGACAGTACGGTTGCTGCGGCACGGAAGTGGCCGATGTTGGTCATGCAGGAACCGATAAACACTTCGTCGATCTTGGTACCAGCCACGGCAGACAGCGGTTTGATGTCGTCAGGGTCGTTCGGGCAGGCCAAGAGCGGTTCGGTGATTTCATCGAGGTTGATCTCGATGATTTCTTTGTACTCGGCGTCCTTGTCTGCGACCAGCAGTTGCGGATTCGCCAGCCAGTCTTCCATCTGTGATGCGCGGCGCTCCAGTGTGCGCGGATCGCCGTAGCCTTCCGAACGCATCCAGCGCAGCAGGGTCACGTTGGACTTTAGGTACTCGATGATCGGCTCCTTGTTCAGCCTGATCGTGCAGCCAGCGGCGGAGCGTTCGGCGGAGGCGTCAGACAATTCAAAGGCCTGTTCGATCTTCAGATCCGGCAAGCCTTCAATTTCGAGGATGCGCCCGGAGTAGATGTTCTTCTTGCCTTTCTTCTCGACAGTCAGCAAGCCTTTCTGGATCGCAGCATAGGGAATTGCGTTAACCAGGTCACGCAAAGTAATACCCGGCTGCATTTTGCCTTTGAAGCGCACCAGTACGGATTCTGGCATGTCGAGCGGCATCACGCCGGTTGCTGCCGCGAAGGCGACAAGGCCGGAACCGGCCGGGAACGAGATGCCAAGCGGGAAGCGCGTGTGCGAATCGCCGCCGGTGCCGCAAGTATCAGGCAGCAGCATGCGGTTCAACCATGAATGGATGATGCCATCGCCAGGCCGCAAGCTGACACCGCCACGGTTCTGGATGAAGTCGGGCAGTGTGTGCTGGGTGTCAATGTCCACGGGCTTCGGATAGGCGGCAGTGTGGCAGAAGGACTGCATCACGAGGTCGGCGGAAAAGCCGAGGCAGGCAAGGTCTTTCAATTCGTCGCGGGTCATCGGGCCGGTAGTGTCCTGCGAACCCACGGTGGTCATCTTTGGTTCACAGTAGATGCCGGGACGCATACCCTCCACGCCACAAGCACGGCCAACCATTTTTTGTGCCAGCGTGAAACCTTTGCTGCTTTTTACTTCTGCGGCAGCGCGCACGAATACGGTGGAAACGCCAAGGCCGAGTTCCGCGCGAGCCTTGTCCGTCAGGCCGCGGCCGATAATCAGCGGAATGCGGCCGCCGGCACGGACTTCATCCAGGATGATGTTGGTCTTCAGGCTGAAATTGCAGACGAGTTCGCCGGTACCATGTCTTGTCACCTTGCCGGCATAGGGATAAATGTCGATAACATCGCCGGTGTTCATATTGCTGACATCGCATTCGATCGGCAGGGCGCCTGAATCTTCCAGCGTGTTGAAGAAGATGGGAGCAATCTGGTTGCCAATGCAGACACCGCCACCCCGCTTGTTCGGGATGTGCGGAATATCATCGCCAATAAACCACAGCACGGAGTTGGTCGCGGACTTGCGCGAGGAACCGGTGCCGACCACATCGCCGACGAGCGCAACCGGGAAACCCTTTTGCTTCAGGTCGTGAATCTGCTGTTCGGCATTGGCGGCACCTTCACGCGGCATCTTGTACATCGCCTTGGCGTGCAACGGGATGTCTGGGCGCGACCAAGCGTCAGGAGCGGGGGACAGGTCATCAGTATTGGTTTCACCCGGTACCTTGAATACGACGACGGTCAGCACTTCCGGCATCTTCGGCTTTGCAGTGAACCATTCGGCGTTTGCCCAGGACTGCATGGCGGTCCTTGCGTGCAGATTACCCGCTTTGGATTTCTCGGCTACGTCGTGGAAGGCGTCAAACATCAGCAGGGTATGGGAAAGTTGTTTTGCAGCTTCTGCACCCAACTCCTTGTCGTCGAGCAACTGCACCATCGCGTTGATGTTATAACCGCCGAGCATGGTGCCGAGCAATTTGACGGCATCGAGTCTGCTCAACAACGGTGATTTGGTTTCACCTTTGGCAACGGCAGTCAGGAATCCAGCCTTCACGTAAGCGGCTTCGTCGACACCAGCGGGCACCCGGTTGCTGATCAGGTTGAGCAGAAATTTTTCCTCGCCCTGCGGCGGGTTCTTCAACAGCTCCACCAGCGCGGCAGTTTGTTCGGCGTCCAAGGGTTTGGGAACGACGCCCAATTCGGCGCGTTCGGCAACATGTTTGCGATAGGCTACGAGCACTGCGAATTCCTCGTGGAGATGGTTGAAAGTGGCAAAAAGCTGCCTTGCATTCTATGCCAAAGGTTGGCCGGGGCGGTAGCAGGGGCGGGGCTGAATCCGGACGGTTGGTAAGGGAATTTACCTGTATTTTCAGATACTCAGATGGTATTGGCGCCAACATGATTCCGTCAATTTTGGGCGCGCGCTCTTGGGGTGCATTACAATGGTGTCATGAAACCCGTCCGTACCCCCTGCATCGGCGTCTGCTCAACAACGTCCTTTGGCGATCGCATCTGCCGCGGCTGCAAGCGTTCCAACGTGGAAGTCATCAACTGGAATCGCTACACCGAAACCGAAAAAATGGCGGTGCAGGCCCGCATCAACCAACTCACCAGCCAAATCATGGCCGACAAGTTCCGCATCGTCTCGCCAACGCTGCTGGAGCAGGTGCTGCAGGATTTCCGGATTTTCTATGACCCCGACTTGTCGCCATATTTCTGGCTACATCAGTTGCTGCAAAAGCATCTGTATCGCATCAGCGGCTTGTCCGAAATTGGTGTCGATCTGAAGCCGGCCTTTCGCGGGCAGGATGTGCGTGATTTGCTGGTGTTGATCAACGAACAACTGCAGATACTCAGCGAAGCGCATTACGAGCGCTACCAAGCACGCTAGGCAATAGTGAATTTCTGTAAGACAGCTTTCCCAGCCGCAATCCGCACAAACCAGCCGAAGTCCTGCCAGTCGCCCAGCACAATCCGGACGCCGGGTTTTCCACTCAGTTTCAGGTCATGCACTGCAGGCCGGTGGGTATGGCCGTGAATCAGCGTAGTGACTCCCTGCTGCTCCAGCACACGCACGACTTCGTCCGGGGTCACGTCCATGATGTCGTCCGGTTTGTTGCTGCTCATGGTCTTGCTGTGCGCACGCGCCTGATCAGCATAGGCGCGACGCTCGGCAAGAGGGCGTGCGAGGAAGTCTTGCTGCCATGTGGGATCACGGACCATGGCGCGAAAGGCCATGTAGTCGGTGTCGCGCGTGCAGAGCGCGTCCCCGTGCATCAGGAGAAACTGCTGTCTGCCGTTCTCCAGAATAAAGGGCTCGTGAATCAAAGTAGCACCACACTCCCTTGCATAGCGTTCTCCCAATAAAAAGTCGCGGTTACCATGCAGGAGGTACACGGCAGTGCCGCTGTCACTCAATTTTTTGAGAGCCTGACTGATTTCGCGCCCGAGTGGCGCATCATCATCATCACCGATCCATACATTGAAGAAGTCGCCGAGGATGTACAGCGCACAGGTCCGGCTGGCCGTGGTGTTGAGCGCGCCGTCAACGGCATTTTCCAGAGGGCCGCGAGCGATCAATTCCAAAAAATCGAGAAAGGCCCGGACAAGCTCGGGCCTTGCAGGTTCAAGATGCAGATCGGAGATCAGCAGGATTGAATCAGGCGGGGACTTTGCTGGCATCGACGCTGACGGTGTTGATGACTACTTCTTCCACCGGCACATCCTGATGCCCACCCTTTGACGTGGTGCGCACGCCCTTGATCTTGGTGACCGCATCCAGGCCGCCCGTGACTTTGCCGAATACAGCATAGCCCCAGCCTTGTGCATTTTTGCCGCTGTGGTTCAGGAACGTGTTGTCGGTGACGTTGATAAAGAACTGGCTGGATGCCGAATGCGGCTCGTTGGTGCGGGCCATAGCCACCGTGCCGGTCAGGTTTTGCAGACCGTTGTCGGCCTCGTTCTGGATCGTGGCCCGGGTCTTCTTCTGGTTCATGCCGGCGTCAAAACCGCCGCCCTGAATCATGAAATTCGGGATAACACGGTGAAATATAGTACCGTTGTAATGGCCGTCTTTGCAGTACTGCAGGAAGTTGGCGGAGGATTTGGGGGCTTTGGCGAAGTCGAGTTCGAGGACGATATCGCCATGGGTGGTATGCAGCGTGATCATGGGGTTCCTGTCTGATGGTGAGAAGGGTTAGTGGAAAGTGCGAAGGTGGCTATAATAGCCGCTTTGCCAGTACCCAGAAAGCTTAAACCCCCCATGCCTACAAAACTGTCATCACCTTCTGAAGCGCCTCCGGGCCATTTGCCGACAAATGATCTTGCCCAAACAGGCCCGAGCAATTTCATTCACCAGATCATCACGCAGGACCTGCAGAACGGCAAGCACGGGGGCAGGGTCCATACACGCTTTCCGCCCGAACCGAATGGCTACCTGCACATTGGTCATGCCAAATCCATCTGCCTGAATTTCGGCACCGCGAAGAAATTCGGCGGTCTGTGCAACCTGCGCTTTGATGATACCAACCCGGAAAAGGAAAACCTGGAGTTCGTGGAATCGATCAAGGCGAGCGTCAAGTGGTTGGGTTTTGATTGGGGCGACCGGCTCTACTATGCCTCCGATTATTTCGACCAGTTGTATGCCTACGCGATTGACCTGATCAACAAAGGCAAGGCCTATGTGTGCAGCCTGACAGCCGATGAAGCGCGCTTGTATCGCGGCACGCTGACCGAGCCCGGCCGCAACAGCCCCGGCCGCGAACGCGCCATCACCGACAATCTGGATCTATTCAAGCGGATGAAAGATGGCGAGTTCGCCGATGGTGCCTACACGCTGCGCCTGAAGATCGACATGGCCTCGCCCAACATCAACATGCGCGACCCGGTGATCTACCGTATCCGCCGCCAGCATCACCACCAGACCGGCGACAAGTGGTGCATCTACCCGATGTACGACTACACCCACTGCATTTCCGACGCGCTGGAAAAAATCACGCATTCGCTGTGCACACTTGAGTTTGAAGACCACCGGCCGCTGTACGACTGGGTTCTCGCCCAGCTTGATGTGCCCGCGCACCCGCAACAAATCGAATTCGCGCGTCTGAACATCAACTACACGGTGATGAGCAAGCGCAAGTTGAAACAACTGGTGGATGAGAAGCTGGTCAATGGCTGGACCGATCCCCGCATGCCGACCCTCGAAGGCATGCGGCGCCGTGGCTATACGCCAGCCGCGATCCGCAACTTCGTCGAAATGGCCGGCATTTCCAAGGCTAACAGCACGGTGCATGTCGGCATGCTGGAACATGCATTGCGTGAAGACCTTGATGCCACTGCACCACGTGCACTGTGTGTGCTGCGGCCATTGAAACTGGTACTTAGCAACTATCCTGAAGCCACGCTTGAACATTTAACGCTGCCACGCCATCCGAAAAATCCGGAGATGGGTGAAAGAGTGATTCCCTTTGCGCGCGAAGTGTTCATTGACCGCAGCGATTTTGAGGAAGTACCGCCACCGGGCTTCAAACGTCTGGTCAAGGGCGGCGAAGTGCGCCTGCGCGGTGCCTACATCGTTCGCTGCGATGAAGTCATCAAAGACGCTGCAGGCAATATCACTGAACTGCGTGGCACCTGCGACATGACGACCCTCGGCCACAATCCTGACGGCCGCAAGGTCAAGGGCGTAATCCATTGGGTACCGGTGAATGCATCTGTGCCGGTGGAAGTGCGGCTCTACGACAAACTGTTCGACCATGAAAGCCCGGATGCGGCCGAGGGTGATTACCGCGCCAATATGAACCCGAATTCCTTGCAGGTGCTCAAAGGCTGCCGCGTTGAACCTGCGCTGGCCCAAGCGGTGCCGGAAGCCCGTTACCAGTTCGAGCGTGAAGGCTATTTCTGCGCCGACCGTTTCGACAGCCAGCCCGGTGCGCTGGTGTTCAACCTGACCATCGGGTTGCGCGATACCTGGGCAAAAAAAACCTAGGTCTGTCCATGTTATTTATCTACAACACACTCACCCAAAAGAAAGAACTATTCACACCCATCGAACCCGGCATGGTGCGGATGTACGTGTGCGGGTTGACTACCTACGACTATATGCACATCGGCCATGCGCGCATGCTGGTGGCCTTCGATGTCATTGTGCGCTACCTGCGTGCGGCGGGTTATGCGGTGACCTATGTGCGCAACATTACTGATATTGACGACAAGATCATTCGCCGCGCCAACGAAAACGGTGAGGCCTTTGACACGCTGACCGAACGTTTCATTCGCTTCACCCATGAAGACGAGGCTGTGCTTGGCATTCTGCGTCCCGACATTGAGCCGCGCGCCACCGGCCACATCGACGGCATCCTCACAATGGTGCAAACCCTGATTGCAAAGGGCAAAGCCTATGCAGCTGCAAACGGTGATGTGTACTTCTCCGTGCTGAGTTTTCCCGGCTACGCGCAGCTGGCGCGCAAGAATCTGGATGAAATGCTGGCCGGCGCCCGCATTGAAGTCGACGAAAGAAAACATGATCCGCGCGATTTCGCGCTGTGGAAGGCCGCCAAACCGGGCGAGCCCGGTTGGGATTCACCCTGGGGCTTCGGCCGGCCGGGCTGGCATATCGAATGCTCAGCGATGGCCACGACCTGCCTTGGCCATACTTTCGACATCCACGGCGGTGGCAGCGACCTGATGTTTCCACATCACGACAACGAGATTGCGCAGTCAGAGGGTGCAACCGGCAAGCATTTCGTGAATGTGTGGATGCACAACGGCCCCGTGCGGGTTGACAACGAAAAGATGTCGAAGTCACTCGACAACTTCTTCACGGTGCGCGAAGTGCTCAAGCAGTATCCGGCCGAAGTGATCCGCTATTTCCTGCTGTCGAGCCAGTACCGCAGTTCAATCAATTATGCGGAAGAGAGCCTGCAAACTGCTGCTGCGGCCCTGGCGCGCTTTTACCACGCACTGAAAGGCTTCGACACGACAGGCGTGGCGGCAACACCGAACACCAGTGTCGAGCAGCGTTTCCATGCCGCGATGGAAGACGACTTCAACACGCCTGAGGCCTTGAGTGTGTTGTTCGATCTGGCGCGCGACAGCAACAAACTGCGCGCGCAAGATCCAGCTGGTGCTACTGCTCTGGCGGCCTTGCTGCGCAAACTGGGCGCGATACTTGGCATTCTGCAAACACCAGCCGAAGAGTTTCTGCGCAGTGGTAGTGCGGGCGTTGATGCCGTCCATATCGAAGGCTTGATCGCAGGTCGCAATGCCGCGCGGGTAAGCAAGAACTGGGCGGAAGCTGACCGCATTCGCGACGAACTGAAAGCACTCAAGGTAGTGTTGGAAGACCGTGATGGGGTTACGGCCTGGCGTATTGAACAATAGCCGGATAACGACGGTCAGAGCTTCAGCTCGGACTCCATTGGGTTAGCGTCAGGGCAGAAAAAGCACAACAAACTCAGGTACTTTGCTGTTGAAACGGGCGGAAAGGAGTTTGACGGCAAGGGGTTGCGTGGGTATCATGCGGCCCTCGCTGTTTGTAGGTAAATGGCGGGACAGAAGTGTTTAAGAAGTATCTTCGGGGTATAGCGCAGCCTGGTAGCGCGTCTGCTTTGGGAGCAGGATGTCGAGAGTTCAAATCCCTCTACCCCGACCAATTCCTTTATCATCCATTTTTATCCATTTTCATCCAACATGGTGACCGTAGCTCAGTTGGTAGAGTCCCAGATTGTGATTCTGGTTGTCGCGGGTTCGAGCCCCGTCGGTCACCCCATTCTTCATGAACTGAAGCAGGCGCAGTTGGGGAATCAGGGGCGCTGTTACGGTACGGAGGCTTCGAGCGCTGCAGGCGCATTCATTCCCCTGTTTGAGCGCCCGTAGCTCATCTGGATAGAGCATCGGCCTTCTAAGCCGAGGGTAACAGGTTCGAGTCCTGTCGGGCGTACCAATTCAACCCAGCTTTGTGTAGCGATCGGTCAGGCTCGCATAAAGCTGATGCTGAAAGCTTCCATCTTCGCTGTTCAACTTCCCCATGATCTCCACCAGATGCTCGTTGTCTTCGCGGCCACCCCACAGCTTGCGATAAGTGCCCTGTTTGTAACCGTTGTCCTGGCGGAAGAAATTGAGCACGTTCTTGCCAACGTACTGGCAGAACAGTTCTTTCCAGTCCATCTGGCAGTCAACCAGCAGGGCAGCGAACAGCGGAATGCTGATGCGGCGGGCAGCAGCAAGGCCGATGTTCAGTTCCATTTTGCCGATCAGATCAAGACTCGCAATGGCATATTGTTTGCCATCAAAAGTGAGGTGCGTGGTAAGGTCTTCAGCCAGCAGTTGCACAAGTGCTCTGGCCTGGTCGCCATGAGTCTCCAGCAGGATGTGAGACAAGGTGAAATGCCAGATATCCACCAGTTCCATCTGCAGCTGTTGTAGATCGCATTCCTGCTTCTTCCACCACTTCCAGCCATGGTGTTCCATGGCTTCGGCACCCTCCACAACCACGGCGCGCAGGTAGGGATAGGCGGCGTTGATCCAGTCAGGATTCACCTTGGCATTCATTTGTGCCTGCAAGGTGAGCATGGTTTCGGCCTGAAGACGGGTCAGCATGGGGGGGATACTCGCAGGTTCAGGTGGGGCGGTGGCGTTGCAGGCTTTGCAGCAGGTCGCGGCGACTCTGCAGCATGTCGCCGTAGTTTTTGCGGGCAGCGAGCGACTCGGGATTGTCCGAGCGGGTGCCCTCAAGCTGGTCGAGCCAGCCTTCAATAAGACGAATTTCGGCTTCGAGCCGGGTCTTGCCCTTCTGCACGAGCTCGGGTGACAACTCGGCATTTTCCGGAGTACTGCGGCGCTCTTGCATGGGAATACGGGGCCAGTGAAAGCAGTGGCCGCATTATGCCACAGCAGCCGGTGTCAGGTTTACGCCCGGGGGCGGCACCACAGGAGCCAGTCTTCGCCCAGAACATCCTCAACATGACGATGCGCCGCCGGGTTGCCCCACAGCTGTTCCAGTGCGCGCACATCGCTTTTGTTGAGCAGCTTCAGCCGCAAGTGGCCGATAGCGGCATAACTGAAGGGCAGGTTGCGCACGGCAGCCAGTGCGGCCATGGGGTCCAGAGGTTTGTGCGAGCTGCTGGTGCGAAACAGGTCGGCAAGTGCGGCGGTGCGAAACAGTTCCAGCAGCAGCGCATCTGCTGGGTGAAACTGGTCAAGGGTATGCCGGATCTGTTGCCGCAGTACGATGGCGGCCTGCTGGAAGGCCTGCGTTTTAGGAAAATGTTCTCTGCTCAGGGCCAGCGCTAGATCAAGATGGCCATTTTCGCGCAGCGCGCGGATATTTCCTTGCCAATTCTCAGGAGTAGGCGCGGGGCCGCCGCCGAGCTCCAACATTTGGCTCGCGTCCAAAGCGGGCAGTGGTGCAGTACGCTCTGCGGTTTCTCCGGCCCGGCGCAGCTGGATTCTGTGCAGAAACCAGATACAGGCACCAAGAAAGGCGAGCAGGAGCAAAAAGATGAGGGCGGACTGCATGTGACCAGACTGTGAAAGCAAAGACTGCATTCTAGCAGCAGAAAAAATTTGGCAAAAATCCCGGAAGCAGACTATTTTGCAGGTGGCACATGGATGTGTCTGCTTCCGGAAGCAAACACCCGGTGCCGGCCATGGGGCCGGCACCGGGTGATCCCCACTTTCCATGCATTGGCAGTTGAGCTGCATGAAAGTAATGGGCGCGGTCGAGCGCGATTGCTTCGAGCGCTGCAGGCGCTGGCCTGCGCCTGATTTTAGTGGGGGACGGTGGGGGCAGATTTTGCTATGCTCCGCAGCGTTTTTCTGCCAGTTTTTAGTTTATGACCATAGCTATTTCACTCCGCAATCTCCAGAAAACTTACGACAACGGGCACAAGGCGCTTAACGGCATTACCCTTGATGTCGCCCAAGGTGATTTCTTCGCGCTGCTGGGGGCCAATGGCGCCGGCAAGTCCACGATCATTGGCATCATCGCGACCCTGGTTCGCAAGTCCGGCGGCACTGTCGAGGTCTTCGGCCAAAATGTGGAAACCCATACCTACGCCACCAAGCTGGACCTGGGCGTGGTACCGCAGGAAATCAACTTCAACCTGTTCGAGAAGGTGTTGGACATCGTCGTCACCCAAGGCGGTTACTACGGCATGCCTTACAAGCTGGCCCGGGAGCGCGCGGAAAAATACCTCCGCCAACTTGGCCTCTGGGAAAAGCACAACCAGCAGGCACGGGTATTGTCGGGCGGCATGAAGCGGCGTTTGCTGATCGCGCGCGCGCTGGTGCATGAACCGCGCCTCTTGATTCTGGACGAGCCGACTGCCGGAGTGGACATCGAATTAAGACGCTCTACCTGGGAGTTCCTGCAAGAGATCAACAAGGCCGGCACCACCATTATCCTGACCACGCATTACCTGGAAGAAGCCGAAAACCTGTGCCGCAACATCGCCATGATCGACAAGGGCGAAATCGTCGTGAACACCTCAATGAAACAGTTGCTACAGACTCTGAATCAGGAGCTGTTCGTACTCGATACTTTCACCCACATGAGCACGGTGCCACAATTGCCCGGTTTCGATGTCACCCTGAAGGACGAGACCACGCTCGAAGTGGGATTGACGCGTCAGCAGAACCTGAACGATGTGTTCGCGCAGCTCAGTGCACAGCAGATCAGCGTGAAGAGCATGCGCAACAAGTCCAATCGCTTGGAGCAGTTGTTCGTGTCGCTGCTGAAAGATCATAAAAGCGACAAGCTGACCGCAGCAGGAGCCACGAACTGACATGCAGATGAGCAAAGCCTACGTGTGGATCGCTTTCCAGACTATCGTCATCAAGGAAGTGCGCCGCTTCCTGCGCATTTGGGTGCAGACCCTGGTGCCGCCGGTGATCACTATCGCCCTCTATTTCGTCATCTTTGGCAACCTGATCGGCAATCGTATCGGCGGCATGGGCGGCTACACCTACATGGAATTCATCGTGCCGGGCCTGATCATGATGGCGGTGGTCAACAATTCCTACGCGAACGTGGTGTCCTCCTTTTTCAGCCAGAAATTCCAGCGCAGCATCGAAGAGTTGCTGGTGTCACCCGTGCCCAACCATGTAATCCTGCTGGGCTTCGTGATTGGTGGTGTGGCGCGTGGGCTCTGCGTAGGCGTAATTGCCTCCATCATTGCGCTGTTCTTCAGCGGTGTGCACATGCACAACATTTTTATCACTGCGCTCGTTGTCCTGTTGGCGTCGATAGTGTTTTCGCTCGGCGGTTTCATCAACGCGATCTTTGCCCGCAATTTTGACGACATCTCGATCGTGCCCACCTTTATCCTGACTCCCCTGATTTATCTTGGTGGTGTGTTTTACTCGGTGGACATGTTGCCTGGCTTCTGGAAACTGGTCGCGCAGATCAACCCGGTCTTCTACATGATCAATGCTTTCCGTTACGGCATTCTCGGTATTTCGGACTCGCATCTTGGATTTTCCCTGTTCATGCTGGTGGCCTTTACCGTGAGCATGTTTGGGTTCTCGCTGTGGTTGCTGCACAGGGGCAAGGGTCTGCGCCACTGATGAAAGAGAATCCGCTCGGCAAAGCGGTTGCCTACCCGGAGCGCTACGATCCGGAGCTGCTGGTGCCACTCCCGCGCGCCGACAACCGGCGCAAGCTCGGACTTGATTCCGACAAGCTGCCGTTTCAGGGCGCCGATGTCTGGAACGCTTACGAGTTGTCCTGGCTCGATCCGAAAGGCTTGCCGCAAGTCGCGCGCGGCCGCTTCATCTTTCCCTGTACCAGTGATTTTCTCATTGAATCCAAATCGCTGAAGCTCTACCTCAATTCGCTGAACCAAAGTGTCTTCGTTGATTCCGATGCCGTCGCAGCCTGCATTGGTGCCGATCTGAGCCATTCATCAGGCATGGCTGTCGAGGTTTTGGTACAACCCTTCGCCGGCATGCAGGAAGTGCTGGAAGTGCCCACGGGTACTTGCCTTGATGCGCTGGACATCGATTGCAACCGCTATGAAGTAGATGCGGCCTTGCTCCGCACGGTCGGGGCAGGGGGGCAGTTTGAAGAGATTGTCGATGAGGTCCTGTATACCGATCTGTTCCGCTCGCGCTGTCCGCTGACCGGGCAGCCGGATTGGGCCACCATCACGGTTTGTTATCAGGGGGCACAGATTGATCATGCGGCGCTGCTGCGCTATCTGGTCTCATACCGGCTGCACCACGACTACCACGAGAATTGCGCGGAGCGCATTTATTGCGACATCCGTTCCCGGTGCCAACCACAGGTGCTGAGCGTGGAAGCAAACTTTTTACGGCGCGGCGGTCTGGATATTAATCCGGTCCGTGCCAGCACCGCCTCGATGGACTATGTGCTGTTCCCGCGTTACAACCGCCAATAAATCACAGAAGCAGAAAAGGTAAACCGATGGATGCCATAACCGCCTTGCACACCCGTACTGCTGCTCCGCGCCTGGAAGAGCCAGCGCCTGGCGATGCCGCGCTGGACCAGATTCTGCGGGCAGGGTTGCGCGCGCCCGACCACCAAATGTTGCGTCCTTGGCGCTTTCTGGTCGTGGAAGGTCAGGCCCGATACAAGCTGGGCCAGCTGTTCGTTGATGCCCTGCAGCCGCAAACGCCGGAAGCCACGACCAAGCTGCAGTCGTCGCCCTTGCGTGCGCCGCTGATCATTATTGCCGTCGCAACCGTGAAGGAGCATCCCAAGGTCCCGGCGATCGAACAGGTCGAGTCGTGCGCGGCGGCCGTGCAGAACATGTCCCTTGCAATTCATGCACTGGGATTCGGGTCCATTTGGAAGACCGGCGCTGTGGCCTACGATCCCCGTGTGAAGTTGGCACTGGGTTTGAAAGAAACGGATGCGATAGTAGGCTATCTCTATGTCGGCACACCGACTACCCGCGAACGGCAGGTACCCTTGCTCAAAATGGCGGACTTCGTGGTGTACTGGAAATAGGTTTTCCGCCTTCGCACCTTCGCGCTTTCGCGCTACGGCGTGACAAGCCGGCTGCTTGAGTTTGCTCCCTGCTTGCTATACAGTGCGCGCTCTTTTTGGGCATCCAGACAGCTCCAAAATATTTTAAAAATATCAGCTAAAACAATTAGATAGATACGCTATATAAAGAAAAAGGTGAGGTGTCCGAGCGGCTGAAGGAGCACGCCTGGAAAGTGTGTATACGCTAATAACGTATCGAGGGTTCGAATCCCTCCCTCACCGCCAAACAAATGAACCCAGCGCAAGCTGGGTTTTTTTTTGGGCGGTGAGGGAGCGAAAGAGAAC
>CAMDML010000066.1 GCA_945902215.1 Klebsiella pneumoniae | reverse complement strand
GCAGCGCTCGCCGGCGCGGCGCTGATGCAGATTCTGCGCAAACTGGTTTATCGGTAATCTCTGGGTCAATCGCCCGGAGTCCAGCCTGCAGTGATGGGATAACGACGGTCGCGCCCGAACCCGCGTTTGCTGATACGCACTCCCACCGGTGCCTGCCGGCGCTTGTGTTCGTTGCGGTCGACCATCAGGATGATTTTCTCTACCATCGCCCGCTCGAAACCCTGCGCAATGATGGCCTTCGCGCTCAGATCCTGCTCGATGTACAGCTCCAGAATGCGGTCGAGCACCGGATACGGCGGCAGGTTGTCTTCATCAACCTGCCCTGGTGCCAGTTCGGCCGAGGGCGGACGCTCAATTACGCGCTGCGGGATAACCGGGGAGACTGCGTTGCGATAACGGGCCAGCGCATACACCTGCATCTTGCCGACATCCTTGAGTACATCGAAGCCGCCAGCCATGTCGCCGTACAGCGTGGAGTAACCCACTGCCATTTCACTTTTGTTGCCGGTAGTGAGTACAAGCAACCCTTTCTTGTTGGATATCGCCATCAGCATTACCCCGCGGCAACGTGCTTGCAAGTTTTGTTCAGTGAGATCAAGACTCGTACCGGCAAATTCTCCTGCCAAGGCTGCCATAAAACTTTCATACATGCCGGCAATGGGGATGATGCGGAAAGCAACGTCAAGGGTGCTGGCTTCCGCTTCCGCATCTTCAATGCTCATTTGCGCGGTGTAAGTAAAGGGCATCATGATTGCATGCACACGCTCCTTGCCGAGCGCATCTACCGCCAGTGCCAGGGTCAAGGCGGAGTCGATACCGCCAGACAAGCCCAGCACGATACCACTGAAACGATTCTTGTTAACGTAGTCCCGCAGTCCGAGCACCAATGCGCCATAGAGTTCAGCTTCGGCATCAGGCCACGTGTGTTTGCTTCCCGCGAGCAGTTGCACTGCACCTGTCTGCACTTCAATTTGGACTACAACCGGCAACAACTGTTCCTCGAACTGCCTTGCCTGCACCTGCACCTGGCCGTGCTGATCCATTGCGAATGATGCGCCATCGAACACCAGCTCGTCCTGTCCGCCAATCTGATTCACATAGATCAGCGGCATACCGCCGTTGCTGACGCGTTGCTGCAAGACTTCAATGCGCTCACGCGCTTTGTTGATGTGATATGGCGAACCGTTGATATTGATCATCAGCCGCGCGCCTGCAGCCGCAGCCTGTTGCATTGGCTCCGGCTCCCACAGATCCTCGCAAATAGTAAAGCCCACAGGCAGCCCATCAATGTCCAGCACCAATGGCTCACCACCTTTCCTGAAATAGCGCTTCTCGTCGAACACCTGGTAATTGGGTAGGCATTGTTTGCGGTAGGTGCCAATGATGGCGCCGTTGCGAATGACTGCCAGCATGTTGTAAAGCCGTTCGCCAACTCTCCCCGGATAACCGATGACAAGACAACACGGTAGCTTCGCAGCGCACAGCGTGGCGAGCGCCTGGTCGATGCGAATGTCTAGACTGGGGCGCAGTAGCAGGTCTTCCGGCGGATAGGCAGTCAAAACCAGTTCGGGAAACACCACCATGTCGGCCTGCAATTGGCTGAGCGCGATTGCGGCGTGGCGCAACACCAGCTGCGTATTGCCGTGTATGTCACCGACGAACGGATTTATTTGCGCCATGACAATGGTGAGCTTGCGGGAACCGGCAGCAGGTAGAGCAGATGACAAGCAGCAACCTCGGAATGAGCAGGGGGAAGGTTATGGATAAAATGAAGGAGGTACGCTATTGTCTGATATTCCTCATATATTGGCAAAAAGCACGTAAGTCATGGGCCTGATTCGTCTGTTGTTTTTGCTGTTGATCCTGTGGGTGCTCTGGTTCATGGTCAAGAACTGGCTGCGTAAACAGGCGCTCGGTGACGCCGCGCGCCGGGAGAAGACGAAAATCCAGCCTGGAAAAGCTGGGCAAGCTGGCCAGAAAGTCGGCCAGAAAGTCGGCCAGAAAATAGTGCGGTGTAAACACTGCGAAGTTCATCTCCCCGAGCAGAACGCTGTGCGCGCTGGCACTGGCATTGATGGCGCTGCCGATGAAGAAGCCTGGTTCTGCACACAGGCGCATAAACAGGCCTGGCTTGTCAGCAACAACCGCGACCCTTCCTGAACCGGCGCCACTTATGGAAAGCAATTTAGGCGAGCTCAGTACAAGACTGGTTTTGCCGCAACCCCCCGAAATCGACAGCGGAACGCAGAAACGCCAGATATTCATCATCTACAACGTCTACCGACTCGTGCTGGCGCTGATCCTTTTGATGAGTTTCAACTACCGGACGACCACATCACCTCTGGGCGTGGTGGATCCCGAGCTATTCCTGCAAGCCGGTTTCTTTTATCTCGGGATGAACCTGCTGAGCCTGTTGTTCCCGCTGTACCGGTTGCCGCAGCATCTGGAAGAAGTGCAGCAGTCCAGCGTACTAATCCTCGACATTCTGACTCTGGTATTGCTTAGCTACACCTGCAGCGGAGTCAGCAGCGGCATGGCACATTTGCTGATTGTGCCTATTGCCACTGGCAGCATCCTGTCAGGCACCCGCATGAGTACCTTCTATGCGGCAGTGGGCACCATCGCCGCCATCTACAGTGAAAGTTATTTGTACCTTAATACCCTGTCGTCAGAAAGGTATTACGTGCAGGCAGGTTTGCTCGGCATCACATTGTTCGCAACAGCAGTGTCGCTGCAATACCTGGGGAGACGTATCCGCCAGAAGGAAATCATCAACCTGATGCAAGCAGCAAGCATCAAGTCACTGCAGGAAATAAACCAGCAAATCATTCAGCGCATGCAAACCGGCATTATCGTCGTCGATCAGGCTGCCCGAGCTCTCAATTTCAACAGCTCTGCAAGCAAACTCCTGCACGACCCCGGCGCCAAAACCGACAACACCAAAATACATCTGCCGGCGATATTGCTTGAACAGCTCAAGATCTGGCAGGCAGACCAGAATGCACGCGGGCTGCCCTTCCGGGTGATGGAAACCGGCCGGGAAATCCAGGCCAATTTTACTTTTCTGGAAGCCGGCCCCCGCACCAGCATTCTGATCTTTCTTGAAGACCACACGCAACTAAGCAGCAGAGCCCAACATCTGAAGCTGATGGCGCTCGGCCGGCTGACTGCCAGCATTGCGCACGAGGTGCGAAATCCACTTGGCGCGATCAGTCATGCCAGCCAGTTGCTTGAAGAATCTTCCAGTATCAAGGGTGAGGATCAACGCCTGTTGAGCATCATCAATACCCACACCAAGCGGGTCAACGCGATCATCCAGAATATTCTGGAGTTGTCACGCCATCGGCAGGAAGTGCCGGAACAGCTCAACACCAAAGTCTGGCTCGAAGAGTTTGCCGGCCGGCTGGGCAACAGTTACCAGCACCCGATTAGCATCAGGCTCGAGGTAACCCCAGACCCGGTATTCACCGGCTTTAACACAAGCCAACTGGAACAGATATTGACCAACCTTTGTGATAATGGCCTGCGTTACAGCCGCCGGCAGACAGGCAGCTCCAGCATTGAGATCAGCGTAGGCATACACCCGCACTCAGGCTGTCCCGTACTTGACGTCATCGACGAGGGTCCCGGGGTGCCCCCAGAACAGCAGGAGCAGATTTTTGAGCCGTTTTACACCACGGAAAAAAGCGGCACGGGCCTCGGCCTGTTTATCTGCAAGGAAATATGCGAAGCTAATCAGACCAAGATTATTTTTCGGCGTACCGAGAACGGACGCAGCAGTTTCAGACTCATATTTGCCCATCCTGACCGCCACATCAATTGATGCATAAAATTCTTATAGTCGACGACGAGCCTGATATCCGGGAACTGCTCGAAATCACGCTCAGCAGGATGAATCTGGCCACGCATTCTGCAGGCAACCTTGCGACTGCGCGTGAGCTGCTGGCCGCCGAACAGTTTCACCTCTGCCTCACTGACATGCGCTTACCCGATGGCGACGGGCTTGAGCTGGTGCGCGACATCCAGTCGGGCTATCCGCAATTGCCCGTTGCTGTCATCACCGCGCACGGCAGCACCGAAACCGCAATCGAAGCATTGAAATCCGGTGCTTTCGACTTCGTCTCCAAGCCAGTCGACCTGATGAAACTGCGCGAACTGGTACAGAGCGCGCTGAAACTCAGCGCTGCGTCATCTGTCGCACCCGGAAAAACGCCCGACACCCTGACCAATATCATCGGCACTTCGAAGTCGATGCAGGCACTGAAGCAGCAAATCCACAAACTGGCGCGCAGTCAGGCTCCGGTGTTCATCAGCGGTGAGTCAGGCAGCGGCAAAGAACTGGTCGCGCGTGCCATCCATGCCGAGGGCCCGCGCAAGGATCATGAATTCGTCGCGATCAACTGCGGCGCCATACCCACTGAATTGATGGAAAGCGAATTTTTTGGTCATCGGCGAGGCAGCTTCACCGGAGCTGAACAAGATAAAATTGGTTTGTTCCAGGCCGCTCACGGTGGCAGTCTGTTTTTGGACGAGATCGCCGATCTGCCACTGCACATGCAAGTCAAACTGCTACGCGCAATCCAGGAAAAATCGATCAGACCTGTGGGTTCACAGACTGAGATACCCGTGGACATTCGCCTGCTCAGCGCTACGCACAAAAACCTGGCGCTTGAAGTCAGTCAGGGCAAGGTACGCCAAGACCTTTACTATCGTATCAACGTGATTGAAGTACAGGTGCCTCCCTTGCGGGAACGTAGTGATGACATCCCGCTTCTGGCGGATTCCATTCTGGAGAACATTGCCCGCACCAATGGTCAGCCCAAGGCCAGTCTTAGCCCGGATGCCATGGAAGCACTGCAAAGTCATGCTTTCCCTGGCAATGTGCGAGAACTGGAAAACCTTCTGCAAAGGGCTTGCGCACTGGCGGACAATGCCGTGATCGAGCCGGCTGATCTGCCTGACCTGATGCCAAGCACACTCCAGCCGCTGGATGCCACAGAGATCGTTGCCGGATCAGCGCCCGGAGTTGCGGAACGGGGGCAACCGTTTTCCCTGGAAAAACATCTGGAAAGGATCGAACGCGAAGCTATTGAAAAAGCCCTCGTGGAGAGCCGCTGGAACCGCACTGCAGCGGCCAAAAAACTGGGGATGAGTTTTCGATCCTTGCGTTATCGCTTGAAAAAACTCGGCCTCGAATAACTTCCTGCCCAAACCTGTTAAAGCAATTTTGGGAAAAGTTGCCCTTTACAAAACCGGGAATCACTACTTAACTGTAGCGCACATCATTGTTTGCAAATCACAGGGAGGTGATTCATGCAACCCGCTATTCAATACGCTTGGCATTCTGGCCACACCATTCGTGGCCACATACTTCGCGACCATACCCTTCGTGGCTATACCCTGCTGGAACTCCTGACAATTCTGGCCATCATTGCAATTCTTGCAAGCAGCGCAATGCCGGATCTGGGCAAATTCGTCCAAGCGCATGCGGGGCAGGTCTTTATCCACGAACTGGCCCGTACCCTGAGCATGGCGCGCACCACAGCAGTAACAAGCGGAAGCATCGTGACCCTTTGCCGCAGCCGGGATGGGTTGGCGTGCAATGGCACCTGGGATGATGGAATGCTGTTGTTCACCGACCATAACAGCGACCGCATTCCGAATGGCAATGATCTGCTTCTGCAACATTCGCGTGGTATTGAAGGTAGCCTGCGCCTGCGTTCATTCCCCAACCGCCAGTATGTACAGTTCACACCATTGGGCTTCACCAACAAACAAAACGGCAGTTTTACCTGGTGCCCTCCCGGACAGGCGGCTGAGTTGGCGCAACAGTTGATTTTCAGTCAGAGCGGCAGAACCCGTCTGGCACGCGATGCGAATGGAGATGGTTTGCGGGAGGGAACGAATGGTGGGCCGCTGACCTGCAACTAACGGAGCCTTCAGCCACTGAGTGCTATGCACTCAGGTCTAGAAAGTACTACCAGCACTCGGTACTGGCATCGCCATTACTGTCCAGAGCGGTTTTGGCACCCAGACTGCTCTGGATCAGCGACTCGCAGACCAAGTCTTCTCCCTGCCCACCTAATGCAGTTGCGGTCATGATCCAGCCGGTGCCACCGCCAGTCATCGCGAGGCTGATCTCGTAATGACCTTCGTCACTGGTAACGGTATCACCGAGCGAAAGACCACCAACAATTTCGGAAAAATCTTCTGCATAGGCATTATTCTGGAAGAAAAAGCGTTCCTGCAGCGTGGCAAGTCTTGCCATGGTGATTTTGGCATCCGCACGATTGGCTTTACGTGTCGACTGCTGATAAGCAGGCAAAGCAATTGCGGCAAGCAGCCCCACAATCGCCATTGCAATCAGGATTTCTGTCATCGTAAAGCCAACTTGTGAAACCCAATGGTGTTTGCGCATGTCTGGTGCCTTGATCATGTAAACCTGCAATTCATACCCACAACGGCAACGATTCTGCCGGAACTAAAAGGGAAGTTCCAGCTCCTCCCAGGACAGCCTGCCGCTCAAGGTCGGAGCCGAGGTAAAACCAGTGCTGCTCGTCACCCCGGTCGTCGAACCCGTCACAATCGAGATATCACCGACGTTGGTGCTATCCACACCGGCATCATCCCCGGTACGCACCACCGCAGTCGGCGCGGACGGAGCTCCCTGACCCAGTTCGATGGAGGCAAATGCAAATCCATCTGTATCCTGACCGAAGGGTCCAAAGGCCTCGGCAGTTCCAGTCCTGTAGTTAAGGGCATAGAGGAAACCGTCGCCCTCAATCGTACACTGGTCCACAGAGGGCATGTACGTGGTAAACACCAGAGTGGAGCCCAACACCAGCGATGAGTTGAAGACCCGCTCCGAAGGATTGACGGCAGCAGAGTATTGGAAGTTGCGGATCCAGCCGTCGTGGTCATCCATGAAATTATACAAATCCGTGAAAGTATCCAGATCCACGCTGTCGATTGTTAACTGGTTGCTGGCAGTTGCATCCCAGACTGCTCCCTCAGCTTCAACCAGAATGTCGCTCGAGTTGACGAGATCGGACAGCATGACACCGGAAGTATCATAATCATCCGCCTCTTTGATCCCGAAATAGCTTTGCTGGGTCTTCGAGCGGTTGTCTGCCGTGGTAAAGAGTCGGCCAGTACCCAACAGCAGCCACTTTTCACTTTTTTCAACTGACGTCAGCACGTTGGGTGCAGCTGTAACTGGCCGCGTCAGATTCAATACCAGCGACATTGGGGCATCACCCGTGGACAAGCCAAGGTGATCCTCGGCGTTATCCAGCACAACCCGTTTCAGGCGGCCAAGGGGAGCGGTTTCTGTGCCTTCCACGGTGCCAACGTAGATGACGTCATCAACAAAATCACTGTCCCAGTCTGCGGTTCTGAGATCGCCGAAAAAGCCGCTGGGATCTGCGACAGGTGTTTGTGTGGCAGAGTCCAGAACAACCTGCTCCCTTGCCACCAGATCGTATGCGTAAAGCTTGGCATCCTGGCCATTACTCACTGCAGTGCCAAGTGTGTCAGGGCCGGAACCAAAGACCAGTACCCACTTGTTGTCAGCAGGCACCGCATAGTTTCCGCCCCCGCCCGGAATCCGGGATTTGATCAGGGTGGGCATACTGGTTGTGAAGCCCATGTCAGAAGCGGTGATTTCAGCGATGAGCTCGGGTGCTTGCTCCGGATCGGTAATGTCGAGGATTAGATACGACGAACTCATAGTCGTTTCGGCCATGCCGCTGCCATCCAGATCCAAGGGGAAATCACCACCACCGAGGCGCATCCCGGTTACCAGAATCGTGCCCCATCCGTTCGGATGGGTGGCGTCCGGGGTGAAGATATTCACATCGAAGGCCTGGGGCGGAGCATCGAGATAATATACATGCGGATAATTATTTTCTTTCAGCCACTGCAAATGGGGCAGCAGGTTCATTGGAATATAGGCCCACATTTCTGCGCCCAGCTCATGGGACTGACCTACATCGTACAATGCCGTTCCAGTGTTGTACTGCCGGGTCTGAAAGGTACGATTAAGCGCGTCCCAGATACCGCCGTTGAAGGCATGCAGCATGCCGTCATTGCCACCTGTGTAGATCATCTGCCGCCGCCGCTGGTATTGCAGCTTGTAGGCTTCGTAGGTTACATCCCCATAGACAATATCGTAGCGCTCGTCGGGCGGGTTCACGACCAATGGCGAGGAATGCACAATATCACCCAACAGCCAGTATTTGTTGGTGCTACTGCCGTCGCCGGGAATATCGACCAAACGAGAGCGCCAGCCTGCCTGATCCTGGCCGCGGATGTACTTCACCAGGTTTATCGCATCGGACGAAGAGCTGAGTCCCAAGTAGCGGAAATTGTTGTTACCAAGTCCAGGATCGAAATTTGTGTGCAGAAAATCCACAACTTCTCCTGAGTCAACTGCTCCCGGCGTGCCCGTGCCGATGCTGTCCAGATAAGTGAAGATGTAACGCTTGGTTCCCGCATCCTCATTGAACTCGCCAGTCCCAGGTTCGACCGTGCGCTGCAGCAGTACATCCGTCTGGCTGATGTCGGCCAGTACGTCGCGAGCATTCCAGATTGATCCGATATCTTCCAGGTCCTGCTTCGCTCCCAAGGGTGTCAAGACTGCGCCCACACCGGTACCTGCCTGGGAATACCGCTGGAAACGCGTGCGATTGGGACTCACGCTCGTGTCGTACTGAATATCGACGACAAAGTCCACACCGGTACCATCCAGTTTGCCGATCGTGCCGTTGTCTTCACGGAAACGTCCCGAGTCGTCAATAAACATTGAATGCAATACACCTCCCCAGGAAATGGACTCATCGTTATCGTCGATATATTCGGGGTGATAGTAGGCTTGATAGACAGAGCCCAGACCCGTACTGCTGTTCGCCACAACCGCCGCCGCGGTACCGGACGAGATACGGGAAGAAATGATCTCGAACACCTGCTGCAAACTTGCCGCCAGTTGGTTCGGGTCGGTGACCGGGAAAAAGTTGTCGGGTATTCCGTCTGCAACTTCAGCACCAGCCACATTGCGGGTATCCCACTCGCGGTTGTCGACCAGACTGCTGAGGTACCTCGGGGTACCGTCACCATCAATGTCATTGAAACTGCCGTATTTGGCGGTGAAGTACAGCGGGTTATTCAGAACTCTCCCGGCAGTGACAGCAGAATCCGCGGTATAGACCACTGGCTCGGTGTAGATCATGCGGTTGCCGGCGGCGGCGGTGAGGCGCCCGATGTCGTAACCGCCTTGGCCCAGCACCAAATACTGCTCGCCGTTGCCTTGCGCAAAGCGCACGAGGTATCTGCCGACGGTCTCTAAATTATTGTTGCAGTCGATGTTGGCTGGCGCGCAATAGACCACGGCGTTGGTCATCACCCTGGTTGGAGCGTTGGTAACCTTGGTCTGAACAGCGGCGACATTTGTAATACCACTGATCGAGATGCCGAACTTCATCGCATTGCCGGCCGCTTTCTGCGGCAGCGACACCCGGAACTGGACAGAGTCGGCAGTTAGTCCAGTCGTCTTCCAAGCCCAGTTCGCGGCATAGGTATGTCCTATACGGCTGGCAACGCCACCATCGACGTCGTTATTGAGAGCCCCAGCGTTGTAGTCCACAAACGCGGGTTCGCCGGGGCAGTAGTCAGCCACGTTGGCAACTGTGACAATGCCAATACACCATTCAATGCGGGAGATGCCGTCCATATCGAAGTCGTTGCCCCACATTGAGTCTTCCCAAGAGACGTACATGCGGCCACCACTATCCCACATGCCGTCAGGTTGATCCGCAATGGTGGGGATTTCGACCTTCGCATCAACGAAGCTACAGTCGGTCCAGCCAACCTCATCGAGCTTGAGGCCACCGGTGCCAGATTCGCAGATCGGCACGAAAGTGACCGTTTTGTTGTTCACGTTCAACTCGTAGCTGGGCAGGTTCTGTGCCAGCGCTACAGAATAGGTAGTTACAGTTTGCAGACCCGCGAAATCATTGCGCAAATCTTCCGTAAAAGCGTGGTAGGACAGACCCGCAATGTCATAGCCGCCTTCCAGCCCGCCGATCTCCGGGCAGATGCCACGCGCACTGGAAAAGTTTGTGATGGTCTTGGCGGTACAGTTGCCGTCGTTGACAGTGCCGTTGTCACCAATCAGATAGCTGCCGCCAGCAATACCCTCAAGCGTGCCAATGGTGTTGACGACCGTGTTCAGAGCCGCCGTGCTCATGCGGGAAGTGCCAGCGACATTCCACAGGTCGGTTACCGAGCCCAGCGTATCCTTGTCGAAGGAGTTGAGGCCGGTGGAGAGCACGATGATCGAACAGGAGGCGCAGGAGTTGGCAGTACCCAAGGGGTCAGTCCAGGTCAGTTGCGGCAGCGATGCGTAATAGGTCGCATCATTGGTGTTGAAAGCACTTGTGGGCACGCCGGTATCAGCAACGGCCCCAACAGCTTCGTCTCCAGTGAAATAGCGCAGCGCTTCCAGATAGATCTCGGACAGCGGGTTGCCCCAGTTACCGCAATAGCGATTGCCGCCCGCCACCGACGCCAGATAAGTAGCCTTGGGTATGCTGAAGGTGCTGCAGTCAGAATAATTGTTGGCGGTGTAATTCCAGTTGAGAATCTGCATCCGGTTGATTGTGTTGATGATACCGGCGCTGGTGGCGGTCTGGTTAAGAAAGGTGCCGTCATCCAAATCAACTTCGTTCAGCGTGCCCGTGGAATTGCCGGTCAGCGGTACTATGTTCTTCCTGAGCACACCGCCCGCAATTTTCTTGCTGTAGCTGCCACCGATCAAGCCGAAGCTGATCGTACTGTTGTCGCCATAGCGTTGCAGGAGACCAACAGGTTTGTAGGTGATCAATCCCGTGCCGCCATCGGTATAGGCCTTGCAGCGGCTGGCCGAGGAGTCCATACCGGACAAGCAGACCTGCACTCTTGCGTTGTAGCTAAAGATGACGGGGCGATTAGTGGTCTGCGGTTTTTCCACGCCGCCACTGCTGCCGGCTTCGCTGCGGTAGTGGCACTGGACCACCTCGGATGAAGCCCATAGTGGCCAAGCACCGTTGCCTATGCGCAACACAGGAGCATTTCCGGTTGCGCCAAAGGTGGTACTGCAGAGGCTGATCGAGGCCAGAGCCCAAGGCGTGTAGCGCGCCGTCGTGCCAGTAAAGACTTTCGAAAAGGAATGCACGTCTTCCGGCAGGAACACGCGCTCGAGAACCGTTACTCCGGGGGTGACGCCGACCGTGGCGGTGTCGATGATTCTCCTGCCGCCGTACAGAACATGCCGCACGATGTCCATGCGTGTCATTGCAGCCCAATTCAGGAAGTTGCCGCTCCAGTCGCCGGCCACACCCATGGCATTGCAGGCATGTCCGTCGCCAGCGATCAGTGCGCTGATGTTGGCGGCGGGCTCGAAACGGAAGTCGGTTGTGTTGTCGTAGGTGTAGCAGAAATTACTGTCGAAATAGCCACTGTAGGTGAACGTGTCAAGATAGGAGCCGTCAACCACGCCATCGCCTGTGATATCGGTAAAATCGGAATAGGATTTTTTGTACAACTCATGATCGTCGGACAACACCAGCATCACGTTGGGAGGCGCGCTCTCGGTAATGAGAGGTGGCACCAAAGAAAAGTTGCTCGACGTCAACTGCGCGTTGGCGCCCGGCATAAAGGACAGGCACATTGCCGCCAGCAAAGTCCTGAAAGGTGTCACAAGGTTCCCCATACAGGAACTATGCAATGATTTCATAATCGCCTCCATATTTCAGGGTTCCATAACTGTGCTGCGCAGCATGACACGCGCGCGTCCGCTTTCGCCCACCGTATACGCCGTGATGCGATACATCCGTTTGTTGTTGGCAGCGTCGAGCACACCCGCATTCGGGGCTGTATAGCACCAGTATTCAATGATGTATTTCGCGACTATGTCGGAATTGGGGATCACCAACGTGCGATGCCGGTCGGAGGTTGACCATGTCACGGGATCTGCATAGGGCTCGGTTGCAGGAGGGAGGAGAGCACAAGTGTCCCACGCACCTGGGTCAGAATAAGGGGTGATATCGCCATTGAAGTAATAACCGTTCGTGCCAATGCTCGAGAAACACACCGCGCCACAGAGGCCATTGCCAGCATCTCCATCGACGTCATTGGTGACGCTTGGCGTGGAAAAATATCCGGTAGTGGCCAATGCGTTTTCTACCCAGGACAGCGTGTATTCCGCCGCCTCGAAGGCCTGCTGTTGCTCGCGGCTGTTGCTCGACATTTTCATCTCAAGACCGGTCGAGTCAACGGAAGACATGCCGAGCATGCTGATGACCAGCAGGATCAACAGCGTCAGCAGGATGAGCGCTCCCTTTTGATTTCCGGGCAGTCTGCCAAGTAGCACTGCCTTTCTCCTTATTGCCTTCATGGATGCACCCATCCTCAGCCATTCCTGATCTGTATGGTGGTGGAAACGGTCTGGCGCATGAAACGGTCAGATCCGTTGGTTCCTGTGACTCCTTCGAATACCGGGTAATCCACATTCTCGTTGTAGACCGGATTGACAGAGCGCATGCGCAGAATCAGCCGTACAGTCACTACTTTTTGCCAGTTCGCCGTCGTATTCACCAAGACGTTGTCAGCCTGTACATAAATGTCTGCAATCCCGTTGCTGCCGCTATTGTCGAGCCCGTACAGGATCTGCATGTTTTCTATTCCCTGCACCAGTTCTTCCGCCGCCGTGTAGAGGTCGGATGTCGTGGTATTGAGCAGCATCCGCTCGCGGAACAGTGCCGGCACAGTGGCGTCGGCTTCGGAGGCACCAACATAGTAGGCCTCGCTGCGCAATTGCATGACTCTGGAGCCTCTTGGATAGTCGAGATCAACTGCCGCACCTGACGCTGCGCAGGTAAACTCTGCGCCCAGTTGCAGTACACAGTTGCCCGGCTGGGTAACCCCCCCTCCTGGGTCATGTTCTAAGGTTGTGGCTGTGTTGGAGCCGTTGATAGGCCCAGAGCTCTGGAAGATACCGATCTGGGTACAATCGGCACTCGCCAACACCATTGGCTGACCCGGTTGGAACGCGTGCGCCTTGTTCAACGGCACGATGCCACTTGCAGCGGCATAGGTAGCGGAAACCCTCAAGCCGGTATCTTCAGCTCTGCGAATGACCAGCGCATCGGTATCGACCGCCACATCCGTGCGGAACTCCGTGGGATAGTTGATGATTCCGCCAGCATATTCATAACCCGTCATCCCGAGATTCAGCAGATACCAGGTAGTAGTGCTGTCCACGATGCTATTCGCGACAGAAAGCGATGGCGCGTCAGCACTGCAACCGGAGAAACCGGCCAAGCGGATTTCATCGCCCAGAAACTTGAGGGCAAACCGGGCATTTTCCTGCAGGGCGGACAGCTCCCGTTCAGTGACGAAGTTTGCCTTGCTGACCACGAGCACCTGCACCACGCCGCTCATGACGGTCAAAGCGATCGCGATGGAAACCATCAGTTCGACCAGCGTGAGGCCTGCCTGCCTGGCCAGTTTGCCTAGAGAGTAGTGTGATGCCGATAGGTTCACAGCGGCGCCCATAGCTAAATTCGCGTGGTAATCGTGACCGTGCGCTTGCCATTGGTGATGTCTTCTCCACCAAGTTGGCTCCAGTCATAACGCACGGAAATGACAAAATTGCGGTTCAGTGTGTTGAACAGTATCTGGGATTCCCCCAGCGGCAGCGTGTTGGCAACATTTGCCCGCCACTGGGTCATATCCCAAATTGCCATCTGATTGCCGGTGTTGCACGCTGCAGCCGCGCAATCAACCGGCGGGTCGCTGAGCTCATCGGCAAAGGTCATCACGTAGGTATTGTTGCCTCTGTTGGCGCGGATCCGCTCCACCATGTCGGTCAGCAGGAATTGGGCCTGGGAATCCGTGAGCGCCGCGTTGTTGAATTTGAGCGACTCGGTCTGCATAGCTGCCATGCCCAGCATGCCCACTGCCAGAATGGAAAGTGAAACCAGAACCTCAACCAGCGTGAAGCCGCTGTTTGATACATTCTTGCCAAGAATGCATTTACCGCATTTGATTATGGACATTCCAGATCATCTCCCGCGAGGTCATTGTGCACATCATCCCCGCCACCGGTGGACATGGCAGGCCTTCCGGTATTGCTGAGCCACAATGCCCTGGCGTTGGCGAGGTCATTATCAAGGTCACAGAATTTGAAATAGGCTCCTGATGTGGTGTTGTTCAGGAAGCCATCTTCGTCGAAGCGCAAAAAGTCTCCTGCGAAGTCAGCGTTGAGCCGAGTCTGGAGAGTGATGGTGGTGACGCCATTTCCGCTCCCCTGAACCTGCAGGAGTGTGTCGTCCACATCCACGGTGCCAGCTGTGGCGGCATCCGAGAATATGATCCAGCCAGCGTCCCAGTTAGCCCCACCCCCGCCTGCGGCGCAGGTGGCCGAGTCGGTGGAGCGGCAAATGCTCACATCAAGAGCCTGGGTTACTGCTTCAGTACGAGCCAGCGCGATGGCAGTGGTAAGCTCAAGCATGGCCCCTTCCCTGGCATTGCGCCGAATGGTGTCCTGGAAACTGGGAATGGTCATCATCGCCAAAAAGCCGACAATGCCGATCACCACCAAAAGTTCCAGCAGGGTATAGCCCCGCATCAATGGAAAGTGGCGGTTGTGCACACGCTTGTGATTGGCATTGAACGTCAACATATCCGTTGTTTTGCATGGTTTTACAGGGTGTTGCGTCACGCTTAACTATAACATGGATGCCAGCATAGGCATTTATCTGCGGGCAGTGAAACAAAATGGCCTGCAGCCGCTACCGGGGTGCATTTTGGTGGCAGTAAGGAGCAAATGCTGTGACCAGTTATGAAAAAATCCGTTGTCCGGACTCTCATTG
>CAMDML010000065.1 GCA_945902215.1 Klebsiella pneumoniae | reverse complement strand
CATAGTGGGTGGTGTTGTCGTAGGTTTCGCCAGCGGTTCGCAACTTGGCGTAAGCGGCCCGGCGGCGGGCCTGGCGGTCATAGTCTTCGGCGCAATCGCAACCCTGAATTCCTGGGAAGCGTTTTTGACAGCCGTGGTACTGGCAGGGTTCATGCAGATGGCGCTGGGCCACTTCAAAGCCGGGTTTGTTGCCTATTTTTTCCCTTCATCCGTCATTAACGGCATGCTGACAGGTATCGGCCTGTTGATCATTCTCAAGCAAATTCCCCATGCGCTTGGCTATGACTCCGAATTTGTCGGTAGCGAGTCATTTGCACAAGACAGTGGGGAAAATACCCTCACCTCGATTGCGAATGCTTTCAACATGCTGACGCCTGGAGCAGTGCTGATAGCAGTATTGTCACTGGCGATACTGGTGTTCTGGGACCAGGTACTCACCAAAAAATACCGATTATTCCAACTTATTCAAGGCCCAATCGTAGTGGTTTTGTTGGGGATATTGATGAATTACCTTTTTCAGACGGGTTTGCTGGGTTTCACGCTGAGCCCCGACCAGCTGGTAAATTTGCCGGTAAGCACAAATATTTCTGAATTCTTCACGCAATTTACCTTTCCGGATTTTTCCCAATTATCCAATCCAGCGGTGTACAAAATCGCAGTCGTAATGGCGATTGTGGCCAGCTTGGAAACGTTGTTGTGTGTTGAAGCCACCGACAAGCTTGATCCGCTCAAAAGAGTTACTCCAACCAACCGTGAATTAAAAGCGCAGGGCTTGGGTAATGTTATTTCCGGATTGTTGGGAGGCTTGCCAGTTACCCAGGTGATTGTGCGCAGTTCCGCCAATATTGCGTTTGGCGCAAAATCCAAACTGTCTTCGATTTTGCACGGATTCTTTCTGCTGTTCACTGCAATTACGATTGCAGGACTCCTCAATATGATTCCGTTGGCAAGTCTTGCCGTTATCCTCATCATGGTCGGTTACAAGCTGGCCAAACCCTCACTATTCAGGAAAATGTTCGGTCTGGGCTGGGAGCAATTTGCCCCGTTTACGACAACCGTAATTGCCATACTGGCCACCGATCTTTTGGTAGGTATTGCCGTTGGTCTGGCCGTCGGCTTGCTGTTTACCTTGCATCACAGTTATCGCAATTCCCACTACATGAAAAATACCATGACTACGGAAGTCGGCAGGGAAGTGCACCATATTGTGTTGGCGCAGGAAGTGTCGTTCTTCAACAAAGCCAATATCATTGCCGCACTTGAAGCAATCCCTGAAAATTCCAAAGTAATCATCGATTGCTCCAATTCCAAGTCGATCGCTTATGACGTGGTCGAGTTTATCCAGGACTATTCATTGCACTCCGGATTAAAAAATATCACGGTAGAAACGATTGATTTTATTCGGCCGGGGCCACAACTCCGCACTTGAACCCGGTTATGAATTGTTGTGCTTTGAAGGAATTGACTTCCATCCGGGAAACGGGTCAGTATGATTGCCATGAAAGACCTGAACTTCTCTCTGAAGCAATTGCGTTACTTCCTGGTTGCCAGCCAGCACAAGAGTCTCCGCAAAGCCGCCAACGAACTTAAAATCACCCAGCCTTCACTCAGTGCCCAGTTGAAAGGACTGGAACAAACGCTTGGCGTGGATCTCTTCGAGCGCTCGCGTGGTGGGGTAACCCTAACCCCAATTGGCCGCGACCTGGTTGCCGAAGCCAGGCAAGCGGTTAATGCCGCGGAAGCCATTGTGGATTTTGCCAATATGGCAGCCCGCGGTCCGGCCGGTACTTTCCGGCTGGGTGTCCCGCCCTCGCTCGGCCCTTACTCACTCCCCTACATTCTTCCAGCCGTTAGGCAGAGCTATCACGATGTCAAATTTTTTATCCGCGAGGCAGTGCATGCCGAATTGATCGAGGGGTTAAAGGTTGGCAATTACGATCTGATAATTACCACACTCCCGCTAAGTGATCCGGCCATTACTGTCGTGCCTTTGTTTCGAGAGCCGGTTTACCTGGTACTGAGTGCCCAGCATCCGCTGGCAAACAAACCGACAATCACGGCGGCGCAGTTGGAAGGTCTGGAGATCCTGACGATGGAAGAACACCACCTCTTCTACAAGCAGGTAGAAGAACTGTGCATACGCTTCAAAGCCAAATTGCTGCGTGATTACGAGGGCACAAGTCTCGATGCCATCCGCCAAATGGTTTATATGGAAATGGGAGTTGCTTTTATGCCAGCCTTGTATATCCGCGCCGAAATCCGGGATCGAGTTGACCTGCAAGTCATCTCCATAGAGGGTGAGCCTATTTTTCGGCTTCACGCGCTGGCTTGGCGTACCGGCTCGCCACTCAGGAATTTTTTCCGCAGCTTGGCAGCCTTCTTCCAAACAGTCTGCAAGAAGGAATTTGGGGACGATCTGGTTCTGCAGTAATCGGTTCCCCAGAAAACCAATCATGACTCACACAGATGAACATTGGATACGCCATGCACTCGAACTCGCAAAATTGGGTGGTGCAGTGGGTGAAGTACCAGTAGGGGCGGTAGTCGTGCGTGGTGAAGTGGTTATTGGCGAAGGTTGGAACAAACCCATTACCACCAACGATCCTACCGCGCATGCCGAGATTGTTGCCTTACGCCAGGCCGCGGAGCGTCAGTACAATTATCGTCTGCCGGATTCCACGCTCTACGTCACAATCGAACCCTGCACGATGTGCGTAGGTGCCATGATTCATGCGCGGATCGGGCGACTCGTATTCGGCGCAAGCGAGCCACGTGCAGGTGCGGTGTGCAGTCATTTCCGCTTGCTGGATGCTGATGGTGTATTCAACCATCGTATTCTCTATCGACAAGGTGTGCTTGCGAATGAGTGCAGCGAGTTGTTAAGCGGTTTTTTTCGCGAGCGCAGACAGGGCAGCTCAGCAGATTAGCAAAAAAAACCGGCGCCTTGCGGACACCGGTTTCTAAACTGCCTGGTTTGGAAAGCGGCCATCCTCGGCCAGATCCCAACATTACAATAGTCCAGCCTCAGAGCTCAAAGTTCAGGCCGTATGACACGACGAATTTCATTTCGTCATTATCGCGTGCCGGCATGTTGGCATAGTCTTCAAAACCATCGCCGTCATCGTCTCCGTCCAGGTCGGTGCTGGTCACCATGAACATGAAGCCGTCTTTGGCAATGCTGACGTTGTAGTCGAGGTAACCGTCGGTCACGCCGTTGAAGGCTTCAGCGAAGTCACCTTCGTGGAAGCCCATGTGCAGGCCGATGGTGGCGCCGCTTTCCAGCGGAATGCTGTAGTTGCCGGACAAGTAGATGGTCTCAAATGCGCTAAAATCCTGGCCTGGGGCTTCATCGGGTTCGGCATTGGTCAAAAAGAAGGCACTCATGCTCAGATTGCCTATACCAATGGTGCCGTACACTTCACCGAAGTCAAAACCTGCGTTCTCGTCGTAGTTGTAATACAGGTAACCGAGATCGTAGGTAAAGCCCTCGGCTGCGCCGGAGTATCCAAAATACATATCTTGTTCGTAGGAGTAGGCGTCGTCAGCATCGTATGACACGTTGGATGCCCAAGTGCCAACATAGGCTCCGCTCTCACCCGTGTACTTCAAGCCACCTTGAATGGCACTCTCGTTGATTGATTGGGTCAGACCTCGCCAGATGTAGCTGTTGGTGATGGTGGCGGTGCCGGCGAGATCAGCGAAACTCGGGGCGGATGCCATCAGGGCCAATGCGGATACTGTTGTGGTAAGCAACAATTTTTTCATGTTGATTTCTCCTTTAGAGATTGAGGACATTGCAGTGTCCAGGTTCAGGAAAGATTTGATTTCCTGTAGAGGGTTTAGCAATGTTTAAGCCAACTCTTGTAACTATTTGGAATACATGAAGAAACAGCAAAGTTTCGGGTTCGGGAGCTGGCCGCCCCGCAAACTTGGAGTGGGGAAAGCTTAAGGATGGTGCAAGGAGAGACTTTCTAGCACCAAGATAGTGCGAGCTTCTGATGCTGAGGGCATTTTCGGGGTTCAAAACCAGTTTTATTGAAGATGTCTGCTTGTATGCACACTGGGACGCTGAGCGGAATCTGCTTGATTACAGGCACTAGACGCAAACGGCCACCCAAAAAAAAGCCCCTCGGGGGGGGAGGGGCGTACAGAGTTCGGTCCTGTTAAGCATTAGGGGGAAATGAAGGTCCAAAAAGGATCTCCACTAATGGATATGCATCCTGCGTGCCAACCTTTCAAGGTGGACAAGAGGCGGTTTTGGCGAGTATTTGCCCTGTATTGCTGTCTAGAGGCTCGCTGTATACAGGGGAAGCTGCATGTAAGTTGTGCAAAGGGACATGCCTCGGAACTGTTTTGGGGCACACCGGTTGTGTCGGTCTTTTGCCTGTCTTTGACCCGTCAAATTCTTTAGAATATGCGCTCGTTCCAGGCCGCTTCTCCTTACGTTTTTCAGGCCCCGTTATCCATGCTGATTCTGTCCGGCGCTACCGCGCTTTCCACCTTCGCCCGTGACAAGCTCCTTCGCAAACTGCAAAAAAGCCACCCCGCCGTAAGCGCTGTTGAAGCACGTTTCATCCACCTGATAGATCTGCAAGGCCCACTGCATCAGGACGAGCACGTTCTGCTGGAACGCCTGCTGCGCTATGGACCAACTGACCACGCCGCCGCGCCATCGACAAGCGGCGCCGACTATTTCGTGGTGCCACGCTCTGGCACCATTTCACCTTGGTCCAGTAAAGCCACCGATATCGCCCGTAACTGCGGTCTTAATGGGGTAAAGCGCATTGAGCGCGGTACTCTCTACCAAGTGAGTGGGGCAGAGCCGGGGAATCTGGCAGTAGCAGCGCTCCTGCATGACCGCATGACCCAAGCCGTGTTGCCCACGCTCGCCGCTGCCAGCCAACTGTTCGCCAGTGCTGAGCCGCAGGCCATGCGCAGCGTAGACATTCTTGCCGGTGGGCGCGAAGCCCTGGCCGCTGCGAACAAGACGCTGGGTCTGGCGCTTGCTGACGATGAAATCGACTACCTCCTACAGAGCTTCCGCGATCTTGGTCGCAATCCCAACGACATCGAACTGATGATGTTCGCGCAAGCCAATTCGGAGCACTGCCGCCACAAGATTTTCAACGCCTCGTGGACACTGGATGGCAAGGAACAGGCAGAGTCGCTGTTCGGCATGATCCGCAATACCTATAAATGCAACAGCAAGGGCGTGTTGTCGGCCTACAAGGACAACGCAGCTGTGTTCGCCGGCTTCACTGCCGGACGCTTTTTTCCCGATCCTGATACGAAGGCCTATGGTTTTCACGAAGAGCCGATCCACATCCTCGTCAAAGTAGAAACCCACAACCATCCCACTGCAATTGCGCCATATCCGGGTGCCTCAACTGGCTCCGGTGGCGAAATCCGCGACGAAGGCGCCACCGGTATCGGCGCCAAACCCAAAGCGGGGCTCTCCGGATTCACCGTGTCCAACCTGAAGATTCCGGACTTCGTGCAACCGTGGGAAATCGATTTCGGCAAACCGGGCCATATTGCCTCTGCGCTCGACATCATGCTGGAAGGTCCTATCGGCGGCGCAGCCTTCAATAACGAATATGGCAGACCCGCACTGTGCGGCTATTTCCGCACTTTCGAAATGCAGACGCCGCAACCAGCGTTGGGCGAAGCGGGTGTCACCGAAATTCGTGGTTACCACAAACCCATCATGATTGCCGGTGGTTATGGCAACATCCGCGAGCCGCATGTGCAGAAGCGCGAGATTCCGGTGGGGGCTAGTCTCATTGTTCTCGGCGGTCCCGCCATGCTGATTGGGCTCGGGGGCGGGGCAGCCTCATCGATGACCGCTGGCGCCAGCGATGCCCAACTCGATTTTGCGTCGGTGCAGCGCGATAACGCCGAAATGGAACGCCGCTGTCAGGAAGTCATCGACCAGTGCTGGGCACTGGGAGCACAAAATCCGATTTGTTTCATCCACGACGTGGGCGCCGGCGGATTGTCGAATGCCTTGCCTGAACTCGTCAAAGATGGCGAACGCGGCGGCAACTTCAATCTGCGTGCGATCCCGAGCGCTGACGCGCGCATGGCGCCGCTCGAAATCTGGTGCAACGAGGCTCAGGAACGCTACGTTCTGGCCGTGAGTCAGGCCGATCTGGCACGCTTCGAGGTGATCTGTACGCGCGAACGCTGTCCATACGCAGTTGTGGGCACTGCATGCAAGGAACAGCATTTGACCCTCAATGATCCGGTCTTGAATAACCAGCCCATCGACCTGCCCATGAGCGTGCTGTTCGGCAAGGCGCCGAAGATGCACCGCACGGCGGTGTCTCAAAAACTGCAATTCAAACCCTTTGCTGCGGACAAGGTCGATTTGCACGAAGCCGCCGAACGCGTGTTGCGTTTGCCTGCAGTGGCCAGCAAGAGTTTCCTGATCACGATTGGCGATCGCTCAATTACCGGCATGGTTGCGCGTGAACAGATGGTGGGTCCCTGGCAGGTACCCGTGGCCGATGCAGCAGTAACAACCTTGGCTTACGACACGTATTGCGGCGAAGCCATGGCGATGGGTGAACGCACACCATTAGCCTTGCTGGATGCGCCTGCGTCGGGGCGCATGGCAATCGCCGAAGCGCTGACCAATATCGCCTGCACCCGTATCGGCCAGCTCGCCGCCGTGCGCCTCTCCGCCAACTGGATGGCCGCTGCCGGTTATCCAGGCGAGGACCACAAGTTGTACGAGACCGTGAAAGCGGTGGGCATGGAATTGTGTCCGGAACTCGGCATTACGATTCCGGTGGGTAAGGATTCCATGTCCATGCGCACCGTCTGGCAGGATGCCGGGGGCAAGAAGAGCATGGCCGCGCCGCTGTCACTGATTGTTTCGGCGTTCGCGCCGGTACTCGATGTGCGCAAGACCGTGACCCCGCAACTGCGGATTGATCAGGGCGCCTCGTCGCTGTTGTTGCTAGACCTCGGGTTTGGTTCTGATCGCCTTGGCGGCTCGGCGCTGGCACAGGTTTACGGCCAGCTTGGGGCAGAGGCTCCCGATTTGCACAGCGCCAGTGACCTCGTGCGCTTTTTTGATTTCATCCAGGAGTGTCTGGAACAAAAACTGCTGCTGGCTTATCACGACCGTTCTGACGGCGGAGTGTTTGTCACGTTACTGGAGATGGCATTTGCCGGACACTGTGGCCTCGACATCGCACTCGACAGTATCACCAGCACCGGCGAGATTGCCGACTCCCTGTTCGCAGAAGAGCTCGGTGCCGTGATCCAGGTGCAGGACAGCCTGTTGCCGCAAGTGCTAGAACTGGCAGAAGAAATGGGGCTGGCGGATATCTGCTTTGGCATTGGCCGCCCCGTATCCCGCGACCACATCGGATTTACGTTCAACGGCAAAACGGTATTGGGCAACACGCGCACACATTTCCAACGAATCTGGGCCGAAACCAGCTACCGCATGCAAATGTTGCGCGACAACTCTGAATGCGCACAGCAGGAATATGACGCGCTGCTCGACACCAGCGACCCTGGCTTGAATGCGCGCCTGTCATACGATCCCAACGACGATATTGCCGCACCCTTCATACGGCGCGGACAGCATCCCCGCATTGCGATCCTGCGTGAGCAGGGCGTTAACGGGCAGATGGAAATGGCCGCAGCGTTCCATCGCTCCGGCTTCGAGGCGGTTGATGTGCACATGAGCGACATCATCAGCGGTCGTGTGTTGCTGGAAAATTTCAACGCGTTGGTTGCCTGTGGCGGATTTTCGTACGGCGATGTGCACGGTGCGGGCGAAGGCTGGGCCAAATCCATCTTGTTTAATGCACAGGCGCGCCAACAGTTCACGCAATTTTTCGCGCGCGAGTCGACATTGGCTTTCGGTATTTGCAACGGCTGCCAGATGATGTCGAATCTGCACGAGCTGATTCCCGGTGCCGCGCACTGGCCGCATTTTGTGCGCAACAAATCCGAGCAGTTCGAAGGCAGAACCGTGCTAGTCCAGGTTAACGACACGCCGTCGGTGTTCCTTGCCGGCATGAAAGGTTCACGTTTTCCGGTTCCGGTAGCGCACGGCGAAGGTTTGGCGGAATTCGCGGATATGCAGGCGCAGCAAGCGGCGCTTGCCAGTGGCACGGTTGCGCTGCAGTTCGTCGACAACTATGGCCGGGTCACTGAACAGTATCCGGCCAATCCCAACGGCGCACCCGCCGGCATTGCCGGGCTGTGCAACACCGACGGCCGTTTCACCATCATGATGCCGCATCCTGAACGCGTGTTCCGTGCGGTAACCAATGCCTGGAAAGCCGACAACTGGCGGGAAGATGGCCCGACTATGCGCATGTTCCGCAATGCCAGATTGTGGCTCAATTGATGTCTTCGGTCAGGTCAGGTCAGGTCAGGCGGGTGGGCTGAGGTGCTTGCAGCGGTAATCGCGCGAGGTCATTGCGTAGAGTTTGCGAAAGGCACGGGAAAAGTGTGCCGTATTGCTGAAGCCACACTTGAAGGCGATAGCGGTGATGGAGCAGTTCTGGTGTAACACGAAGTTAGACCAGACACGGCAAGCCCTCCCAACGAATGCAACGCAACAAGTTCACCCCAAGTGGATGTCCAGCAAAACCAGAGCCCCCAAACTATTCGTAACGCAGCGCATCAATCGGATCAAGATTGGCCGCTTTCGCTGCCGGCGCAATACCAAAGATCAGGCCGACTCCCGCAGAGAACCCAAACGCCAACAGAATCGCCCAGAAGGGTACGTAAGCTGACGGGAAATTATCAATCGCACTGGCCGCGAGTGCACCAATGCCATAACCGATAACCAAACCCGCAAAGCCCCCCAGCAGACACAACAGCAATGCTTCAAACAGGAATTGCAGCAAAATCTGGTGTCGCTTGGCACCAATCGCTTTGCAGATACCGATCTCTTTAGTGCGCTCTGTCACCGACACCAGCATGATATTCATGATGCCGATACCGCCCACCAAAAGCGAAATACCGACAATGCTGCCCATCACCAGCGTCACCGTATTGAGGATGGTGTTGAAAGTGTCGGTCAACTGCTCCGACGTCTGCACTTGGAAATCATCTTCCTCGTCACTGTCGAGATCATGGGCGTTGCGCAGCAATGTGGTAATGCGTTCAGCAACGCGGTCGGTATCGTTGACATCGCTGAGGCTGATCTGCACAAAGATGTCGGGCCGATTCTGGTTGCCGACCAACGTGCGCATAGTATCGAACGGCAGGATCATGAAGTTGTCCTGGCTCTGGCCAAACACCTGCCCCTTGGGTTCCATTAGTCCAATGATGCGCACCCACTCCTCGCCGATCTTGACGAATTCGCCGACCGGATTTTTAGGCAGGCCCAAGTCCTCGCGCACATCTTCGCCGATAACGACGACACGGCGGCGCGTCTGGGCATCGCTCTCGGAAATGAAGCGGCCGTACTTGGTCCAATACTGCCCCACGGTCTGGTAGGTATACGTGGAACCGGTGATCTGGGTATTCACAACGGTGGAGCCGTAACGCACCTGGTTCATACCGGACGTTGGATACATGATCGGTGAAATGGACGCGATGCCATCGACGCGGCGGCCAATCATGTCAACGTCATCCGGCGTGATATACGCCCGGCGCCCCTGTAGCCAGTTTTCCTGGGTCGTAAAGGACTGCACGCTCAGGCTGTTGGTGCCAAGGCCTTCGAACTGCTGGTTGATCACGTAACTGAAGCCCTGGATGATCGAGACCATCGCGATAACTGCAGCCACGCCGATGATAATGCCCAGCGTGGTCAGAAAACTGCGCAGGCCGTGTGCCCGTATCGAGCGCAGCGCGGAGCTGAGGCTTTCAAGGAAGTCGAACAATAACATCAGGTTCTCTCCAGGTTGCGCCGGTCTTCGGCGACACGCCCGTCTTCCAGCCGCACAATGCGATGACAGTGGTTGGCGATGGCGGCTTCATGGGTAACAACGATGATGGTCTGTTTCTGCGCGTGCAATTCATCAAACAGTTTCATGATCTCGATAGTGGTGCGTGAATCGAGGTTGCCGGTAGGCTCGTCGGCCAGAAGGATCGAGGGCTTGGTGACCAGCGCACGGGCAATGGCAACCCGCTGTCTTTGGCCGCCAGACAATTGGTTGGGCAGATGGTCCATACGATTGCCGAGGCCGACATGCTCCAATGCTTCAATGGCAGTCTTCTTGCGTTCGGCCCGGCGCATCCCGCGGTAGATCAGCGGCTGCATCACATTGTCGAGTGCAGTGGCGCGCGGCAGCAGATTGAAGCTCTGGAAGATGAAGCCAATTTCCATATTGCGGATGCCGGCGAGTTCATCCGGATCCATCTGGCTCACATCCTTGCCGTTCAGCACATAGTTGCCGGTAGTGGGGCGGTCAAGACAGCCAAGAATATTCAGCATTGTCGATTTGCCAGAGCCCGAGGTGCCGGTAATTGCAACATAGTCGCTTTGTTCAATACTCAGATTGACGTTGTCGAGGGCGCGCAGCAGGTGCTGGCCCATCTGGTATTCCTTGCTGAGGTTGTTGATCTGGAGAAGTGACATGACATGCTTCCTGCCGGTTAGTCTATGTTCACTATGTTGCGACCTTCGTCTTCCTCGTCATCATCCGGGGTCAGATCCTCCTGCACGCTGTCGCCATCTTCCAGATTGCGCAGTATGCGATCTGGGCCAACGATGATACTGTCGCCGGAGGCAATACCGCCGGTAACTTCCTGATACGTGTCATCCGAGAGGCCCATGGTGATCACGGCTTCGCGCGCAACGCCATTGTCGAAGCGGAAGACATGGTATTTCTTGATGTCCTCGCTGCGATCTTCTGTAACCAATACTGCCTGCAAGGGTACTGCGAGCAGATCTTCGCCCGTGCTGGTAAAAATTTCCGCGCGGCTCGACATGCCGGGGCGCAGTACAACGCCGGCCGTATCCGTAAAGCCGATCTTGACGATAAAACTCAGCGACTGGCTGCTGGCGGAAGGTGGTTTCGCAGTGATGGCGATTTCTTGTACGACACCTTTCATCGGCTGGTCCGGGTAGCCGATCGCCACGATCTCTGCTTCCTGGCCAAGTGCTACATCAGCAATGTCGGCTTCGTCCACATTGACTTCAGTGTTGATGCGCGCCGGATTGGCAATGGTCATCAGGCTGGAGCCGGGCACGTTCGTTGTGCTGGAGATTGCCATTTCACCCACTTCAATATCGAGGGAAGTGACGATGCCACTGATTGGCGAGTAGACGCGGGTCTTGCTCAGGTTCTTTTCCGACTCGGCCAAAATGGCCTGGACTTGTTCCAGCGAAGCCTCGCGGCTCTGTACATCCAGTTTGGCCAGTTCGAGTTCGTTCTTGGCAACCTCGAACGAATCGTCATCCAGAAGGTCGCGGTCATGCAGTTGTACCTTGCGACTAAATTGGCTTTCCAGAGTGCTCAACCGCAGTTTCTGTGCCTCGATCGCAATGCTTTGCACGCGCGCTGAAGCCTCTTGCTGTTCCATCATCGCGCGCAGCGCTTCGTCATCAATCTGCACCAGCAACTGGCCTTCAGTAACGTCGTCACCTTCTTTTACGTACAGCGCGCTGACCTTGCCGATGACTTCGGTACTCAACAGCACTTCGTCTTCATTGCTCAGTTTGCCTGACGCCAGAATGGAGGCGCGTATGGGCTGCATTTGTACCGTTTCAAGTACGACTTCAGGAGCGGAGTTGCCGTTCCTCCGGACGAAAATCGCCAGAACGATGACGATTGCAAGAATGCCACCAATGATGAGCGCTTTTTTCATGTGCAATAGTTCCTGAAAATAATACGGCGTTATAGCGTGAAGAAGCTCCAGATGCCGCAGATCAACACGTACGGGGCCAGTGAAAAAAATGTGGAAGACAACAAAACACGGCAGGAATGGGGGGGCAGCACACCAGTGAGAACCAGCTCTTCCAGCCGAGTTGGACAAAACTGAACTTGCTGACGAAATTCAGGTAGAGCGCATACAGTACGAAGATGATCGGCAGGAGCACCGCGGTACCGCCGGCGCTGCTGGCGATCATCGCGGAAGGGGCGGCAATGATGTCTATCAAATTCTGCAACATGGCGGTCTCCTTCATAAATGCGCGTGGTTTGGTGGTTCTGTGGGTTTGTTCCAGAAACACTGCCACTGCGGTCAAGCAGGTAGATTTTACTATACAACTCATTGAAACTGCTAAAGAATCACATTTTTTGGGTCCGCGCCGCTCGCTTAGTTGGGCGCATTCTTGCGGAAACTGGAATGAAGCGCCAATTTCCCGGGTTCGTTGCCAGAAGAACGGCTGAACTTGGTTTTTATTCCTGCTGATTCATGACAACTCCTTGGCGCTTCCATATGAACAACCGGCCTTCGGCGTGGTGCAATTGGTCACCCTGCCACATCCATAATGGCTGCACAGGCCGGCATGGTCACACCAAGTAAAGTTCTTTATAGTCGGTGCATTCCCACCGAGCCCGGCTTCATGTTCAAGTTTCTGCTCACCTTTTCCTTCTTGTCCTCAACAATGTTGTCAGCGTGCGCTGTTGCGCAGGACGCGGCCGACGCTGCAGAGATGACACCCACCGCCGAGTTTCACATGGCGCGCATGGTCTATGCCGATGGTGGCGCGCGCAATCGTGGGCGCGGCGGTTTCAGACGCGGTTGGTGGGCCATTGATTATCCTTCCGCTGAAATCCATTTCTACGGCGGGGTCTCCCGACTCACGAATGTGGACATGGCCGACGACAGCCATCACATCGAACTGTCAGACGATGCGCTGTTTGATCATCCGTGGTTGTTTGCGCAGCAGATCGGGCAGGGGTACTGGAATCCCACTGATGAAGAGGCCGCACGTTTGCGCGACTACCTGCTGAAGGGCGGCTTCCTGGTGCTCGATGATTTCCATGAAGGGGAATGGCCAATCATGGTAGCGGCAATGCACAAAGTATTGCCCGATCATGCGATCGTCGATCTCAGTCCAGATCGCGACGAAATTTTCCACGCTCTATACGACCTCGATGCGTTGACCCAGATCCCCGGCGAGCGCCATCTGTATCGTGCAGGAGATGGGAGTATTCAGGCACAACTGGCCGGGCCACAGAAATGGGCGGGGATTTACGACAAAGAAGGGCGGCTAATGGTAGCCATGGATTACAACATGGACATGGGCGATGCCTGGGAACATGCAGATGATGCGCATTATCCCGAACCGATGACCGCACTGGCCTACCGCTTCGGCATCAACTACCTGATCTATGCGATGACTCACTAGATCTGTGACACCACAGCAACGCTGTTTATTCCGCCAACCGGATGTCAAGCAGACTTGTTGGCGAACCGATACGCCCCAGTGGTACCGCATTGAACGCCACTGAATAGCGCTTTGCTTGCGACTTCGACGGCAGCACACAATGCATCAGTCCCGACGGGAACAGAATGATGCGGCGGGGTTTGGGGTTGATCGTAAAGCTCTCCAAAGCGCGGTAATTGTCGCCCTTTTGCACGCGCGGCGAAAATCCAAACAGCTCGGAGCGATTCCGGTCCATGATGTTGAAGGGTGAACCTTCGCTCAGATAAAACGAACCGCTGATGTAGGCATTGCTGTGTTTGTGATAGCGAATCGAATCACCGTAACCCACTACGTTGCCCCAGGAATTGCAGATCGCGATATCGTCCACGATGTGCGAGTAGGCCTTGGCGAATTCGTGACACAGCCCCAGAATTTCCTGCTTCACCTCACGGAAGATCGCCCGGTTGAGGAATTGCTGATCGTTGGTGTAGGCACCGTCGCCGGGCACCTCGTTGCCGCTGCTGAGATCAATCAGGTCGATGGCCTTGGCCATGATGTCGGGGGTCAGACTTTGCAGTTCTGCTACCCCAATGGTTTTGGGGAAAAGATCGACCAGTTCCATCGCTGACTCCCAAGGTTGAAGTGCTTGTGGTGAGCAATAGTGCAGATTTTTTAGGCCAAAGCAAAGTCTTTTATAACAGGAGCTTAGCGGTCAATCTTAACGATAAAACTGCTTGTTAATCCAGAACGAGTTCTTTACTCTAAGCCAGTCGTACGCAGCTGGGGGAGTATCGCGATCGTGGCGCATTTCGCACCAATAACAAGAGTCAATTTTTTCAGTGTGGCTAGAAGTCTTTTGGCGCTTGTGATCCTGACGCTGTCGCTGCCAACTGCCGCAGACGAAAGCGATTTCCCGGTTCCCGACAACATCCGTCCCGCCATCCAGTTCTGGATCAAGGTCTACACCGAAGCCGACACCGAAAGCGGCTTTCTGCACGACGCGGAAAATCTAGCCATCATTTATGAAAAACTTCCCCGCGACAGCAAACTGATCGATGAGCACCGGCGCGTGCTTACCGGCGATCTGAAGGTGCTCGCCGGCGGCAAGCGCAGCGATCTCAGTAATTCGCAGCAGCAACTGCTGGCGTTGTGGGGCAGCGATGTCAGCAGCGAACGCCTGGCGCTGGCCGCCGACAGCATCCGCTGGCAGCTTGGCCAGTCCGACCGTTACCAAGAAGGCTTGGTCCGCTCAGGTGCCTATCGAGAACATATCGAAAGCGTGGCGCGCGCCAAAGACATGCCGGTTGAACTCGCGGCCTTGCCGCACGTTGAATCGTCGTTTCATCCCGGTGCCTTTTCCAGCGCAGCAGCCAGCGGCATGTGGCAGTTCATGCGCGAAACCGCCAAGCGTTTCATGCGTGTGGACACCATTGTTGACGAACGCCTTGATCCCTATCGCGCGACCTATGCCGCCATGGAAATGCTACAGGCAGACTACCGCGCGCTCGGTTCCTGGCCCTTGGCATTGACCGCGTACAACCATGGTGCCAACGGCATGGCCCGCGCCGTGCGCGACACCGGCAGCAACGATATTGGCCACATCATCGCCGACTACAAAGGTCCGCGTTTCGGATTTG
Organism: Klebsiella pneumoniae; assembly: GCA_945902215.1. Taxonomy (GTDB): domain Bacteria; phylum Pseudomonadota; class Gammaproteobacteria; order Pseudomonadales; family Pseudohongiellaceae; genus CAILUG01. The sequence continues at coordinate 338 of CAMDML010000065.1, read as the reverse complement.
CCTCACGCAATTTCTACCCGCAGTTCCTGGCCGCGCTGGAAGTAGAGCGCAATGCCGAGCGTTATTTCGGCGCCATCCAACTCGACACGTATCCCGATTTCGCGGAATACGAGCTTGGCGCGTTCGTTGACGCTGGCGTCATCGCCTCGTCACTGGGTGTGGATATGGATACGCTCAAGCACGCCAATCCGGCCTTGCTGCCCCCCATCTGGAACGGTAACAAGCGCATTCCCAAAGGCTACCTGCTGAAAGTGGATCGTGGTGCGCTGCAGGGAGATTTCGTTGCCAGCATCAATACCATTCCTGCCACCGAGTTTTATGACGCGCAGATTCCCGAT
>CAMDML010000064.1 GCA_945902215.1 Klebsiella pneumoniae | reverse complement strand
AACAGGCGCTGCCTGGCAACACGGGCAACGCGCCCACCCGCAAGCAGCGCCATTTCAACCGCCATACCGTGACAATGCTGACCAATAACGACACCAGACCCTACAGCATCCTCGAAATACTGTGCCCTGACCGTCCCGGCCTGCTAGCTGTCATCGCCCACATTTTCGTCGACATGGGCATTACCTTGCATAATGCGAAGATCACGACCCTGGGCGAAAACGTCGAGGACGTATTCTTCATTACCGACCGGCAGGACCGCAAGCTGCTTGACTCCGCGCTCAGCGCTTCGTTGCAGGGAAGAATCAAGGAACGACTGGATGCTGAAACCAGTACAGGTCAGGCCGCTTAATGGCAAAACTATGACTACTACCCTCTACGGCATTCCCAATTGCGACACCGTGAAGAAGGCGCGCACTTGGCTCGACAAGCATGGCGTCACCTACACTTTTCACGACTATAAAAAGCAGGGTATTAATGCTGCTACACTCAAACACTGGTGCGCGGAGTTCGGTTACGAGCAAGTTCTGAACCAGCGCGGCACCACTTGGCGAAAATTGAGCGATGACGAGCGCAGTAATCTGACCCAAGCCAAGGCGCTGCGTTTGATGCAGGAGCATACATCAGTCATCAAACGGCCGATCCTTGATTCTGGCACACGGCGTCTGCTCGGATTCAGCGAAGCCGACTACAAGGCCCTGCTATAATCACTCCTTCCGTTTTTTGGCATTCAGGAAAATAAAATGTTCAGCTTGGCTTTTGGTTTAGGCACCCAGGATCGTCACGGCAACTGGCTTGAGGTCTACTTCCCGCATCCGCTGCTCAATCCCGCTCCAGCGCTGGTCGCATTGATCACGCAAATCCTTGAGCATCCGCTGGACAGCAATAACACCTATACGCTGGGCCCGGTGCAGTTGCGCAAACTCGGCGAAACTTGCCAGGACCTGCAACCGGAACAGGCGGCGCTGCTTGCGCATCTGGCCGGTAGCAAGCGCCCTATCGTCGCCACACTCCTTGCGACCGACAGCAAGCCGGCGTCAGTGCCCGAGGTGTATCTGAAACTGCACTTGCTGTCGCATCGCCTGATAAAGCCACACGGCCTGAACCTCGAAGGGCTATTTGGCCTTCTGCCCAATGTGGCCTGGACTTCACGCGGCCCCATGGCTCTGCACGACCTGCCTGCCGCACAACTTGATGCGCGACTGCACCATGAAGCACTGGAAGTATTTTCGGTCGACAAATTCCCGAAGATGACTGATTACGTTGTCCCTTCCGGCGTGCGCATTGCTGATGCCGCGCGTGTGCGGCTCGGTGCCTACCTCGGCGAAGGTACGACCATCATGCATGAAGGCTTCGTCAACTTTAACGCGGGCACAGAAGGTCCAGCGATGATCGAAGGTCGCATTTCGGCAGGCGTATTCGTCCATGCACACAGCGACCTCGGCGGCGGCTGCAGCGTTCTTGGCACACTGTCGGGTGGCGGCAAAACCGTGATTTCGATTGGCAAGAACTGTCTGATCGGCGCTAACGCCGGCCTCGGCATTCCGCTCGGCGACCGTTGCACCATTGAAGCCGGCCTGTATGTCACCGCTGGCACCAAGGTCACCGTGCTAGACAACGAAGGCAAGGAGGTAAAGGTGTGCAAAGCGCGCGACTTGACGGGCAACAGTGACCTGCTGTTCCGCCGCAATTCGCAGAGTGGCCGCGTTGAATGCCTCACCAACAAGAGCAAAGTCGAACTCAACGCCGTATTGCACGGAAACAATTGACGCCATGACCACCACTCTTGACCTGTGCAAGGCGCTGCTTGCACGCCCATCCATCAGCCCTGATGACAGTGGCTGCCAGGAATTGCTCGCCTTCGAATTGCAGGCGCTGGGTTTCACAATTGAGCAAATGCCCTTTGGCCAGGTCAACAATTTCTGGGCACGACACGGTACTCAGGGGCCGGTGCTGTGTTTCGCGGGACACACTGACGTGGTCCCGGCCGGCAACCGTGCGGAATGGCAGACTGATCCTTTCGAGCCGATTGAAAAAGACGGCTTTTTGTACGGGCGCGGCGCTGCAGACATGAAAGGTTCGCTGGCCGCGATGGTCAGTGCCTGCGGCGCCTTCATCAAAGCCCATCCGCAACACAAAGGTTCCATCGCCTTCCTGATTACAAGTGATGAAGAAAGCATCGCAGTCGACGGCACCAAACGCGTTATTGAAACGCTTGAAGCACGGGGCGAAAAAATCGACTGGTGCATCGTCGGCGAGCCATCGAGTACAGAACGCACCGGCGATGTCATCCGGAACGGTCGGCGCGGTTCACTGAACGGCATTCTGACAGTCAGAGGGCAGCAGGGTCATGTCGCCTACCCGGAACGCTCACGCAATCCGGTGCACGGCTTCCTCCCCGCCCTTGCTGAACTATGCGCAGCGCAATGGGATCAGGGTAACGAATATTTCCCGCCCACCAGCTTCCAAATATCAAACATCAACGCCGGCACCGGTGCCAACAATGTGGTGCCAGGCACAATGGACGTGCTGTTCAACTTCCGTTTTTCAAGTGAAGTCACCGCCGCGCAACTGCAGCAGCGCACTGAAACTATCTTCAACAAGCATTACGAGGACTACGTTCTGATGTGGCAGTTGTCCGGCAACCCGTTTCTGACTCCGGAAGGGAAATTGGTAGCGGCAGCGCGCGACAGCATTCGTGACGTAATGAAGTTTGAAACCGTTCTGTCCACTGGCGGCGGCACCAGTGATGGCCGCTTCATTGCGCCAACCGGAGCCCAAGTAGTGGAAGTTGGTCCGCTGAACAGCACCATCCACAAAGTGAATGAACGTATCGAGATTGCTGAGCTGGAACGTGTCAGCGCAATCTATCAGCGCATGCTGGAAAAGCTGTTGTTGACGTAAACCTCAAAATGCGCCGCCTTGCCAGGCACGGTAAAGGTTGGTGCCGGCAGATCACCACCGGATTTGTTGCCCGGACGTTTTACCGCCACCCGGAACTTTGCACACGGCCTCGCGGCTTCGAGCAAGCCCGGGAACTCTTCTTCAGATCCTAACAGTACATGTAACAGCGCAATATCTTTTTTGACGCTGGCACTTTTACTGCGCAGAGGGAACATCGGGTCGAGATAGATCACATCAGGCATCGGTTCTGCCCCCCGTGCAATCGCGGCAAAATGTTCGCGGCTGTCGACCTGCCTGAGCTGCATCCGATTCAGCACCGCCTGCAGTTCTTCATTACCTTCCACGCGCGCCCGGGCCAAGCCATCCTCCAACAGTGCATACACAACTGGTGACTTTTCGAGCAAGGTCACCGTGCAACCAAGATGCGCCAGTACCAATGCGTCACGACCCAATCCTGCCGTAGCGTCCAGAACCGTTATACCAGCAGCCTTGTCCAGGCCGACCGCCTTGCCGAGCCCCTGGCGTTTGCCGCTGGTCCGTAAGCGGTACTGCAAGGTGCCATCCAGAAAGTCCACACGAGTTGCCTGCGCGGGTTTCGCCTCCCGGGAGCCCAAGGCTAGACCACTAGAGGTAACCCACAGCACATGGGTATAGGTAGCAGGTAGTTCAGCACTATCCATAAATACGGGCAGTGCCAACCGATCAGAAAGCCCCTTGATCTCGAATTTGTCGCTCGGGTCACACAAACAAAGAGCCAGTTTCATTATCATCTTGACAATCAGCTTGAGATATTTTACTTTAATTATAGTAAATAATTAGTTGATTTTAAACGAATATATTTCATTCAATAAATATTGAGATCAGTTTTGCATGTTACTTTTAGGACGGGCCGACATCCTGCGCATCCCTTCCGGCATCTTGTTGGAAGCCACTGAGCACTACGAATTCCTGCCGCCACTTGAACATGGGCCGCGTTTGCATTTTCAGGTTTTCTACAACGGTATGCCAATTGGCCATGCCCGCCTTGAGAAGGTCGAACGCACCAACTACAGCAACAATCAGGTTCTGAATTTGTTCGACGCCCGTCACTGCCCCACCTACTGCCTGAAGATGATTCAAATTTCCCAGAACTATCGCAACCGCGGCATTGGCACTGTCTTGCTCAAGGAAATTCTGCACTACTGCAAGCACCACAACATCCAGCGCATCACCGGCGAAATTAAAGGTGAGATGGAGGTCTTGCGCCTCTGGTACCGCGCGAACGGCTTCATTGTCGTCAACGACATCTGGCTGGAAATTCAACTGGGCTGAGCCAGCTCGCTCTATTCACCCTCGCGTACCATTCACGACCTTCAGACCTTACTCAAGTGCTGGCTGTTACCAACCAAGCCATTGCCTCCATCGCAATGCCCTCCGGGGTACGCATGGTCTCGAACAGCCTGATCATATCCTCAACTACCGCGTTCTTGACTGTATCGGGCTGATCCGCTGTTACTTCGCCAACGAAGAAGCTCTGCATTGCAAATTGCGCAGCGCCCGCGGGGTCTAGTCCGGGGCCACCGAACAACTGGGCGCCGCGCCAAGCCTTGAACGCAACATTGCGGAAACCGGCCTGTTCGATAATGGCACGCGTACGGATTTGGTCGGCAAAAGCGAAGGGGCCTGGCGCGGTGGGATTGGGTGGCGGCAGAGTCACATGCCGCGACACCAGTTCAGACAGTCGCGCGACCCACGGATTTTGCGGCGGCGGACCCCAACAGCAAAACGTCATACGAGATGAGTCATGCAACATGCGGCGCATGTTCTTGAAAGCCGCAAAAGGATCCTCGAAGAACATCACGCCGAAGCGCGAGAAGAGATGATCATAAGCGGGCACCGGCAGCTGCAGAGTCGCCGCATCGCCGCAAACGAAACCGACCTGAGACAAACCGGCTTGCTGTGCACGAACAGTGGCGGTGTCGATCAGCACGTGTGAAATGTCGAGGCCTGTTACCACACCTTGCGTGCCAACCACACGGGCGATGTCCAACGTGGTGGGGCCGGCACCGCAACCAATGTCGAGTACACGTTCACCAAGTTTAAATCCGGCATGGGCGAGCGTAGCTTGCCCGATCGGCGCGATCATGCCTTCGAATCGCGCGCGGTACCGGTTCCATTTCTCACCCATCTCGCCGGCCCAGTCCTGACCCTGCAACAACGCTTTCTGCTCTGTCATACGCGTCTTTACCTTTGGTTCATTGGTTTACTACAGTCCGCCTCCTGCTGGACACCTCCAGCGAGTATAACGGAGACAAGACAAGGCACCGCAAATAAACCGGCAGAAATTCCGAACTCGACTACACTGCAACCAAGGCTCATGGAGGAACCTGTATGCAGACTACGACTACTGTTGCTCACGCATTAACCAATCCCGTCTCCAGTCCCACTGCATATACCCTGCACTACCGCTGGTATGTGTTCGCGTTGCTGTGGCTTGTTGCCTTGCTGCGCTTTGTTGACATGCAGATACTCGCGGTGCTGCTCGAACAGATTCGCGCAGAATTCCTGCTGAGCGACACGCAGCTCGCGTTACTTGGCGGTCTCGCATTCGCCTTGTTTTATGGTGGCTTGGGGCTGCCGGTGGCCTGGCTTGCGGACCGGTGTGACCGACGCGCTATCATCGCTACTGCCGTTACATTGTGGAGTCTTATGACTGCGCTGTGCGGCTTTGCCTCTAGTTTCACCATGCTGTTCCTCGCGCGTATCGGCGTTGGCATTGGCGAAGCTGGTGCCTATCCGCCCAGCACCTCACTGCTCGCAGATTACTTTCCGCCGCAGCAACGGGTGCGGGTGTATGCAATGTTGGGTGCAGCGATCCCCGTGGGAGTATTCGTGGGATATCTGGTCGGTGGCACGGTCAGCCAAGTGTGGGGCTGGCGGACGGCGATGTTGGTGGTGGGAGTACCGGGTATCTTGCTGGGCCTGCTTGTCATGCTGACGGTACGCGAGCCGCAACGTGGCGTACTCGACGGACAAATGACTGAACAGGTAGCTCCACCCTTTCTTTCCTGCTTGCGCAGCCTCGCCAGTGAGCGCAGCTACCGTCATGTTGTGGCCGCGGCCTGCCTGTTCACACTGGGCGCCAGCGGTTCCGGTATATGGATCGCGTCATATTTCATCCGGCACCATGGTTTCAGCGGCGCAGAAATCGGCGCGTGGCTGGCCTTTTTATATGGCGGTGGTGGACTGTGTGGGGCGCTGGCTGGAGGCTGGTGTGCGGAACGGCTGTCGCGTCATCCCGGCGATATGCGCGGTTACGCGCGGCTGTGTTGCTGGTCTTTGCTCGCTACCCTGCCCTTCGTGCCGCTGGTGTTCCTGAATACCTCACCTTATTTGGCGTTGGGACTGCACCTGCCGGTGGTGATTATGATGCACATGAACATCGGCCCAGTGCTGACACTGATTCAGCAACTCGCGGGCCCGGGGCGCCGTGCCATGGCACATGCCGTATCCGTCTTGGTAAGCAACGTGATTGCACTGACTCTGGGGCCCTTGTGCGTGGGGATGTTCAGTGACTACTTCGGCCCGGTGCTGGGCACAGGATCTCTGGGAATCGCCATTACAGCCTTGTTGTTGCTGGCCTGGTCTTGGTCGGCCTGGCATTTCAACCTGGCCGCGCGTAGCAACATGCCGGCTCAGGCCGCTTCCTTGAGCGCCGCTTCCTTGCGCGCAACACTGTGATGCCGGCTGTAGCCGAAATATACGGCACAACCGATCAGCATCCAGATGATTAGTCGCAGCCAGGTATCGAGCGGCAGCGATAGCGCCATCATGCCGCAAAAGAACACCCCAGCCAGACACACAAACCACGGTGCGGGCACACGAAACGGACGCGGCAGCTCCGGGCGCGTGTAACGCAGAATCAGCACACTGCCACAGACCATGATGAACGCGACCAGTGTGCCAATTGACACCAGCTCCGCAAGAATCCCGATCGGGAACAACCCTGCCATCAGCGCGGCAACACAGCCTGTCACCCAAGTGGCAAAGTACGGCGTCTTGTAGTCTTTGTGCACTGAGCCGAATGCGGGCGGCAACAAACCATCGCGTGACATCGCCAGCAGAATGCGCGCCTGGCCAAGAATCAGTACCAGCACAACGGAAGTCAGGCCAGCGAGCGCGCCGAATACGACAAAAGGTGTCAGCCAGTTCAGGCCTTCATGCGCACGCAGAGCGACGGCTACCGGTGCAGCATCATTCAATTGCGTGTATGGCACGAGGCCGGTCAGAGTGGCAGACATCAGAATGTACAGGATCGTGCAGATCGCGAGACCCATCAGCAACCCGAAAGGCAGATCAAAGGACGGTTTGCGCGCTTCCTGCGCAGCAGTGGAGACCGCATCGAAGCCGATGTAGGCAAAGAAGATCACGCCGGACGCACGCAGAATGCCCGACCAGCCGAACTCACCCCAGGTACCGGTATTCTCCGGAATAAAGGGCGTGAAGTTGTCGAAATCGATGTAGAAAGCACCAAAGCCGATGATGGCGATGATGATGGCGACTTTCAGGAACACGACAACCGTATTGAATGCGGACGTCTGGCTGATGCCGATCGCGCATATCCAGGTCACCAGCAAAGTCACCACTGCCGCCGGCACATTCAATAGCGCGCCGGTCAGTTCAATGGACAACCCGTCCGTACTTGCGAAAGGTGCCGTCGTCAATCCCGGCGGCAAATGGACACCGACCATTTCCAGGAAAGCACCGAAGTAGCGGCTCCACCCCACCGCCACCGTCCCTGCCGCAAACATGTATTCGAGCAAGAGATCCCAGCCGATGAACCACGCTGCGAATTCACCAAGCGTTGCATAACTGTAGGTATAGGCACTGCCCGACACCGGCGCCATCGCTGCAAATTCAGCGTAGCAAAGGCCGGCGAACAAACAGCCGATGCCGGCAATGATGAAGGAAATCGCGATGGCGGGTCCTGCGTGTAAAGCCGCTTCGAGACCGGTCAATACAAAGATGCCGGTGCCGATGGTGCCACCAACCCCGAGGGCGGTCAGTTGCCACGGACCAAGAGCGCGCTTGAGCTGGGAATTCTGGTGTTCACTTTCAATGGAACTGAAGGACTTGGTGAGAAACAACTTCGAGGCCATGAGAAATTCCCGCAAGGTGGTTTGGGCAACTGTACTACAGGTTAACGCTCAAAAGGGAGAAAGGCTGCTAACAAGAAACCTGGGGGAGCTCGTTCCAGTGGGTAGTCCAGTTGGGGGACTTCAGGTTCCTCGCAAGGGTCCAGCCCGGCCTGATGCCCTGACTGGCAAGGTGCATGGTGCCATTCCCGTAGCGGCGGTTCACGGCATCGAGCGCGGCCATCACAATCCGGGATCTCTCGCTCTGCTGGGGAGTGAAGAGATGCAATTGTTCCGGCTGGCGGTGTTTCAGCTCCAGCAACATAATGCCTGCCTTGTGATGGGGCTGGCCTGGACGGAACAGCTCACCCGCTGCATCCATGGCAGCCTTTGCCAGCACACGGCTGTCATTGGTATGCATCTCAAGTTTTACCACCTGCTGAAAGCCTGAGCGTATGCCACTGCGCATGACCTCAACAAACACCAGCATCAGGTTTGTCAGCCCATCCTGTTCCCGCAACTTTTCACCGGCACGTTCGGCGTATTTGCTCAGGGCTTGCTGCAGCTCAACCTTGTCGAAGATCTTGTGCGAGAAGCTGCGACTGCAAATGATCTGCTGCTTCGGCGCAGGCTCCTGATCGAGTGTCAGGCAGGGCTCGCCATTCAATTCCCGGATGGTGCGCTCCATAACCACGCTGAAGTGTTTGCGCAACTGTTTGGGGCTGGCTTGAGACAGTTCATAGGCGGTATGGATGCCCATCAAGCCGAGTCTCTCGCTGATCCGCTGGCCCACGCCCCAGATGTCACGCGTCTTGAAACGCTTTAGTACCCACTCACGCTTCAGCTGAGTATCCATTACACACACGCCCCCCAACGCAGAAATTTTCTTCGCCGCTTTATTGGCCATTTTGGCAAGGGTTTTGGTCGGAGCAATTCCGACACAAACCGGCAGACCCAGACACTGTCGTATGGTTTCTTTCAAATGCACACCAAAGACTTTTAAATCCTTGGTTGTAGGTAATAGCTGCAGGAAGGCCTCATCAATGCTGTACACCTCAAGATCACCGACCATTGAGCCCAGAATATCCATCATCCTTCGCGACATGTCTCCATACAGCTCGTAGTTGCTGGAAAACATGACTACACCGTGCTGCTTCAGGAATTTTTTGTGCATGAAGTAAGGCTCCAGATCCGGCACACCCAGGGCTTTCGCCTCGGCATTGCGTGCAACGATGCAGCCATCATTGTTGGACAGCACCGCTACCGGCTTGCCTTCGAGGTCCGGTCTGAATGCCTGCTCACAGCGGGCATAAAATGAGTTGGCGTCTACGAGCGCGAGCACAGTTTGTTCACCGCATGAATGACCACGCCGAATATCTCGATCTCACTTCCCTCAGGAATGAGGATGGGAGGAAAATCAGGATTGGCTGCGCGGAGCGCCTTGCCTTTCATATCCAGGATTTTGCAGGTGAACTCTCCATTCAGGGAAGCGATCACAATATCGTTATGCTTTGCCTTCAGAGAGCGGTCGACAATCAACAGCGCTCCTGGCTGAATGCCAGCGCCAATCATTGAGCTGCCCACCGCTTCAACAATAAAAGTGGCCGACGGGTGCTTTACCAGATGCTCATTCAGGTCCAACAATTTCTGCAGATAGTCATCGGCCGGCGATGGAAAACCAGCGGCCACCTTGGATGAAAAGAAAGGCAGCTTCGTCGCGCCGGTTGCTTGTCTGAATTCGTGGAAGATGACTTTCATGCTGTTGCCTTGGTTTGCTGGCGTGTTATCGGGTTGGGGGTGTCTGGCGTGTAAAAATGCCGGTATGTCAGTTAATGTTGCACTGATGCAGCAACCTATGGAATACCCCCGCTAGTGAAAAAAGCAGAACCCGCCAGTCCACCCCCCAGAAACTGGCCATCAAGCAGGAACGTGGCCACATCACGTACGACGCCCTGATTGAAGCCGGTTTCAAACTGCTGCTGGTAAAGGATATCGAGGAGATTACCATTTTCGAACTTTCCGGTGTTGCCGGTTATTCCATTGGCGCGTTCTACGCCCGCTTCCGCAGCAAGGATAAATCTTCGACGCACTGATCGACAAATCCGTACGGGAACCCAGAAGCGCCTCGTTGCCTCGCTGTCGCGCAAGGCTCTGGTCAACGACCTGATCTCCAACGTGGTTGACTATTCATCGAGCGCATTCAGGTCGAACTCAAGCGCACCCTGACCGAAAAAGAAATTCGCAGTATCGCGTTTGCCTTTCAGACCGCGCTGGGCACGATCAACATCGCAATCATCAACCAGCCTGGCCCTGTGTTTATTGGCCAAAGCCTGTTCAAGGAAGAATTAACCCGGGCTTTTATCCAGTTTTCGGGACTTGATGAACTGCTGACCACACACAAACCCTCCAAAAGCACTTCTTCATAATCTGATGGCTGTAAATATTATACAGAATCTGCATTCTTTATAGGTCTGTTTGAAAGTTATTCCCTTCCTTGCAGCAGACCTGACACCCCCTGGTGCTGCTCCCAGAGAGTTTGCCCGATACAAAAAACAGTACGCCGAGCTGATTCCCTGCAAGATTCCAGCGGGCCTGTCTTACCCCGGCAGGCGCGCTGTTATATACCCTACTGCACAAAACTTTTTGCCACAGGCCGACGTCTATGCTGTTGAGACGACCTCCGGCCTTGCTAGTATGCGGCCCTAGTCCCACTCGAGGATCGTCCATGGCCGACCAAACTACCCTACTGCTGAACGGAACCGAAGTCGCCGTCACGTCCAGCCCTGACACCCCTCTGCTCTATGTCCTAAGTGATGAACTGCAACTGCAAGGGCCGCGCTTCGGCTGTGGCCTTGCGCAATGTGGCTCGTGTTCGGTACTGGTCGATGGGGTTGAAATCCGCTCTTGCGTAACGCTGCTGTCTGCCGTCACCGGTAAGCGCATCACCACTCTCGAAGGATTGCCTGCGCTGTATGCCGAGGCAAAAGGCCTGAACCTCATTCCGCAATACACTCCTCTGCAACAAGCCATGATCGACGAACAAGCAATTCAATGTGGCTACTGCTACAACGGCATGCTGATCAAGGCCAGTGAATTGCTGACCAACAACCCTGCGCCCAGCGACGATGAAATTCGCGTAGCGATGAACGGCCACCTGTGCCGCTGCGGTACCTACCCAAAAATTCTTGGGGCAATCCGTAAAGCAGCGGCAGTAGCGGGAGGTGCAGCATGAAAAAAACTTCGCTCAGTCGGCGCGAGTTGCTCAAAGCCGGTGGTGCACTGATCGTCGGTTTCAACTTTTTATCTGGCGGGCTAAGGGGGCAGGATCTGCGCGTACCTGTGGCCGGCCCGCCCGATCCAGAACAGATCGACAGCTGGATCGCGATTCATGCCGACAACACTGCTACGGTCTATATCGGTTTCGCCGAGCTCGGCCAAGGTTGTTCCACAGCGCTGTTGCAGGTTGCAGCGGAGGAACTTGATCTCGACATGGATCAGGTCAAGAGTGTCGGGCTCGATACCCATGTCACACCAAATCAGGGCGGCACCTATTCCAGTCAGGCGATACGGCGCGGCGGACCCCAAGTGCAGCGTGCCGCCGCCGAGGCGCGGCAGGCGCTGCTCATTCTGGCCGCCGACCGCTTGCAAGTTCCGGTAGCGAACCTGCGCGTAGAGAACGGTCTTGTCACTGCTGGTGGCGACGATGGCGCGTTTACGACTTACGGGGAACTGGTTGGCGATCGGATGTTCAATCAGCCCTTCACTGGCACTGCCCCGCTGAAAAATGTCGCCGACTATCGTCTGGTCGCCACAGCGGTCGCACGCAAGGACATTCCCCTGAAGGCCAAAGGGACTTACCAGTATATGCAACACCAACGGCTACCCGGCATGTTGCATGGACGCATTGTGCGCCCGCGTGGCCAAGGTGCGTACCGCAACGGGATTCAGGTAGTTTCAATCAATGAAGCCTCCATCGCCAACATTCCCGGCGCGCGTCTGCTGCGCAAGGACAATTTCATCGGCATCGTAGCCGAACGGGAATGGGATGCGGTACGAGCGGCACAAGCGCTAGAAGTCGAATGGGGGCAACCTGCTGCTCTGCCCGGCAGTACCGGACTCTTCGCGCAGATGGCCGCCGCTACTACTAACGATCGCATCGCGCGTGATGAAGGCGATGTGGGTGCATTTGCCACGGCGCAGGCCAAAGCTGAATTCGCAGCGAATCTGCCGTATCAGGCCCACGTTCCTTTCGCGCCTAACTGCGCACTGGCTGATGTAAAAGCTGACAGTGCGCTGGTGTTGTGCTCGACGCAGGATGTCTACGGCACCCGCAATGGGATTGCCGGCCTGCTCGGCCTGGAAGCAGCACAAGTGCGCGTGCAATACCACGAAGGTGCCGGCACCTTTGGCCATTCCTGCTGGGATGATGCCGCACAAGCCGCTGCCGTGATGTCGCAACTCGCAGGACAACCGGTGCGCGTCCAGTTCATGCGCTGGGACGAACACGGTTGGGATACTTATGGTCCAGCACACATCGGCAAGGTAAAGGCTGCTGCCGGCGCCGATGGCAAACTCATCAGCTATGAATATGAAGGCTGGCAGCATCACTGGAGCCTGATTGAAACGACGCTGCAAACTGCGAACGGCGTGCCCGCCTCCGAATGGCCGGCGATGGCGGCGCAGCAGATCAACCCGCTCGTGCTTGGCGGGCAGTACGCTATTCCGAACATCCGGTTGGTGAACCACCATGTCGATGGCCTGGACTATCTGAAAGGTGCCTGGCTACGCTCACCACTTGATCTCGCGATGACCTTCGTCTCAGAGCAGGCGATTGATGATCTGGCGTATCAACTGGCGCTGGACCCCTTCGAGTTTCGCAAACTCAATATCCTCGATGAACGCTGGCTCGGTGTGTTGGAAGGCGCCGCCTCTGCTGCCAATTGGCAGCTTCGGCGTGCCAGGGCCGCTGACAATGGGCAGGACGATGTTGTGCGTGGTCGTGGCATCGGTCTCGGCACGCACCTCGCGTCATGGGGCGGTGCGGTAGCGGAAATCGAGGTCAACAAACGCAGCGGTCAGGTGCGCATCCTTCATCTGTATGGCGCAATCGACGCCGGTCTGGTCGTAAACATCTCCAACGTCGAAAACCAGATTGTCGGTCAGATGGTGCAAACCGCGAGTCGGATGTTGCACGAGGAAGTAACTTTCAACACAACGAATGTCACGAGTCTTGATTGGAATACCTACCCCATTCTACGTTTTGCGGATGCGCCAGTGGTGACGCCGGTCATCGTACAGCGTCTTAATGAAGTGCCACTCGGCGCGGGCGAGGAAGTGATGGCGGCGGCAGCTGCCGCGATCGCAAACGCATTCTTCGATGCGACCGGGAAAAGAATGCGGACGTTTCCTTTCACGCCGGAACGGGTGTTGGCGGCTCTGGCCTGAGAAACAGCGGTCACAACAGGCTGTCAGCCCTATGCCACCCGCCCAAACATCTGTATCATAACCATGGTACAGATGCAGCGCAGAGCCCCCCATGAAACTCGCCATAGACAGCAAGAGTGCCACCCCGGCTTTCCAGCAGGTGGTTGAACAGATCCATTTCAAGATCACCGCCGGTGAGTTGCCGCCCGGAACCAAGCTCCCCTCAATCCGTACGCTGGCTTCCGGCCACAAACTTGCCGTGAACACGGTGGCAAAGGCCATGCGCCAGTTGGAGTTCCGCGGCGTGATCAAAGCGCATAACCGCAGCGGTTTTGTCGTCGCGCAAAAGGACGACAGCATTGGCCGCTATCAGGCCCGCGGGGTGTCCTCCGACAAGACCGAAGTGCACAAGGTGGTCGACAGCATGGACCATGGCCTGTTCAGTAATGCGTTCTGCAAGATCACTGAAGACTATCTCACCGGCATTCCGGACAACTGCAACATCATCCATTCCGACGGCAGCGGCACCAAATCGATCATTGCCTATCTCTGGTACAAGGAATCAGGCGATGCAACGGTATTTCGCGGCATCTCGCAGGATTCAATTGTAATGAACCTTGACGACTTGCTATGCGTCGGCGTCAACGGCCGCATCCTGATTTCCAATACCGTTAATCGCAATGCGCTCAACTGTCCGGGCGAAGTGGTCGCGGCGTTGATTGCAGGTAGCGAACAGTTCCTTGCGCAGTTGCGCGGCTTTGGCGTGAATATTTACAGCGGTGGCGGGGAAACCGCGGATGTCGGCGATCTTACCGGCACCGTTGTTGTGGACAGTTGCGCGGTGTGCGTAATGAAGAAGAAAGATGTTATCACCGGTGACGGTATCAAGCCCGGCCTCTCTATAGTCGGCCTGTCATCCACCGGCCAGGCCAGCTATGAGGACAAGGAGAACAGCGGTATCGGCAGTAACGGCCTCACCAGTGCGCGCCACGAACTGCTCGCGCATTACTACGCGGAAAAATACCCGGAATCCTTTGACCCGAACGTCGACCGCAAGCTGATGTACTGCGGACCTTACAAACTGGAAGAGTCCCTGCCTGGCTCGTCACTGTCGGTGGGCGAAGCACTGTTGAGCCCGACCCGAACCTATGCGCCGGTCATCTACAAGCTGCTGGACGAACAACCCGGATTGATCCAGGGGCTCGTGCACTGCTCAGGCGGCGCGCAAACCAAATGCCTTAAATTCGGGCGTAACATTCATTACGTAAAAGACCGGCTGTTTCCCGTGCCGGCGATTTTCAAGACGATCCAGAAAATCTCCGGAACCGGTTGGAAGGAAATGTACAAGGTGTTCAACATGGGGCATCGCATGGAAGTGTATTGTGAGCCCAAGCAGAGCGCCAAAGTCATCGCCGCTGCCAAATCCTTTGGCATTGATGCCCGCGTGATTGGCCGTACGGCAGCTTCGGCCAGCGGCAACAAGCTGACATTGCATCACCAAAAACAGGTGTTCAACTACAGTTAAACAGCAGATGGAGACAGACTCAAATACGAGCCTGTCCCCGGGTACTACCAGTGCAAAATGGAGCAAGCATGAAACATTACGCATAAAGCGCGCGCACAACGCGCGCGATGATCGATGCTGCTGTGCGCAGCTGTTGTGCATCCACCGCGTATGACAGACGCACACATTGCTGTGTGTGGTCCCACACATCAGGCAGCCCAGGAAAACAATTTTCACCAGGAATGACCAGCACTCCGGCTTCCTTCAGGAGCTCATGCAAACGCGCCGAGCTGACCGGCAGGTCACGAAACCACAACCACAGAAAAAACGCACCTTCCGGCTGATGCATGCGATACGGCAGATTGCCAAGTTCGCGGCGCAGGCAGTCAAGCGCTATATCAAGTTTTTGCTTGTACCAGGGTTGGATGGTGTTGCGACACAGCGGCAGCAGTTCTCCCGAACGCAGCAAACTGGACAGCAGCGCAGGCCCGGCGTTACCGCTGGCCAGATTCAGAATCGTGTTGGCGCTGGCAAAGGCCTGCACCAGCTCCGGGCTCGCCACGATAAAACCGCTACGCAGTCCGGGCAGGCCCAACTTGGACAAACTCAGCAGCAGAATGACGTTGTCACTCCAGTAGGCATCTGGCGCGCCGAATTCGATACCAGGGAAAGGTGCGCCGTACGCAGCATCAATGATGAACGGTATGCCACGCGCACGCGCGAGGGTATCAAGCCGCTGCAGTTCAGCTGAGCTCAGCATGTTGCCACTCGGGTTGGTCGGACGCGAAACGCAGAGTGCGGCGACATCAGGATCAATGTCAAAATTTGCAAAGTCGACGCGGTATTTGAAGAGGTTGTCAGGCAGG
>CAMDML010000063.1 GCA_945902215.1 Klebsiella pneumoniae | reverse complement strand
GAGCGGAACGTGCCGCCCCAAGTTTCGGCGCACACCTTTGTCAGTGCTGCCGTCAGCGTCGTCTTGCCATGGTCAACGTGACCAATCGTGCCAACGTTTACGTGGGTCTTCTTACGTTCAAATTTTTCCTTCGCCATGGTGGGCCTCCGGTTGGATGACTGCCTGTAGCGTACGACACGCCGGCAGCTTTATTGTTTACGTTAGTTGTTGATGTTACTGGTTAATGAATTGCTAACTTTCCTTTTCTGCTATTTGCCTCTGCTGATAATGGCATCGGCGATGTGGCCCGGGACCTCAGCATACTTATTGAATTCCATCGTGAACGTTGCGCGGCCCTGCGAGGCCGAGCGTACGTCGGTGGAATAGCCGAACATTTCAGCAAGAGGCACTTCAGCAGTGACAACCTTGCCGGAGGAGGTGTCTTCCATGCTCAGAATGATGCCGCGACGGCGGTTCAAATCGCCGATGATATCGCCCATGTAATCTTCCGGAGTAACCACTTCCACTTTCATAACCGGCTCCAGCAGCGCGGGATCGGCCAGCAACGCGCCTTTCTTCAGCGCCATCGAGCCAGCAATCTTGAATGCCATCTCGTTCGAATCCACATCGTGGTACGAGCCGTCGAAGATGGTGACTTTCATTGCCAGCAGCGGATAACCTGCCAAACAGCCATTCTTTAACTGTTCCTGAACGCCCTTATCGACAGCAGGCACATACTCCTTCGGAACGGTACCGCCCACAGTTGCATTGACAAATTCATACTCAGAATCGGCCGGCAGTGGTTCGAGACGCAACCAGACGTGACCGTACTGGCCGCGGCCACCAGACTGTTTGACGTGCTTGCCTTCCACCTCCACCATTTTGCGAATGGTTTCGCGGTAAGCCACCTGCGGCTTGCCGATGTTGGCTTCCACACTGAATTCTCGCCGCATGCGATCAACAATGATCTCCAGGTGCAACTCGCCCATGCCGGAGATGATGGTCTGCCCGGACTCTTCATCGGTGTGGACACGGAACGAAGGGTCTTCCTGCGCCAGCTTGCTGAGCGCGATACCCATCTTTTCTTGATCGGCCTGGGTCTTGGGTTCCACCGCCACCGAAATAACCGGCTCGGGAAAATCCATTTTTTCCAGCGTGATTTTGTAGTTGATGTCGCATAGCGTATCGCCGGTAGTGACATCTTTCAGACCAATCGCGGCGGCAATATCGCCAGCCAGCACTTCCTTGATTTCCTCGCGGGTGTTGGCGTGCATTTGCACCATGCGGCCCACGCGGTCCTTGCGATCTTTGAGCGGGTTGTAGACAGAATCACCCGAATTGAGCTTGCCCGAATATACCCGGAAGAAGGTCAGAGTGCCGACGAAGGGGTCAGTGGCAATCTTGAACGCCAACGCGGCGAAGGGCTCGTCGTCACTGGATGTTCGCACAGCTGTGGTGACGCCGTCGTCAAGCAAGCCTTCGATGGCTTTTACTTCGGTCGGCGCGGGCAGATAATCGACAACCGCATCAAGCATGGCCTGCACGCCCTTGTTCTTGAATGCAGAGCCGCACACAATCGGCACTATCGCGCTGGCCAAGGTACGCTCTCTGAGGCCTTTCTTGATTTCAGCCTCGGTCAGCTCTTCGCCTTCCAGGTATTTGTTCATAAAATCTTCATTGGCTTCGGCAGCCGCTTCGATCATATGTCCCCGCCATGTCTTGCATTCTTCGAGCATGTCATCCGGGATCGGCGCGTATTTGAAAGTCGTGCCCTGATCATCCATGTTCCAAACGATCATCTTCATTTTGACGAGATCGACAACACCTCTGAAGGTTTCTTCTGCACCAACAGGCAATTGTATCGGCACGGCATTGGCATTCAACCGCTCTTTCAGCTGTTTAACGACACGGAGGAAATCCGCGCCTGCACGATCCATCTTGTTGACGAACACAATGCGTGGCACTTGATAACGGTCGGCCTGACGCCAAACGGTTTCGGTCTGAGGCTGCACACCTGAACTGCCACAAAGCACTACACATGCACCATCAAGCACGCGCAGTGAACGCTCTACTTCGATTGTAAAGTCTACGTGGCCAGGGGTGTCGATAATGTTGATACGATGTTCATCGAAGGTCTTGTCCATGCCCTTCCAGAAACAGGTAGTTGCAGCGGACGTGATCGTGATTCCGCGCTCCTGCTCCTGCTCCATCCAGTCCATGATGGCAGCGCCATCGTGCACTTCACCCAATTTATGGGACACACCTGTATAGAACAGAACTCGCTCAGTAGTAGTGGTTTTGCCTGCATCAACGTGCGCAACGATGCCGATGTTGCGATAGCGCTTGATGGGGGTCTTTCTGGCCACTACTTAGCTCTCGGTAATGATCTGAACTTACGCCTGAATTGGAAACGCCATACAAGTAGTGGCTGCCCTTGAAAGCAGCCACTACTTGTTTGAATCGCTTTTTTAGAATCGTCTCTTTTAGAAGCGACTTTTTTAGAAACGATAGTGCGAGAAGGCCCGGTTGGCTTCGGCCATACGATGCACGTCTTCACGTTTTTTGACGGCACTGCCGCGACCTTGCGAAGCATCAAGAATTTCACCAGCCAGACGCAGCGCCATGGACTTCTCGCCACGGCCGCGTGCGTACTCAACCAACCAGCGCATGGACAGCGCGCTACGACGGTCGGGGCGAACTTCAACAGGCACCTGATAAGTGGCACCACCAACACGGCGAGACTTCACTTCCACCAGCGGAGCAATGTTGTCCAGAGCAGCTTCAAATACTTTGAGGGGGTCGGAGTTACCGCGCTCTGTGATGGTATTCAGCGCGCCGTAAACGATTTTTTCTGCGACGGATTTCTTGCCATCCACCATCAGGTGGTTCATGAATTTGGCAAGAGTGATACTTCCGAACTTGGGATCAGGCAACGAGGCACGACGTGCCGCTACGCGTCTTCTAGGCATGGCTCTCTCTCTTCAGGGTAATCCGGAATAATCACCCAATGTGATATCCGGCCTTACTGGTTATGAATGTAAGTTGGTCGGGGACAGACCCCGCAGGGCTCTGTCCCTTTTGTTTAGGATTTCGGGCGCTTGGCTCCGTATTTGGAGCGGCCCTGGCGGCGTGCGGACACACCGGAAGTATCAAGTGACCCACGAACGGTGTGGTAACGCACACCCGGAAGGTCTTTGACCCTGCCACCGCGAATCAGGATCACGGAGCGTTCCTGCAGGTTATGGCCTTCGCCACCGATGTAGGATGTTACTTCATAACCGCTGGTCAGGCGCACACGGCACACTTTACGTAGAGCCGAGTTAGGCTTCTTGGGCGTAGTGGTGTACACGCGGGTACAAACCCCACGGCGTTGCGGGCTGCCCTGCAGGGCGGGAACGCCGCTTTTTTCGACCTGACTGCGCCTTGGTTTGCGCACCAACTGGTTGACAGTTGCCATAATTTCTCCAAAAAGGGTTGCCACCGCTGGGGTGGCAAAGAGGACGCGCATTCTAATGACGCGCCCCTGTTCCAGTCAACCCGAACCCGGGACTTTCGACCGATCTGCCATGAATACAGACAGCGGCCTGAGCCCGGGCCTGAAACCGGCTATTTGCCGGATTCTGGGCTCATTTCTGCGTTCAGTGCTTCGGTCAAAGCGGCTTCCACCTCTTTGGCCGACACAATTTCCTGCATCTTGCGTGCTTCGCGCTGCTGTCTGCGGTTTTCGTGATACGTCAAACCCGTACCCGCCGGGATCAGGCGGCCCACCACGACATTTTCTTTCAATCCTTGCAGATAGTCGCGCTTGCCAGTAACCGCCGCTTCGGTAAGAACACGGGTGGTTTCCTGGAACGAGGCCGCCGAAATGAAGGATTCGGTGGCCAGCGAGGCCTTTGTGATACCCAGCAGAACGCGATCGAATTTCACTTCTTGCTTGCCGGCTGCGAGCAGACGTTTATTTTCAATAATGACCTTGATGAACTCGACCTGCTCGCCCTTGATGAAGCTGGAATCGCCCATCTCAAGAATTTCGGCCTTGCGCAACATTTGACGCACGATAACTTCGATGTGCTTGTCGTTGATACGCACACCCTGCAAACGGTATACGTCCTGCACTTCGTTGACGATGTACTGGGCCAGAGACTCCACGCCTTTCAGCCGCAGGATGTCATGCGGGCTGGGCGCGCCATCGGAAACGACTTCACCTTTTTCGATAAACTCGCCTTCGAACACTGTCATCTGACGCCATTTCGGAATCAGCACTTCGTAGTGCGAGCTACCGTCGATCGGATTCACACCATCAGCAGGGGTGATGATCAGGCGACGTTTGCCCTTGGTTTCCTTGCCGAAGCTGATCGTGCCGGAGATTTCGGCCAGAATGGCCGGCTCTTTCGGTTTACGGGCTTCAAACAAGTCGGCAACGCGCGGCAGACCACCGGTAATGTCACGAGTCTTGGAGCCTTCCTGGGGAATACGTGCAATTACATCACCAATTTCTACCTGGCTACCGTCTTCAACACCGACAATGGCTTTAGTAGGCAGGAAGTAGTGAGCAGGTGCATTGGAGCCAGGCAGCGTAAGATTCTTGCCTTTGGCATCCAGCAGCGTAACGGAGGGACGCATTTCCTTGCCAGCGGAAGGACGTTCGGACACATCCAGCACGGAAACGCTGGTCAGGCCGGTGACATCATCAGTCTGGCGTTTAACGCTTAATCCTTCCTCCATCGATTCGAAAGCCACCTTACCGGCAACTTCTACCACAATTGGATGGGTATGCGGATCCCATGTGGCGACGACCTGGCCCACTTTGACATGGGATTTGTCTGTGCCGTTGACCACGGCGCCATACGGGAGCTTGTAACGTTCTTTTTCACGGCCGTTGGTGTCGTTGACGATCAGTTCGCCAGAGCGGGATACAACCACCAAGTGTCCATTGGTGCGCTTGACGGTTTTCATGTTGTGCAGATGGATCGTACCTTCGGTCTTCACCTGCACGTTATCGTTTGCAGTAGCACGTGATGCCGCGCCACCGATGTGGAACGTACGCATCGTCAGCTGGGTACCGGGCTCACCGATGGACTGGGCGGCAACTACGCCGACAGCTTCACCAATGTTGGCCAGATGACCGCGCGCCAGATCACGACCGTAACACAGGCGGCAAATGCCAGCTTCAGCGGCACAAGTGATGGGTGAGCGCACCAGCACTTCGTCGACACCGTTGGTTTCGAGTTGTTCAACCAACTTCTCATCAATCAAGGTGCCCCCGGGGATAATGGTTTCCTTGTCGCCGTTGACTACGTCCTGAGCAACAACGCGACCCAGTACGCGCTCACCCAGGGCAGCGATGATGTCGCCACCTTCAATGATCGGCGTCATGGTCAGTCCGTTCGTCGTCCGGCAGTCATATTCCTTGATCACGAGATCCTGGGAAATATCAACCAGACGACGGGTCAGGTAACCGGAGTTGGCGGTTTTCAAAGCCGTGTCAGCCAGACCTTTGCGTGCACCGTGTGTCGAGATGAAATACTGAAGTACGTTCAAACCTTCGCGGAAGTTTGCGGTGATCGGCGTTTCGATGATTGAGCCGTCCGGCTTGGCCATCAGACCGCGCATACCCGCGAGCTGACGGATCTGGGCCGGAGAGCCCCTGGCGCCGGAGTCGGCATAGATGTACACGGAATTGAAAGACTCCTGCTGCTCCTCTTTGCCTTCTTTATTGATCACTTTCTCTTTGGACAGGCCGTCCATCATCGACTTCGCAACCTGGTCGTTGGCGCGTGACCAGATGTCGATAACCTTGTTGTATTTTTCGCCCTGGGTTACGAGACCGTGGGAGAACTGCGACTCGATCTCAGCTACTTCACCTTCGGCGCTCGCAATCAACTTGGCTTTGGCTTCCGGAATCACAAAGTCGTTTACGCCGATGGAAGCGCCGGACAGCGTGGAGTAGCGATAGCCCATGTACATCAATTGGTCAGCGAAAATTACCGTCTCTTTCAAGCCGACATTGCGATAACACTGGTTGATGATGTTGGATATCTGTTTTTTGGTCATCTTGTGATCGACCAATGCAAACGGCAGGCCGTCAGGCACGATCGTGTACAGGATCACGCGGCCAACCGTGGTCTTGAAGCGGCTAGTCTTGCTGTATTTCTTGCCGTTCTCGTCAGTCAGCACTTCAGTCAGGCGCACTTCGATGCGCGCTTGCAGATGCACATTATGCGAGGTGTACGCACGGAACACTTCGTTGACGTTGGAAAACTTCATGCCTTCGCCCTTCGCATTTATGCGTGAGCGGGTCATCCAGTACAAACCCAATACCACGTCCTGTGAAGGCACGATAATGGGCTCGCCGGAAGCGGGTGACAGGATGTTGTTGGTCGACATCATCAGCGTGCGCGCTTCGAGCTGGGCTTCCAGCGTCAGCGGAATGTGCACTGCCATCTGGTCACCGTCGAAGTCGGCGTTGTAGGCGGCGCAGACGAGCGGATGCAGCTGGATGGCCTTGCCTTCAATCAGTACTGGCTCGAAGGCCTGGATGCCGAGGCGATGCAGTGTAGGTGCGCGGTTAAGCAGGATCGGATGTTCGCGGATTACATCAGCCAAGATATCCCAGACTTCTGCTGTTTCTTTCTCGACCATCTTCTTGGCAGCCTTGATAGTCGTGGCAATGCCACGCAGGATCAGACGGCCCAGGATGAAAGGCTTAAACAGTTCCAGCGCCATTTTCTTCGGCAGACCGGCCTGATGCAGTCTCAGTGTCGGCCCTACTACGATCACGGAACGGCCGGAGTAGTCGACACGCTTGCCGAGCAAGTTTTGACGGAAGCGACCCTGCTTACCCTTGATCATGTCGGCCAGCGATTTCAGCGGGCGTTTGTTGGAGCCGGTGATCGCACGGCCGCGACGACCGTTATCCAGCAAGGCATCTACGGATTCCTGCAGCATACGTTTTTCGTTACGCACGATAATGTCCGGCGCACTCAAGTCGAGCAGGCGTTTGAGACGATTGTTACGGTTGATAACGCGACGGTACAGATCATTCAAATCTGAAGTCGCGAAACGACCGCCATCCAGTGGTACCAGCGGACGCAAGTCCGGCGGCAACACGGGCAGCACGTTCAGGATCATCCACTCGGGCTTGTTGCCGGAACTGATGAAACCATCGAGCAGCTTGAGGCGCTTGGACAGCTTTTTCAGTTTGGTTTCGGAATTGGTGTTGGGAATCTCTTCACGCAGCGAGGCCGCTTCGGTATCGATATCCATGTCGCGCATCAGATCCTGTACAGCTTCCGCGCCCATCTTGGCTTCGAATTCATCACCGAACTGTTCCAGCGCTTCGTAGTACTGTTCATCGTTCATCAGCTGACCGCGCTCCAGCGTGGTCATGCCAGGATCAGTTACCACGAATGATTCGAAGTAAAGAACCCGCTCGATATCACGCAGCGTCATATCAAGTATCAGGCCGATACGAGACGGCAGCGATTTCAGAAACCAGATATGCGCAACCGGGCTGGCCAATTCGATATGACCCATGCGCACACGACGTTCCTTGGTCAGCGCCACTTCCACACCGCACTTCTCGCAGATAACGCCGCGATGCTTCAGACGCTTGTACTTACCACACAAGCATTCATAGTCTTTGACGGGTCCGAAGATCTTCGCGCAGAACAAGCCATCGCGTTCCGGTTTAAAGGTGCGATAGTTGATCGTTTCGGGCTTTTTGACTTCCCCGAACGACCACGAACGGATCAACTGGGGCGAAGCCAGACCGATCCGGATCGAATCGAAGTCGTCGGACTGTTTTTGTGCTTTATAAAAAGCATTCAGATCTTTCATGTTATTTCTCCGCCTTGATCAATTATCCACGTCCAGTTCCATGTCAATTGCCAAGGATCGAATCTCCTTGAGCAAGACATTGAACGACTCAGGCATAAAGGCTTCCATGCGATCGTCGCCATCGACGATGTTCTTGTACATTTTGGTGCGGCCGTTCACGTCATCGGACTTGACGGTGAGCATTTCCTGCAGCGTGTAGGCGGCGCCATACGCTTCCAGTGCCCAGACTTCCATCTCGCCGAAACGCTGACCACCAAACTGGGCCTTGCCGCCCAACGGCTGCTGCGTAACCAGCGAGTAGGAGCCGGTGGAGCGCGCATGCATCTTGTCGTCAACCAGATGGTTCAGCTTCAGCATGTACATGATGCCGACCGTCACCTTGCGATCGAACGGATGACCCGTACGACCGTCATACAAGGTGAACTGGCCATCTTCACTGATGCCGGCAAGCTTGAGCATTTCCTTGATTTCGGCCTCAGAGGCACCATCGAACACGTTGGTCGCCATCGGTACGCCGGCAACCAGATTGCCCGATAGTTCGACAATTTCTGCATCCGTCAGGGTGTTCAGGGTTTCCTTATGGCGGGCATTTCCTGTGCCGTTGTAAATCTTTTCCAGGAACTTGCGCAATTCGCTTACTTTCTGCTGCTCCTGCAGCATCTTGTTGATCTTTTCTCCCAGCCCTACTGCGGCTGCGCCAAGATGCGTTTCCAGAATCTGGCCCACGTTCATGCGCGACGGTACGCCCAGCGGATTCAACACGATGTCGACCGGATTACCGGTTTCGTCGTACGGCATGTCTTCCACGGGCATGATCACCGAGATCACACCTTTGTTACCGTGACGGCCGGCCATCTTGTCGCCCGGTTGGATGCGGCGTTTGATCGCCAGATACACCTTGACGATTTTCAGCACGCCCGGCGCCAGGTTGTCGCCCTGAGTCAGTTTGCGTTTCTTGTCGGCGAAGAGATCATCCAGCGCAACGCGACGCTCGGCCAACTGTGCACCTGCTTTTTCGAGCTGCTCGCTGAGCTTGTCGTCGATCAGACGCAGCTTGAACCACTCGTCATGCTTCAGGGTGTCGAGGTAGTCGGCAGTCAGTGCATCGCCTTTCTTCAGTTTCGGGCCGCCAGCCACTTTCTGGCCGAGCAGCGCCTTACGCAGACGTTGGAAGGTGGCGGTTTCGACAATACGATATTCGTCCTCGATGTCCTTGCGCACCTTGGCCAACTGCATGCCTTCGATTTCCAGCGCGCGCTTGTCTTTTTCCAAACCGTCGCGGGTGAATACCTGCACGTCGATCACGGTACCTTTCACGCTACTCGGCACGCGCAGTGACGTATCTTTCACGTCGGAGGCTTTTTCACCAAATATGGCGCGCAGAAGTTTTTCTTCCGGGGTCAGCTGGGTTTCGCCTTTCGGAGTAACCTTGCCAACCAGAATGTCGCCTGCATCCACTTCAGCGCCAATGTGCACGATACCGCTCTCATCGAGACGAGCCAGTGCGCTTTCGCCCACGTTCGGGATGTCAGCGGTGATTTCCTCTGCGCCCAGCTTGGTGTCACGAGCGATACAGGTCAGTTCCTGAATATGGATGGAGGTGAAGCGGTCCTCCTTCACCACACGCTCGGAGATCAGGATCGAATCTTCGAAGTTGTAGCCGTTCCAGGGCATGAACGCGATGCGCATGTTCTGGCCCAGCGCCAACTCGCCCAAGTCGATGGATGGACCATCGGCCAGAATATCCTTTTTGGCAATTTTGTCACCGTTCTTTACCAGCGGCGTCTGCGTGATGCAGGTGTTCTGGTTCGAGCGGGTGTATTTGATCAGGTTGTAGATATCGACCCCGGCTTCGCCAGCCTGAGTCTCTTCATCATTGACGCGCACGATGATACGGGCAGCGTCCACGTAATCGATCACGCCACCGCGTTTGGCAACCACGCACACACCGGAGTCATGCGCCACGTTGCGCTCCATGCCGGTACCGACCAGAGGCTTCTGCGCCTTCAGTGTGGGTACAGCCTGACGCTGCATGTTCGAGCCCATCAAGGCACGGTTGGCGTCGTCATGCTCCAGGAACGGAATCAGGGACGCTGCAACTGACACAACTTGCTGCGGAGACACATCCATGAAGTCCACGGAGTCTTTCGACATCAGAGTGAATTCATTTTTGTGCCTCGCAGAGATGAGGTCCTCGGTGAAACGCATTTTGTCGTCCAGCGGCGAAGATGCCTGGGCGATCACGAAGCCACTTTCTTCAATGGCAGATAGATAATGGATCTGGTTGGTCACCACACCATTGACTACCTTGCGCACCGGGCTTTCGAGGAAGCCGTATTCGTTGGTGCGTGCGTAGGTAGCGAGTGAGTTAATCAAACCAATATTTGGACCTTCAGGAGTTTCGATCGGGCACACTCGCCCGTAGTGAGTCGGATGTACGTCGCGCACTTCGAAGCCCGCGCGTTCACGCGTCAGACCACCCGGCCCGAGGGCCGAAATACGACGCTTGTGCGAAACTTCAGACAGTGGATTGTTCTGGTCCATGAATTGCGACAACTGGGAAGAGCCGAAGAATTCCTTGATCGCGGCAGCCACCGGCTTGGCGTTGATCATGTCCTGCGGCATCAGGCCTTCACTATCGGCCATCGACAGACGTTCCTTCACGGCGCGTTCGACTCGCACCAACCCTACGCGGAACTGGTTTTCAGCCATCTCTCCCACGCTGCGGACACGACGATTCCCAAGGTGGTCAATATCGTCGACCGTGCCGAAACCGTTGCGGATCTCGACCAGTGTCTTGATCACATCGACGATATCTTCACGGCTCAACACGCCCGGACCAGTGGAACTGTCACGCCCCAGACGACGATTGAACTTCATGCGCCCTACAGCTGACAGGTCATAACGTTCGAGCGAGAAGAACAGATTGCCAAACAGGTTTTCGGCAGATTCTTTCGTCGGCGGCTCGCCCGGGCGCATCATGCGGTAGATTTCGACCAGTGCATCCATCCGGGTTTGCGTGGCATCGATGCGTAGCGTATCGGAAATGAAAGGACCGCAGTCCAGGTCGTTGGTATAGATGGTTTCGAAATCCTTCACCCCCATCTTGATAAGGGCAGTGATCATTTCCTGGGTCACTTCGGCGTTACAGGAGAATTTCACCTCCCCGGTTTCCTTGTCCACGATGTCTTTTGCCAGCGAGTTGCCGACAATGAATTCGGCAGGCACTTCAAGTATCGAGAGTTCGGCCTTCTCCATTTCGCGTATGTGACGCGCGGTGATACGCACACCGGATTTCACCAACACGACTTTTTTGGACTTGATCTCGAAATTTAGCACCTGGCCGCGCAGACGGGCCGGCACGAGCTCAACATTGATCGTACCGTCCTTGCTGATCAGGTACTTGTTGTTGTCATAGAACATCTCAAGGATGTCCTGAGTGCTGTAATCGAGTGCGCGCAGCAGCACGGAGGCAGGCAGCTTGCGGCGGCGGTCGATACGCACATAGACCATGTCCTTCGGATCAAACTCGACGTCAAGCCAAGAGCCGCGGTAAGGAATGATACGAGCGGAGTACAGCAGCTTGCCGGAGCTGTGGGTCTTGCCCTTGTCGTGATCGAAGAACACGCCAGGTGAACGATGTAACTGGGATACAACAACACGTTCGGTGCCGTTGATGACAAAGGTGCCGCTGTCAGTCATCAGCGGGATTTCACCCATGTAGACTTCCTGTTCCTTGATGTCCTTGATGATTTTCGCAGTGGATTCTTTTTCGTAGATGATCAGGCGCGCTTTGACGCGCAGCGACACTGCATAGGTTGCGCCGCGAAGGATACATTCGCTGACATCGAATTCGGGTTTGCCAAGCCGGTAGGCAACATACTCAAGAAGCGCTTTGCCGGAATAACTGACAATTGGGAAGATTGATTTGAAGGCTGCGTGCAACCCCATGTCTAGACGCGCTTCCGGCGTCACGTCGGCCTGGGTGAACTGTTTGTAAGAATCTATCTGGATAGCCAGAAGATAAGGTATATCCATCGCACTTTGCAGTTTGCCAAAGTCCTTTCGGATACGTTTTTTCTCTGTAAATGTATAAGCCATCAGCGGTTCCTACCAAGCGTGTTCATGAGCCCGTTACCCTGGGCAGCAAACCCGGGCAACCCCAACATCACTTTGTTCAAACACGGAAAGGTGGACCCTGCGCGGGCGCCACCTTCCGGGTTAATTACAGATAAAGCAGTGTTACTTCAGTTCTACTTTGGCGCCTGCATCTTCCAGCTTTTTCTTCATGTCAGCTGCGTCGGCCTTGTTGGCACCTTCCTTCACAGTAGAGGGAGCGCCATCAACCAGATCCTTGGCTTCTTTCAGGCCGAGGCCGGTAAGTTCGCGCACAACTTTGATGACGTTAACTTTCTTCTCGCCAGCGCTGGCCAGAATTACGTTGAACTCATCTTTTTCTTCAACGACTGCAGCAGCGGCTGCGGGAGCAGCAACGGCAACAGCAGCAGCAGCGGATACGCCGAATTTGGTTTCCATCGCGGAAACCAGTTCCACAACTTCCATCACGCTAAGATTTGCAATGCCTTCAAGAATATCGTCTTTGGAAAGAGCCATGACTCTTTATCTCCTGTTAAAAATTACTGTTAATGGATTGAATGTAAGCGTTCTGAATTGATCAAGCTGCCTGCTTTTGGTCGCGTACTGCCGCGACGCCACGGGTCACCTTGGTAGGCACCTCTTTGAGCGTACGGGCAAGTTTTGTTACCGGTGCCAGCATCAGACCCATCAATATTGCAATGGCCTGGTCGTAGGTCGGCAGATTTGCCAACACATCGATTTGCTCGGCGGGCAACAATTTGCCACCAATAGCGAGTGCCTTGACGTTGAATTTGTTATTCCCCTTGGCGAACTCCTTGAGCACGCGCGCGGCGGCTCCTGGGTCGGTCTGGGAGAATGCCAAAATCGTCGGACCTTTCAATGCGGGGCTGAGGCACTCAAATTCAGTACCGGCCACGGCTCGTTTCAACAATGTATTTCTGACTACGCGCAGATACACACCGTTGTTCCGGGCCGCTTTACGCAAAGCGGTGAGGGCCGTCACAGTAACGCCGCGATAATCGGCGATGACTGCAGACAAGGCACTTTTAGCAGCTTCACTGACTTCAGAGACGATCTGTTGCTTGTCTTCAAGTCTGATAGCCACTTACTTAACTCCTTGATTGAGAATCCGGCATCAACAAAAAGTTGTGTCGGACTTCTCGGATTTCCCCACAGGCTCCGTCAGGAATCGCGGGACTCATATCTGGTGAATGGCCCCTTGCCGCCAGTTTCACAAAATGAAACTGAAGGCACCGGACCGGGTTCCACCATCTGCGCAGGATGATTAAGTAGAAACTTCTCATTTACCGGCTAGCGGCAATACATCAAGAAGCGTCGACACCTGCGGTCTTTGACGGCCCGCCCCTTCGCGCCGCGTAACGGCTAAAAGGAACAGCACCCCAAAGTCTTGCTCAGGCTTACGCCTGCAAACTGTCAAAATTCAATTAAAACGTGAGGGTTGAAGGATCAACCTGCAAACCGGGACCCATCGTGGACGACAGCACCACTTTCTGCACATAGATGCCTTTAGATGTAGAAGGCTTGGCGCGCTTCAGATCCGACAACAGTGCTTCGAGGTTGCCACGGATCGCATCCGCATTGAAGCCAACCTTGCCGATGCCCCCATGAATGATGCCGTTCTTGTCGGTGCGGAAACGCACCTGACCCGCTTTGGCATTGCGGACTGCGCCCGCAACATCGGGGGTCACAGTACCGACTTTCGGGTTAGGCATCAGACCTTTGGGACCCAATATGGTTCCCAACTGGCCTACAATGCGCATCGCATCAGGGCTGGCAATTACAACATCGAAGTTGGTGTTGCCGGCTTTGATGCTCGCGGCCAGATCATCGAAACCAACGATGTCGGCGCCAGCTTCTTTGGCCTTGTCAGCATTCGTGCCCTGAGCGAAGACCGCCACACGCACGGTTTTGCCAGAGCCATGCGGCAGCGTGGTTGCGCCACGCACGTTCTGGTCGGATTTACGGGCATCAATGCCCAGATTGATGGCTACGTCGATGGATTCCTTGAACTTGGTTCTTGCCAGTTCGTTGATCAGCGCTACCGCTTCTTCAAGGGAATACATTTTGCCACGCTGGACTTTTTCGGCAGCCAGCTTTGCGTGTTTAGTTAATTTGGTCATTACACAACCCCTTCGGTTTCGATGCCTGCGCTACGGGCCGTACCTGCCAGCGTGCGCACAGCGGCGTTCAGATCTGCGGCAGTCAGGTCGGGCATTTTTAGCTTCGCCACTTCCTCGAGCTGCGCACGGGTCAGTTTGCCGACCTTTTCGCTGTTCGGCCGCGGGCTGCCGCTCTGGATACCGGCCGCTTTTTTCAGCAGCACGCTCGCAGGCGGGGTTTTGGTGATGAAGGTGAAGCTACGGTCAGCGTATACGGTGATCACAACCGGGATCGGCATGCCCTGTTCCAGACTTTGGGTCTGGGCATTGAAGGCCTTGCAGAATTCCATGATGTTCACGCCGTGCTGGCCCAATGCAGGACCGACGGGGGGGCTTGGGTTGGCCTTACCAGCTGCAACTTGCAGCTTGATATAAGCCGTTATCTTCTTTGCCATTGGCTTACTCCTTTGGGTGCAAACGTCCGCTTGCGCAGACTCCCCTGGCACATGTCAAACCGTCCTGTTGTGGAGCGGTTCAGATCATGCGACTTGGTTATGGACTGCCTGCGTGCTGCAGTCCGGTTAAAAAATCAGCCCTTTTCGACCTGTGAAAATTCCAATTCCACCGGAGTGGAGCGGCCGAAAATGAGAACCGCCACACGTACACGGCTCTTTTCGTAATTTACTTCTTCTACGGTACCGGTGAAGTCGTTGAACGGACCATCAACCACACGCACCATTTCGCCCGGTTCATACACGGTTTTGTGCGCGGGCTTGTCTACCGTCTCTTCGAGGCGGTTAATGATTTCGTCTACTTCGCGCTGATGAATCGGTGCCGGCTTATCAGCAGTACCACCTATGAAGCCCATCACTCGCGGGGTTTCCTTTACCAGATGCCAAGTGTCGTCATTTAGCACCATGTTGATCAGCACATAGCCGGGGAAAAATTTGCGTTCGCTGCGGCGTTTCTGGCCCCCGCGCATTTCCAGTACTTCTTCGGTTGGCACCAGCACCTGACCGAACAGATGTGCACAGGCGGACAAAGCGATCCGCTCTTCCAGCGATTGCTTCACCTTCCGTTCAAAACCGGAATAAGCGTGCACTACATACCAGCGCTTATTTTCTGCTCCGTCTGTCATATCCAACCCTTAATAAAACTTTCTTGACCTTCAGAATGCTTCATGCCGTGAATCTACACACCAATCAACAGTGAAATCAGCCAGCTCACCGTGGAGTCCAGCCCCCACAGGATAATGGCAACAATCAACACCACGACCACAACAATCATTGTCGTTTGCGTAGTTTCCTGCCGGGTGGGCCAGACTACTTTGCGGATTTCGGTTCTCGCTTCAGCGGCCAACTGGATAAAGGCTTTGCCTTTATCAGTAAGGGACGCCAGCCAGCTGGCGATCAGCGCCAACACAACCAGAGCCAACACGCGGTACAGCAGAGACTCGGCTGCGTAATAGCTGTTGCCATACACTCCGACAACGACCAAGGCGGCCACTGCTACCCAAAGCACATAGTCCAGTTTCGAATCCGATGTTGCTGCCTTTTCACTCATAACGCGCACGTCGTGCATTACCTTCTTTTACTGCTCTGCCAATCAAATGGCAGGCCAGGAGGGAATCGAACCCCCAACCTGCGGTTTTGGAGACCGCCGCTCTGCCAATTGAGCTACTGGCCTGTATATTTGTAAGACGACTAAGCCGAGGTCCCGTTTGAGACCTCGGCTTTTGGGTAAAACAGTCTGGAATTTACTCGATGATCTTGGCAACGACGCCAGCACCCACCGTACGACCACCCTCGCGGATGGCAAAACGCAGGCCCTCATCCATCGCAATCGGGGCGATCAGTTCCACCACCATCTTGATGTTGTCACCCG
>CAMDML010000062.1 GCA_945902215.1 Klebsiella pneumoniae | reverse complement strand
ACCATCCACTGGGCCGCGTCCAGTACCTCAATCGAGGTAGCGCCTGCGGCGGCAGTGCTGGAAAGTTTGGTCCAGGTGTTGGTGCGAGTGCCGTGCAGGTTCAGCGTGCCACCCGACAGCATGATGCCGCGGTCGCCCATGCCCATCAGTTGTTCGTCTTTTAAGTTGTTGGTGAGCGTGATGGTAGCGTTGTGTTCAAAGGGCTTGGTTGCGGTACCGATTTCCAACTCGCCATGCACCATGATCCACTCGGTGCTCAGTGCCAAATCAGAGTTGTCGGCAAAGCGGAGTTTGCCGCTGATCGTCATGCCATTGAGTGCGGGCGGACTGACGTCGAGTACCACCTCCGAGCCTGCGGCAATAGTGACGACCTCACCCTGCGCAGGAACCGCACCATCAGCCCAGGTGGATGCAGCCGACCAATTGCCGCTTTTGGTGGCGGTAGTTTCAGCATGAGAGCTGATGGCGAAACCGCAGGTAACAAGCAAGGACAGAACAAGCGAAACGCTGTGGCTTTGTTTGTGAAGAGGGCGCATGGCAGAACTCCGGTGCTTGACTATTTTTATAGTTGTACTAATGAAGTGAGGGGGATTATCCGGTATGTGGCTTTCAACAAGCAAACCGTCGTTTTTATGATTTGCGAAGTTCGCAGGGCAAGCCCCTGCCAACGGCGAGCCACACGTGCGGACGGGCCTGTGCACACCCACGTGTGGAGTTACTGACCCATTTGATCCTTGAAATTGATCGTAGCAAAGACTTGAACTTCTGCTATACCAATGTCTAGAGGCATAGCCTGATGCCTCACCTTCCTCCTTGGACAACAGTAGCCCATAGGCTACAATCACCATGTTGGTAGAGAAAACCCACGAATACAGTCAATGGATAGACTCGCTGAAGGACAGAGTGGCTCGCGCGCGCATCCTTGTCAGAGTAGAGCGCTTGATTCATGGCAATCCGGGCAGCCACCGCAATCTCGCGGGAGGCGTCTCGGAACTCAAAATGGATTTTGGTCCGGGTTATCGCGTGTACTACTGCCAGCGTGGCAGAACCGTTCTCCTATTGCTGGGAGGCGGTGACAAAGCGACACAGGAGAAAGACATCCTCGTCGCCACGGAGCTGGCCCGGCACTACCACATGAGATAACGACGATGGCAAAAGCAAAAGGCGTCAAAACCAAAACCAGCAAGTACGACGTAGCCGAGCATCTGCGCACGCCGGCAGAAATGGCTGCGTATCTCGATGCCTGGCTGACGGACGCACCTGATGATGCTGCGGGAATCGCCCGTGCCCTGGGAGATATAGCAAGAGCAAAGGGAATGACTCAGGTCGCGAAAGATACAGGGTTGAGCAGGGAAAGTTTGTATCGGGCGCTCAGCGAGGATGGCAATCCTTCTTTTGCAACGATACTTAAGGTTGCGAAAGCGCTAGGGGTGAGGTTGCATGCCGGGGTGTCGTAAATACTTGGATCAAAGGGGTCAGAGCAACTTGATCGAGTCGCTCCCCCATCGGAATCAAACTACTCCGCCCCCTTTGAGACCAAAACTGCCAGGCGGATTCATGCTGTATTTGCATCGAGGATAGCTGCTGCATCCCCAGAATTGTTTGCCTGAAGCGCTGCCACGGCTTGCCGTGCGCAGCACGAGCTTGGTGCCGCAGCTTGGGCACGAAGGAGAGAGCAAACCTTAG
Organism: Klebsiella pneumoniae; assembly: GCA_945902215.1. Classification (GTDB taxonomy): domain Bacteria; phylum Pseudomonadota; class Gammaproteobacteria; order Pseudomonadales; family Pseudohongiellaceae; genus CAILUG01. The sequence continues at coordinate 15,261 of CAMDML010000062.1, read as the reverse complement.
GCCTTTACTCCTGCAACGAAAACGTAAACAACGCACTCCCCGCCGCAATCGCCACATACTGCTTCCCATCCACCTCATACGTCATCGGCCCCGCATTCACCTGACCACCCACCGAAGCCTTCCACAACAGTTCGCCTGAGCGCGCATCCAGCGCCACAAAGTACCCATCCTTCCCGCCGCCGAACACCAGGTCGCCATCGGTGGACACAACCCCACCCCAGGTGATGTTCCCCAGGTTGAACTCCCACACGGGCTCGAGGTTCTGTGGGTCGTAGGCGCGGATGACGCCGTAGGCTTCGTCGTTGCTGTTGAAGTTGGGTTCGAGGGCGACGTCGCCCATGGTGGTTTGTCTTCTGTTGGTCGGGATGGCTTGGGGGAACTGGCCTTCGATGGCGATGATGCCGGAGTCTTCCCAGTGGGCTACATAGAAGAGGCCGGTTTTGGGGCTGTAGCTGGGTGGGGCCCAGTTGATTGCGCCGTGGACGTGGGGGCGGATCAGCGTGCCTTCGGGGCTGGGGAGCATGCCGGCGACGCGTTGTGGTCTGCCGTTCGCGTCGAAGCCGTCCATCCAGTTCACTTCGACGAAGGGTTTGCCCATGAGGAATTCGCCGGTCGTTCTGTCGAGCACGTACATCAGGCCGTTGCGGTTGGCCCAGAGCATCACCTTGCGGGGTTGGCCTTGCCAGTCGATGTCGGCGAGCAACGGGACTTGGGTGGAGTCGTAGTCGAGTTCGTCGTGTGGGGTGAACTGGTAGTGCCACTTGAGTGCGCCGGTGTCGGCGTCGAGGGCGATGACGCTGTCGCTGTAGAGGTTGTCGCCGATGCGGGTTCTGCCGTCCCAGTCGGGCGCGGGGTTGCCGGTGCCCCAGTAGAGGAGGTTGGCTTCTGCGTCGTATGCGGCGGCGTTCCAGATGGCGGCGCCGCCGGTCATCCATGAGTCGCCGGACCAGGTGTCGTGGCCGACTTCGCCGGGGCCGGGGATGGTGTAGAAGCGCCAGAGTTCTGCGCCGGTGTTGACGTCGTATGCAGCGACGAAGGCGCGTATGCCGGTGTCGCCGCCGGCGGTGCCGATGTAGACCTTGTCGCGGATGACGGTGGGCGGCATCGTGATCGAGTAGGTCAGGCTTTCGCTCGTGACGACGGTGTCCCACAAGAGGCTGCCGCTGCGCGCGTCGACGGCGATGAGGTGCGCGTCGACGGTGCCCATGAAAAGTGTGTTGCCGAGGATGGCGAGGCCGCGGTTCACTCTTCCGCAGCAGGTGCGGTTGGGGCCGTTTTCGTGGTGGTAGGTCCAGAAGATGCGGCCGGTGGCGGCGTCGAGGGCGACGATGTCGTTGGGGGCTTGGACGGTGTACATCACGCCATCAACAACGAGGGGCGTGGCTTCGAATTTTTCCAGAGACTTGGCCTGCCAGACCCATGCGAGTTCCAGGTCTTTGGCGTTGGTGGTGTTGATCTGGTCAAGCGGGCTGTGGCGCTGGTTGTCGAGGGTGCGCGAGTAGCTGAGCCAATTGCCGGGTTGGGCGCTGGGGTCGAGGATTTGGTCGAAGGTGACTTGTGCTGACGCGGCGCTGACGACGCAGAAGCTGAGAACGGCAAGGAGAATGCGGCAAGTCATGGGGTGGCTCCTACGGCGGCAGGGGCTCGCAGTGACGCGAGGTAGGCGACAAGATCGGCAACTTCCTGATCGGTCCAGTCTTCGCTGCTGAGTGCGCCCATGGGGGAGGGCGCGAAGCCCTGTTCGGTGAGATCGGCTTTGGCGAAGGAGCGCAGCTTGCCGCTGCCGTCCATCAGCTGCACGGTGTAGACGTCCTGATTCATCAGGCGGCCGGTGATGTTGGCGCCGTCTTGGGTGGTTACGGTGTACTGGCGATTGGTCGGCAGTATCACGGCATCGGGCGCGCGCAGCGATTGGGTCAGTTCGGCGGCGGTGCGCAGCTCACCGATGTGGGACAAGTCGGGGCCGGTGGGTTCGCCTGCACCATTGACCATGTGGCAGTAGATGCATGAGCCGCGATCAACAAACAGTTCGCGGCCATTCGCGGTGTTGCCGGCGAGCGCGTAAGAGGGATCCACAGCGCGGCTGCGCAGGTAGCCGACGACAAGTTGCGCCTGTTCGGTGCTCATCGTGGGGTTCGGCGGCATCGGGGTGTTGGGGATGCCGTTCTGGATGATGGTGACCAGTTGTTCATCGCTGTAGTTCTGCCGGAATACGCCGTGGCCGAGATCGATGTTCGGCAACAGCGTCCCGTCGAGCCCATGGCAGTTGGCGCAGAGGTTCTGGTAGACCTGCGCGCCGCTGAAGAGGTCGGAGCCGGTTTCGTGTTGGGCGAGGGCGAATGGTGAGCCAACCAGCAATACGGTCAGGACGGGGATAAGGAGCTGGCGCATGAAGATTCCTTCCGGGGGCCTTGGGCTGGGGGGAGGATAGACGGGGGAAGGGCACGTATACAAGGGAAAGTGGCGCGACCTTCGTATCAGGCAAGTTCCCAGAGATTGATAACGTTGATCCCCGCCGCGCGAAGGACTGTTACAACGTTGCGATCAACAGCGTCGCGATGCCCAAAAAGCTGAAGAACCCGGCCACATCAGTGATGGTGGTCAGAATGATGGAAGACGACTGCGCCGGGTCCTGGCCGAATCTTGTCAGTATCAAAGGCACCGCAGCGCCGGAGACGCCGGCAATCGCCATCGACAAGACCATGGCCAGTACGATGATGGCGGTCAGTCCCCATGAGCGGCTCCACAGGAAAACGGTCAGCCCTGTGGTGATGGCCACACCGAGACCATTGATCACGCTAACCTGTAATTCCTTGCGCAACACATGGAACCAGTTTTTCAGGCCGATTTCGTGCAGTGTTAATCCACGCATCACCACAGCCATTGCCTGCGCGCCAGTATTGCCAGACTGGCCGGCCACGACCGGCAATAACACTGCCAGCGCGGTGTAAGTGGCAATGGTGTTTTCAAAAATACCCACCACTGCGGCAGCAGCAAACGCCGTAAACAGGTTGATCTGCAACCAGGGCATGCGTTGGCGCACGGAGAACAGGGCAGGGGAAAGTGCATGCTCCGACCTGCCAACACCGAACATGGCCTGAATGTCGCCGACATCTTCTTCGCGCGCGATCGCGGCGAGTTCGTCCTGGCGCACGATGCCGATTAGGCGTTGCTCGGTGTCGACCACGGGCACACTGGAGACGCCGTGTTCTTCCAGCACCTCCAGCACTTCTTCCCGCGTGGCGTTGCGCTGCACTGTGGCCGGCACCCGTTGCATGTAATCCTGCAACTGGTCGGTGGGCGCTGCCAGCACCATGTCCTGAATGGCCACCATGCCCATCACCCGCCGGTTGTCATCGAGCAACAGCAAGATGCGGCGAGCCTGGGTCGGTATGCGGTAGGCTTGTTGCAATTTGCGCAGTATGTCGAGCGCATCCTGCACCCGCATGTCGGGGCGCAAGTGCAGCACGCGCGGGTCCATCATGGCACCGGCAGTGTCGGCCGGACTGTTGAGCAACAACTGAATGTCTGATTTGACACTGGTATCAAGTTTTTCCACCAGCACAGCACGGTGGTTGGCTTTCATCATGCGCAACAACAAGGCTGCGCGCGGAATGGAGAGCTTGCTGATGGTCGCAGCGCTGAGCGTTGGTTCCATCCATTCGAGCAGCAACTGCGCTTGCGGAGGTGAGGTGCGCTCCAACACCGGCGCTACCGTCGTGGCCGCGTATTTTTCCAGAATTTTTACGCCCTGCTCAAAATCCAGCAGCTCCACCATTTTGGCCGCTTGCACCGGGTAGCGTTGCATGAAGTCCGCATTCAGCTGAGCTTCTACTTCACGGGGCAATTCTGTGCTCATTGCATTTCTCCGGTGGTGGCGCTCTTATTGGGTTGCAAGACCGAGTATCTGTGCTGACATGTCGCGGGCGGTATCCGGACTCAGCGCCGGATGTGGTGTCATCGGGGTTTCGCCCCACACCCCTTCACCGCCTTCGATGATGCGCGTGGTCAGGAAATCCAGGTTGGCGTCGGTGAGTGAGTAACGGCCGGCGATGTTGATGTAGGAAGGGCCGAGCAGATTTGTGCTTGTGTGATGGCAGGCCTTGCAGTCCTGTGCAGCAAACAACGCCGTTTCATTGAGCGGATCTGGTGCGTCAATGCGCGCCGCGATTAGCGCATCGCCATTCGCAATAGACCATTCGGTAAATTCTTCTGCGCTGGCAGGTTCGAGACGCAGCAGCACACCGTCGCTATGGTCGGTCAACAGATACAGCAGTTCGTCGGGGCCGGGTTGCACGTAGCGAATGCGTTGTTGCAATTCGGTGAGCAGGCGTTCGCGCCGTATTTCGCCCTGCTCGTTGAACACAACCCGTTCCAGATGCCCGGTGCCGGGAATGCGGCCCTGGATCATTGAGGTAACAAAGAGGTTGCCCTGCCAGTTCGGAAACTTGCCACCGGTGTAGAAGGTCATGCCGGCCACGGTGATTGAGGGCACCCAGAACACTTCCGGCAACTCGGTGCCTTCGACCCAAGGCTGTGGACTGAAGCGGGTGCCATCATAGTCGCGCCCGAAGGTGGCAATGGGCCAGCCATAGTTCGTTCCGGGCCGGATGATGTTCACTTCGTCACCGCCTTGCGGGCCGTTCTCGATTTCCCAGACTTCGCCGGTCACTGGATGCACCGTGAAGTCCATAACCGAGCGATTGCCCCACGTGTAAATTTCGGGCAGCGCACCCTCAACACCGATGAAGGGATTATCCGTAGGTGTGGTGCCATCGGCATTCAAGCGCAGGATCTTGCCGATATGCGTGTCCAGACGTTGCGGCTTGTCTTCATCCACCCGATGCGACACGCCGAACAGCAGGGTGCCGTCCGCCATGAAGTGCAGGCGGGAAGAAGCGCCGCCGAAATTGCTGCTCCAGGCTTCTTCCGCCACATAGACATCTTGCAGGTCGATGAGGTGCTGGCCGTCGAAGCGGCCGCGGCCCAAAGCAGTTGTTACCCAGTATCTGGCGCTGCCATCTGCATTAGGCCCATCCGGGTGCGGCGCGGTTTTGATGTAGGTGAAGTAGATGAATTGGTTCTGGGAAAAATCGGGATGCAGTTTCAGATCGAACAGTTGTTCCAGTGGGAAGATGGTGGTGAGGTCAGCAACGATGTCCACACTCAACTCACCGTCCTTAAGCAGTTTCACCTTGCCGGTGCGTTCGCTGATCAGCATATCGCCCAGCGGATTTTCTGCGGTGGCGGTGCCGGGCAATATGACAAAGCCGAAGGGATGGTCGAACCCGCGCGCGACTACCGAGACCTTGATGAAGTCTTCCTCAGAGCTCTCCATAACCCAAGGGCCCGCGCCAAGTGCCGGCCCTTCGAACTGGGCATGAACGGCGGGAACCAAGCCCGGTAAAAGTAGACCCAGAAGGACAAGCAGGAAGCGTCGGTTCATGGCAATGCACATCCGTTAGGTGATTATTCGTTTGGGGAGAATAAACGGCCAGGACACGAACCGTCCAGTAAAAGGAGGGCAGACTTCGGGGGTTCCCAGCCTATAAAGGGGTCTTTTTAACTTCGCCAACGCAATACCGGTAAGTATTGAACAAAAACTGTTGCTCGCGGATGTTGGCCAGTTCCTGACGCATTTGCAGAAATATCTTGCGGCTTCTTCGGTGATTTTCCCAAGAGCCGCCGAATTTCCTGCAGAACGAAATGATTACCGGGTTGAAGAACGCCCTCCAGCCGGTCGCCAGTTGGTAATCGCCAATAATGATTTTCCCACCCGGGACTACATGCCGTTTGATATTTGCCCAGGCTTTGTCCGCATCAGGAATGGTGGACAGTCCCAGTGTGCAAACCGCAGCGTCAAATTGTTTGCCCAGATAGTCCATTGCCACTACATCGGTATGGCGCACTTCAATATTGTGCCAGTGGTTGGCGGCGATGATGTCTGCAGCGCGGTCCAGCATGCCTTGCGAAAAATCCAAGCCCAGAATATGCCCGGACTCGCCAATATGTTCTCTGATCAGCGGAAAGTCCTTGCCTGTGCCGCAGCAGAACACCACCACGCTGTCGCCTTGCTGCAATTTGGCAGCGGCAAACGCCAGCCGCTTCCAGTTGTAAACAAACTTCGGTGAGCCTCTGTCGTAGGCATGGGCGAGATCCTTGTCGTACCTGGTCTTTAAATCAGCTTCCATCATGCTATTCCTGCAACAGTTCGTACAAGGCGACGGTGTTATTTTGTTTTGTGGTCGCGCGGGGTCATACTATCATTAAATTTTGGCGGCATTGAATTCGACACTGCCATTGCTCTCCACCTTTACCCCAGCAGGAGTACTTATGCCCCGCGCCAGTGAGCTGAAGACCGGCATGGTCATCGACATCAACGGTATCCCCCATATTGTGAAGCAGCTGGAGGCGAAGAGTCCGTCTGCGCGCGGTGCTGCAACACTCTACAAGATCCGCTACAACAACATGCAGACCGGGCAGAAGCTGGACGAGTCCTACAAGGGCGACGACATGCTGAAGGAAGCGGAATGCGAGCGCGTACCAGTGCAGTATTCCTACCAGGAAGCCGCCAACTGGGTGTTCATGAATTCAGACGACTACACGCAATACGAAATCGCCGATGCCGAGCTGGAGGACATCAAGGCGTATATAACAGAAGGTTTGGAAGGGATGAATGCACTGATCATGGACGGCAAGTTGCTCGCTATCCTGATGCCGCCGCACGTGGCGCTGGCTATCGTGGAAACGCCACCGAGCATGAAGGGTTCTTCTGCTACCAGTCGCACCAAGCCGGCGAAACTGTCTACCGGGCTTGAAGTGCAGGTGCCGGAGTACCTGGAGCAGGGCGAGCTCGTGAAGGTCAGTACTGCCACGGGCAAATACATGTCACGCGCTTAATCTGCGGCGTCTTCCTCGCTTTCCACTTCGCTTTCTTCTTCAACAGTAGGGCCGACGTCTTCTCCGCATTCGTCCAGGATCTTGTTCATGCGGCTGGTGTCGCGCGCGAACAGGTCGAGGTCGTATTTCTCGGCGATCTGTTTCCAGGTTGACGCATATTCACACCGGAACTCATCGCGCGGTTCCCAACTGGCGATGCCGCGGTCGCGCTTCTTGCGGTGGGTGTCGCGGCCGACCGGGATCAGGTTGAAAGGGTCGTTGGCGAATTCGGCGCGCTTGCCGAGTTCCCACTGGTAGCCGTTGGAAGCGTTGGCGTACATCGGCGGGATGATGTGGTCGACTTCGAGCGCGGCGGCGCGGGTGAACTCTTCACCCGTATACTCATCGACCCACAGGCCTTCACGGATTTCACACTCGCGCGGGTTGGTCCAGGTGACCGGCACCTTGCTGGTTTGTTCCAGCACATAGGTGCGCGCGGTTTTGCAGTTGGTCACCAACTGCCAGTAGGGCCAGTCTTCCAGCAGATAATACAGTTCCATGTCGCGCGGGTTGCTGAAAGCGCGGCTGCGGAAACCGTTGCGGGATGAGGTCTCGATACAGCCGTCGATATGGCAGTGATAGTTGCCGAAGTCGTCCCAGTGGCCGCCGTTCTTGTCGTACTGTTTTTCTTGGTGGGCTTGCGCCGCAACGCTGATGAGCAGGATGCAGGTGATGCCGAGCATGAGCAGACGCATGATGATGTCCCCTTATAACTTGCTGATTTTCTCAAGCTGTTCCTGCAATTGGCGGAGGGAGCCGGCAAAATTAGACAGTCTTTCCCTTTCCTTCGCAACCACGGCAGGCGGTGCGTTGGCCACAAAGCGTTCGTTGCCGAGTTGCCCCTGAATCTTCGCGATCTCGCCTTTGAGCTTGTCGATTTCTTTGCTCAAGCGGGTTTGCTCAGCCTTCACATCAATAAGACCGGCGAGCGGCACCCGAATTTCCATGTCGCCAGCAAGTTGCATGGAAGAGGGCGGGGCTTGGGTGGTGTCGTCCAGCCATTCGAGCGTTTCCAGCTTGGCCAGTTTGACGAGGAACTGTTTATTGGCCTGCAGGAAGTCCTTGTCACGCGCACTGCCTTTGCTGAACAGCGCCGGAATTGCTTTCGCCGGAGAAATGTTCATTTCGCCACGGATGTTGCGCAGTGCGAGGATCACCGCTTTCACCCATTCGATTTCCGCATCAACGCCAGGCGCCATTACCGAGCCATCTTCCTGTGGGTAGGGTTGCAGCATGATTGTGGCGCCCTGAATGCCGAGCATGGGTGCCGCCTTTTGCCAGATTTCTTCGGTGATGAAGGGCATCAGCGGATGCGCGAGGCGCAGGCTTTGTTCCAGTACGCTGAGCAGCGTATAGCGCGTGGCATTCAGCTGTTCGGCGGTGGCAGCCTTGTCCCACAGCACCGGCTTCGACAATTCGAGATACCAGTCGCAGTACTCGTTCCAGAAGAAGTCGTACACGGCTTGTGACACGAGGTCGAAGCGGTACACCGCGATGCTCTCGTTCACTTTCTGCAGAGCGACCTGGAAACGCGACTGGATCCAGAGGTCGGCTCTGGAGTAGTGGTTCTTGTCTGTTGGCTGCGTCACCGTTTGTTCTTCGCAGTTCATGAACACGTAGCGTGCCGCGTTCCAGATCTTGTTGCAGAAGTTGCGGTAGCCTTCCATGCGGCCCATGTCGAAGTTGATGTCGCGACCGGTGGACGCAAGTGAGTAGTAGGTATAACGCAGCGCATCGGTGCCGTGCGCAGGAATGCCATCGGGGAACTGCTTGCGCGTTGCCTTCTCGATTTTGCTGGCGAGCTGTGGCTGCATCATGCTGTCGGTGCGTTTGCTGACAAGGGTTTCCAGATCTATGCCGTCGATGAGATCGATGGGGTCGAGGATGTTGCCCTTGGACTTCGACATCTTCTGGCCTTCGCCGTCGCGCACGAGGCCGTGGATGTAGACCTTCTTGAACGGGACCTCACCGGTGAACTTCAGCGTCATCATGATCATGCGCGCGACCCAGAAGAAGATGATGTCAAAGCCAGTAACAAGTACGTCGGTAGGATGGAAGGTCTTCAGTTCTTCGGTGTCTTCGGGCCAGCCGAGCGTGGAGAAGGTCCACAGCGCGGAGGAGAACCAGGTGTCGAGTACGTCTTCGTCCTGCGTCAGAGGCAATTCCTTCGGCAGTTGGTATTTTGCGCGGGCTTCCGCTGCAGTTGGCGCGACATAGATGTTGCCCTGCGCGTCGTACCAGGCCGGAATGCGGTGGCCCCACCAGAGCTGGCGGCTGATGCACCAGTCCTTGATGTCGCGCATCCAGGCAAAATAGGTGTTTTCCCAGTTCTTCGGCACGAATTCGATGGCGCCGTTTGCCACCGCTTCGATTGCCGGTTTCGCCAGCGACTCGACGGCGACGTACCACTGTTGGGTCAGGTAAGGTTCAACAATGACGCCAGAGCGGTCGCCGCGCGGCACTTTCAGTTTGTGCGGCTCGATCTTGTCCAGCAGGCCGGCGGTGTCGAGATCGCGCACCAGTTGCTTGCGGCATTCGAAGCGGTCCATGTCGCGATAGGCAGCAGGGCCGTTTTCGTTGATGGCGCCATCCTTGGTGAGAATGTTGAGCAGCGGCAGGTTGTGCCGCTGGCCCACTTCATAGTCGTTGAAGTCGTGCGCCGGGGTAATCTTCACGCAGCCGGTGCCGAAAGCGGGATCGACGTAAGTATCAGCGATGATCGGAATGGTGCGATTGCAGAGCGGCAGTTCAACGTGTTTGCCGATCAGGTGTTTGAAACGTTCGTCGTCTGGATGCACCGCAACCGCTGCATCACCGAGCAGGGTTTCAGGGCGTGTGGTGGCGATGGTGATGTAGGGTTTGCCGTCCTGGGTGGTGGCGCCGTTGCACAGCGGATAACGGAAATACCAGAAGTGGCCGATTTCTTCTTCCGCCACCACTTCGAGGTCGGAGATGGCGGTGTGCAGTTTGCAGTCCCAGTTGACGAGACGGTTGCCGCGGTAGATCAGGCCTTCATCATATAAACGGATGAACACTTCCTCGACCGCTTTCGACAAACCGGGGTCCATGGTGAAGCGTTCGCGTGACCAGTCCATGGAAGCGCCCATGCGGCGCAGCTGGCGGGTGATGGTGTTGCCGGATTCTTCCTTCCATTTCCATACGCGCTCAATAAACTTGTCGCGGCCCAGTTCCTTGCGGCTACTGCCTTGGCCCAATAGCTGCCGTTCGACCACCATCTGCGTGGCGATGCCGGCGTGATCTGTGCCCACCTGCCACAAGGTCTTGCGGCCCTGCATGCGGTGGTAACGGATCAGCGCATCCATGATCGCTTCCTGGAAACCGTGGCCCATGTGCAGGCTACCGGTGACGTTCGGTGGCGGAATCATGATGCAATACGCTGCGCCATTGCCTTGCGGCGCGAAATAACCGTTCGCCTCCCACTGTTGGTACCAGGTGCGTTCGATTGCGTGCGGGTCGTAAGTTTTATCCATGGAGGCGAATGGCGCGGATCAAGTTGCTGAAGGGGGCGGATTATAGCCATTCAGACGCTTTTACTGATATGGTAAAACCATGAATAACCGCAATTTTATGGCCGGCCTGATGCAGATTGCGTTGGGGCTGCAGCGCGCCGGGGTTATCGGCTATTACTTTCCGAACTCGGTGATCCGGGGCATGTTGGTGGGCATTGGGCTGATCATGATGTACTGGAAGTATTGCTCGAATTCAGGGAGAGTGCAGGGGAGCGGCGCCTCGAAGTGACAATCATCCACCTCGACCTCGCTGCCACTTCCATTCGCTTGGGGCACTAGGTTTCCTTTTCGTGTTGAATACGCTGTGTTGAAAAACTTTCTTCCTGATCCCTTTATGCTGGCATTGCTGGCCTCACTTGTGTTGGCAACACTATTGCCGGCGAGTGGTGATGCTGCCATTGCCGTAAACTGGCTCGCCAATATTACTGTTGTGCTGCTGTTCTTTTTTCATGGTGCGAAGCTCGCACGCACTGCGGTGATTGCCGGGCTGACCCACTGGCGACTGCATTTGCTGGTTCTGGCGTGCACCTTCGTCATGTTCCCGCTGTTGGGTTTGCTGTTATCCGTCCTGTTCGGTGATTTCCTGTCGCCCGCACTGTGGACCGGCATCCTGTTTCTCGCCGCATTGCCGTCCACGGTGCAGTCGTCGATTGCTTTTGTGTCGATCGCAAAAGGCAATGTGCCTGCGGCGATAGCTTCCGCCTCTGCCTCGCAGTTGGTGGGCGTGTTGTTGACCCCGGTGCTTGTGGCACTGATTGCAGGGGGGCAGGGTGGTGAGGTTGCGTTGACCGGCATGGGCAAGGTGGCGTTGCTGATACTGCTGCCTTTTATAATCGGCCATTTGTTGCGTCCGTGGATCGGCGACTTCGTCACCAAGCACAAGTCCACCATTGCGATTACCGATCGCGCGACAATTCTGATCACGGTCTATAGCGCCTTTTCTGCCGCAGTGATCGAAGGCATCTGGAGCCGCTTGCCGCTGCCCGATTTCGCTGTGCTTTTTGCACTCTGCTGCCTGATGCTGGCGTTTGCGCTGTTGTTCACGCGTGCGGTGGCCCGGCTGTTTAAATTCAAACGCGAAGACGCAATCGTTATCGTGTTCTGCGGCACCAAGAAATCGCTGGTGCAGGGCGTGCCGATGGCGCGCGTACTGTTTGCCGGGCCTGATCTTGGCTTGATCCTGCTGCCGATCATGATCTTCCATCAGGTCCAGTTGATGGTATGCGCGTGGATCGCGCGCCGTTATGCCAAGCAATTAGAAACTACAGGAGCCGCCAGCAATGGCGGAGAAAAGAATGGCTGAGAAAAGCATGGCTGACAACAGACCCTGGCCCCAGGCGGGCCGCACCCGCATGATTGCCCGTTCTCTGGTGTGCAATATCGGCACTGGCGAGGTGTTTGACGAACATAGTCTGCTGGCGCAGATGGATGACACACATGTGTTCATGATGGGCGACAACCCGGCGCTGCCGCGCATGCCGGAAAAGCCGACGCTGATCGATTTCTTCAAATACCGCTTCAATGACATTGCCGTGAGTCATTTGCTTGCCTCTGCCAAACGTGCTCTCGACGACGGCCGCAGCGACAGTGTGGTGATGGCCTGCATGTTGCACGATATTTCCAATGGCTGTCTGATTCGCCCCGACCATGGTTACTGGGGTGCGCAACTGATTGCGCCGTATGTGGACGAGGAGGTGACTTGGGCGGTGAAATACCATCAAGCGCTGCGCTATTTTGCGGATCCGGCGGTAGGATATGAATATCCGGTGAGCTACTTGAAATTTTTCGGGCCGGATTATCAGGTGCCGGCGTACATCAAGCGCGATGCGGAGTATGCGATGAAGCACAAGTGGTACATGTCGGCACGGCACGTGACGATGTACGATTTGTATTTCTTCGATGAGGCGGCGCCGATTGAGCCGGAGTATTTCTCAGACGTTATTAACCGCAATTTCCGGCAGCCTGCCGAAGGACTCGGCCATGATGATTCGCCGTCGTCGCATATGTGGCGGACGATGATTTGGCCGAATAACTTTCTTTGATTCTGCTGGACACCCACTCGGGGTTGAACTGGGCGCGTTGTTTCAGTTGGGAGGGCTTGGCCGGGGATAATTTTTTGCTCCGCCCTCCTGGCGGTCGACTTCAGCGCTCACTCTAACCCTTGCCGGGACGCAACCCGGCAAAGTGCGCCGCTCGCGGACGGGCTGCGCAAAAAATTATCCCCGGCCCTCCCTCGCAGGAATTGCTCGAATTCCCGTGGGTGTCAAGTTCTGCGCGGGTTCTCTTAGAACGAAAGATGAATCAACGTGGTATATGGTCTAACGTTAAATTGATACCCACCCGAGCAAATGCCTAGTAGGGCAGGGACAGGGTGGTGCGTTGTTGGGACGCGTGAGGGCCATGGATGGCCCGAGTCGAAGTGCACACGGGTGAGGCAAGCGTTTACCAAGCGCAGCTTGGTGCGCAGCCGAACGCCACGAAGCTTTGCTGAGTGGCTGGCCGCTTGCGGTGCGTCTACGGTCCCGGCAATGCACTACCCTGTCCCGGACCTGTGCGCGAATGCCAAAGGTGGGTATCCAGCAGCCCTCAGCGGGGGGCGACGCGCTCAAGTATTACAACTGGTGATGTTGTAGTTCGTAGCCGAGTTGTTTGTAGAGATTCCACAACGTACGGCTGTGGGCTTTGGCTTCGTCGTGGTTGAGGACGAACTCGGCGATGGCGGAGAGAGTGGGTTGGCTTAGTGGGGGTGCGGTGCCAAGGTTGAGGACGCAGGTGGTGCCGACCGGTGGCTGCGTGTCATGGCCGATCTTCACCGACACTTCACCTGCAACATCACTTCCAGCAAGAGCGTGCGGCAAAAAACTTTCCTGCGCAAAACTCCATAACAACTGATCCATCTGCTGCGCGTCTTCAGATGAACTCGTCAGGATGTAAACCTGCTGCCCCTGCTTTGATTGTTGCTCGGCAAGACGGCAGGCCAGCGCTTGGCGGGCCTGCTCGCTGTCTTGTTTCAACAGATAGAAGTTAACCTTTGCCATCAGTGGTTCAGCAGGTATTCCAGCAGAAGGGGTACTGGTCTGCCGGTAGCGCCTTTTTCACCGCCCTGCAGCCAGGCAGTGCCGGCGATATCCAGATGCGCCCATTTGTACTTCTTGGTGAAGCGCGCAAGAAAACAGCCGGCGGTAACAGTGCCGGCTTTCGGGCCGCCGATGTTGGCGATGTCGGCAAAGTTGCTGTTGAGCTGTTCCTGGTATTCATCCCACAACGGCAGGCGCCACACCGGATCGAGACTATCGAGGCCGCACTGGTACAGCGTTTCCGCCAGCTTGTCGTCTGGGCTCATCAAACCGCTGCACACCGAGCCGAGCGCGGTGATGCAGGCGCCGGTGAGTGTCGCGATATCGACGACTGATTTCGGTTTGAAGCGTTCAACGTAGGTGAGCGCGTCGCAAAGCACGAGTCTCCCTTCGGCATCGGTGTTGAGGATTTCAATGGTCTGCCCGCTCATGCTGGTGACGATGTCGCCAGGTTTGGTGGCACGTCCGCCGGGCATGTTTTCCGCACTGGCGATGACGCCAATTACGTTGATAGCCGGTTGCAGTTCGCACAAGGCCGCCATGGTGCCGAGCACACTTGCCGCGCCACACATGTCGAACTTCATTTCATCCATGCCGCCCCCCGGCTTGAGGCTGATGCCGCCGGTATCAAAGGTAATGCCCTTGCCGACGATGACATGCGGTTGCTGTTTCGCGGCGGTACCCTGGTATTTCAGCACGATCAGTGCCGAGGACTGCACGCTGCCGTTGCCCACTGACAGCAGCGAATGCATGCCGAGCCGTTTCATTTGGGTTTCGGTGAGCACGGTGACTTTCAACTTTTTGCTGTGTTTGCGCGCCAGCTTCTGTGCTTCCTTGCCGAGATAGGTTGGTGTGCAGATATTGGCCGGCAGGTTGCCAAGTTCGCGCGCAAGGTTCATGCCGCGACCAATCGCTGCGCCGGTGGCAATGCCGCGGTTGTTGGCGGCGCGGTCTTTGCTGTCGCTGAGCACGACGACCGCATCCTTCATTGCAAAGCTGGTGCCGGGTTTGGATTTGGTGGTGACGTAGCGGTAGGTCTGGGTTTCAAAAATGCGCGCAACCAGTTCGGCTTTGCGCGCGCTGGTGATCTTTGCCACCGGCAGTGCGGTGAGTGTCAGCGCGGCGCTGGCGATGTTGTGTTGTTTGAGTACGCGATAGGTGTTGCGCAGGATGGCCGAATATTTTTTTGCATCCAGTTCTTTGCTTTTGCCGCATCCAACCAGCAGTACGCGTTTGGCGCGGATGCCGTCTACTTTCTGTAGCAACAAGGTTTGCCCCAGTTTGCCGGTGATGTCACCTGCGCTGACAATTTTCGACAGGGCCTTGCGGCTGGCGCTATCAAGCGCTTGGGTAGCGGCGGGCAGTATGTTGTCGTCGAACACGCCGGCAACCAGACAATCGGCAGCAAGGGTCGCGGCATTGGAAACTTTGACGGAGAAGTGCATGGGGTACCTGCAGGGGGTTGGAAAAGCTTGGGAAAATTCTACTCTCCCAATTGGGTTCTGGACACCCACTCGGGTTTTTTGTATGCGCTGCTTCAGTAAAAGGGCCGCCTTGGGGTGTCGTTTTGCACCTCCGCTCAGGACCGCCCCATGGAGCACAACTCACCCTTGCCGGGACGCAACCCGGCAAAGTGCGCTTCCTTCGCTGTTCGGCGCAAAACGTCACCCCAAGTCGTCCCCTCTAGCTTCAACTGGAATTCTCGTGGGTGTCAA
>CAMDML010000061.1 GCA_945902215.1 Klebsiella pneumoniae | reverse complement strand
TGTCGTACAACCTGGTAGGATCGAAGGGGTACAGCCAAGTACGACTATGTGATAGTGCTCACGGAGGAACGCCAACTCCGCGGACCCGACCAGGCGCTCGACCGTCAGCGGATCGTTCCATTCCAGCGTGACGAAGGAAAGATGCTTGCCGAGCGTCTGCAGCAGGCCACGTCAGACAAGGGAAAGGCAACGCCGCCGGCAGGTACCACACCTTCTTCAACGGCAGCACGGGTGGCGTGCAGCGCGTCTTCAACGCGGGCTTTCTTCTCTTTCATTTCAATTTCAGTGCCGGGAAAGCCGTGCTCCGTTTCGAGCAGCGGGAGCTTGCCCATGGGACTTTTCGCCAGAGAGTTCGCCTCCTGACTCGGCCGCGTGTGTACGAATTAGCACGCGATGAAATTCTTGCACAATATGCAGGGATACTTCATATTCGAGCCCGATGGATCCACGCGACTCATCGCTCCACTACTCATAAAAAGTGTCAGACACAATCCGATGCACAACCAGACGCGGCTGTTCACGCTCAGCACTGGCATTGGGCATCACCATGTCAAAAGGGGAAATCGCATGCATGTTACGCATCCACATCAAGGGAAGAAGCTCGCTGTTGCCATAGCACTTTGCAGTATCGGACTCGCGAGCACACCACTGTTCGCGGCTGATGAGGCGATCGAGGAAGTCACCGTCACCGGTTCCTTCATTGGTAGACCCGCCAACAGGCCACAGCCGGTTACCGTGCTCAACAACGAAGATCTGCGCCTCGAACAGCGCGGCTCCATTGCCGAAATCTTCAAAAACCTGCCACAGAGTATCGGCTCCACGTCGACGATCAATACCCAGCAGGGTGGCGTCAACGGCGGCAACTCCCCGACCGCGACGATCAACCTGCGCGGCCTCGGCCCGCGCGCTACGCTGGTGCTGCTGAACGGCGGTCGTCAGACCAGCGACGGCGGCTTCGGCTTCGTTGACATCAACAACCTCACGCCGTCCATCATGGTGGAACGCGTCGAGATCCTGACCGATGGCGCCTCGGCCCTGTACGGCTCCGACGCCGTGGCCGGCGTGGCCAACTTCATCACGCGCAACTCGTTCGAAGGGATCGAAGTACGTACGGAAGCGCAGAAAATCCAGGATACAGAGGGCAACCAGCCCGACGTCAACTTCGGCCTGATCGTCGGTGGCGGCAACGACACTACCCACGTCGTGGCCGGCATCGACTACGCCACCACCGAAATCCTGCTGGTGGAAGACCGCTATGAAGATGCACGCCTGCGCCTCGGACTGACCTCCGGCTTCGGCAATCCCGCGACCTTCCAACTGCAGAACCTCAACGGCACGCTGCGGCCAGCCACGCAGACCAAGCCTGATCCGCTGTGCGGCAGCCCTCTGATCGGCGGCGGTCTCGCGGCCGGCGAAATGAACCCGACCAAGACCCAATGCCTGCTGTTCAACGCGCTCGGCCGCACTATGCAGCCGGAATCCGAGCGCATCGTCGGCATGACGGTGATGACGCACGACTTCAACGCCGACTTGACCTCCCAGGTCGAAGTCGGCTTCGCCCGCACCCGTTACGACATTCCGTTCGGCTACGTGACGCCTTCCGGCATCACCAGCTTTGCGTACGTGCCGGCCGACAATCCCGGTGCACTGGAAACCGTGCGCAACTTCCCGACCTTTCCGAATCCAGCGAACGATGCCAACCTCGCCGGCTACCGCTTCCGCGGCCGCGTGATGACCCCGGCAGGCGAGGAAGTGAACATCCACGACACCATGCAGGACACCTTCCGTATTGCCGCGCGCTTGAATGGCACGATTAGCGACACCGGCTGGACCTGGCAGGCTTCGTTCTCCGACTCGTGGAACGACACCAGCTTCAACAGTACCGACACAATCACGGCACGTCTGACCAATGCGCTCGACGGTTACGGCGGACCCGGCTGTGCCGTCAACCGTACCACCGATCTGACCCTGCGCCAGCGTGGCACCGGCAACTGCCAATTCTGGAACCCCTTCGCGAACCATCTGCTGGCAAAACCCGGTGACAAGCATTACAACGATCCCAAACTGACCAAGTGGCTGACCGGCTCGCGCAACACCCAGGACTCCGGCGAACTGAAAACCTACGACCTCGTCGTTACCGGCGACCTGTGGGAAATGGCCGGCGGCACCACTGGCCTCGCAATCGGTATTCACCGCCGCGAGCAGTACTTCAGCCAGGACTGGGATCCGCTCAGCGAGGCCCCCGGCAACTGGGGCTTCAACGGCGCCACCGCCTATCAGGACTTCGACGGAAAGCGCTCGACCAACGGCATTTTCGGCGAACTCGTGATGTACCCGACCGACACGCTGGAAGTGCAGCTAGCCTCACGCTACGAGGACACCGGCAGCATGGACTCCTTCGATCCTAAGATCGGACTGCTGTGGACTCCACGCGACGACCTGTATTTGCGCGCCTCGGCCGGCACCTCGTTCCGTCAGCCCGGCGAGATCCAGATGTTCGGCATCGGTCCCGGCGGCGCCACCACCGATCCGATCGGCGGCGACACGATCAATGCACGCGGCCTGCTTGTAGGCAACAGCAACCTGGGGCCGGAGACTTCCGACAATTGGACTGCGGGGATCACTTGGGACGTCACTGAGTCGTTTACGGCGGAACTGAACTACTGGAGTGTGGATTTCCAGGATCTGATCACTGCGGAAGGTGCGCAGGCCATCCTGTTGCTGGACCGCGCCGACGGCTTCATAACCGACCCGCGCATCCAGTTGCGCGACGGCGCGTCGAACGAAGTGTGCGAAGTGACCGGCCGCTGGTCTGGCAAGTTGACTGATCCGCGTCCTGCCAACTGCATGTCCGGTTTCGACGTACAGTTGTTCACGACGACCTATATCAACCAGGCCTTCCAGAAAACCTCAGGCCTGGACTTCACGTTCTCGTACGACTTCGAGGCCCTCGGCAGCGCGTGGAAAGCACGCCTGCTCGGCACCTGGACCGACAAGTACGACATGGACGTGCAGGGCAAATTGGTCGATGGCGTCGGCTACTACAACATCGCCACCTTCGGCGTGGCGAATCCGGAATGGCGCGGCAACGCGATGCTGGACTGGACCCGCGGCAACCACATTGCGCGCGCCACTTGGCGTTATACCTCGAAGCTCGTCAATGACTCACCGAACGCGAACAACAACCTGACTGAACAGACGGATTTCAGCACGCTGGATCTGCTCTATGGTTACAACTTCGCCGACTGGGGTCTTGATGTCACCTTCTCGGTCGCGAACGCGCTCGACGAGGAAGACCCGCTCCGCCATGGCGCGCAGACCACGTCGACCAGCAACATCTACGAGTCACGGGGTCGTATCTTCCGCCTTGGCATGAACTGGGCCATGTAAATCCTTGCATGACGGGTACCGGAGTCAGATTCCGGCACCCCCCTTCCGGAAACCCTGTCGCCGCCCGGTGACGGGGTTTTATTTGCACCTCCAAAACGCCAGCTACCCCTTTTTGTCCGCACGGAGGCCGATCGCTTTGTCTGTAGCGTTCACTACCAGGGAATCGACCGCGCGCGCTGGTCGAAAAAATCTCCCGAGGACTCCGCAGTCAACTCGTCGAGTACCGTCAGGATGCACATCGCCGCCGTATCCGTGGACTGGATTTCAAGCCCCGACTTTACGAAGCGCGCCGACAGGGGCGTGGCGACGGTTCCCGGATGCAGCGCTACACAAATGGCGTCGGGCCGGCTGCGGCGCAGTTCAATCGCGCCGGTGCGCACGATCTGGTTCAGCGCGGCCTTTGACGCGCGGTAGCTATACCAGCCGCCGAGCCGGTTGTCGCTGATGCTGCCGACGCGCGCGGACAGGGTGGCGAATACGCACTTGCCGAACCGCGGCAGCATCGGTAGGAAATGCTTCATGAGGAGCGCCGGCCCGATCGCATTCACCGCAAACGCACGCGCCATCGCGGCCGGGTCGAGCTGACGCCAGGACTTCTCGGCGACACAACCATCGCCCTCGAGCACGCCAGTCGCGTCGATCAGCAGCCGCACGTCCACCCCGTGGCGTTGCACATCCGCCGCGACCGCCTCAATGCTTGACTCTGCGCCGAGATCGAGCGCGACTGGGCTCGTTCGCGAGTAGGCCAACACCATGGAGAATCCGGGCTGCGCACCGAGTCGGGCCACAAGGGCCCTACCGATCCCGCCGCTCGCCCCGAACACGACGGCGATGCCGCCTGGCGGGAACGGCGCGGCGCTGCACTCGGATTCCCCTTGCAGGCGTGCGTCGGTCAAGTGCTGCACATCATGATGTTGACGAACTCCTCCTGTCCAAGTAAGCGCCGCGGTTTCAAGCGGGCAGGGAAATACCTTCCGCCTCGACCACGCGCGCCAACGCCGTCTCCAGCAAGGCACGCGCAGTGCCCGCAATCTCCCTCAAGTAATGATGCAGGGCCGCGTCGGCCGGGCTGCGGCTTTCGCACTCGGCGCTGTAGGTCTCGAAATTGCCCAATCGAACCAACAGGTCAGACAGGTGATGCGGACACTCGCACTTCAAGGCCACCGAAGCCAGGGAAATCGCGGCGAGCGTCTTGCTGTCGAAACGCCGCGGCGCGGCAGGATCCATCTGCAACAGGGGCGTGGGCGTGCCGCTTGGCGGGGCGGCCGGCGGGAGGTGGCAAAGCGATTCCAGTTGGTCCATAGCGAGGGGTGCATGCACCAGGCTGCAGCCCGCCGAACGCAACTCCTGCTCGATGGCTTGCGGGCCGTAGCCGTACTCCACGATGACGCGCCGCGCCCCCACTTGCCGGGCCAATGAGCGAATCGCCCACGCCGATTCGCGCTGCAGCGTCGGCATCTCGATGAGCAGGACATCGGCCGCCACATCCCGCAAAGCGTCGATAGCGTGCTCGACACCCGGACTTGTCACCACGACTCGCAGCGTGGGCAATCGATAGTGCTCCACGCGCAGGGCGAGCGCCTCGCCGACGATCGCCACGCGCACCTCAGGCATCGTGCCCTCGGCAATGGAACCGGCGGGCCAAGGCAACGCGCGGGCGGCGCGCCCGGCCTTGTCGAGCATGGACTGCAATCGTTCCGCATCAAGCGCGGCGATGGAGCCGATGGCGTGCCCCGAGTCGACCAACTGCTTGATGACGGTAAGACGCTCCACGTCCGCAGACGAGTATTGGCGCTGCCCGGTCGGGCTTTGCCGCGGTCCGACGACCTTGTAGCGCCGCTCCCAGACGCGCAGTGTCTGGACCGGGATGCCGGTGAGTCTTGCCACCGCGCCGCTACGGTACACGGCGCCCTCGGAGATAGCCTGCTGATGGATGGGCATAAATTCTCTCGTTTGAACTTGCTTTGAACTCATATATTATCACGTATCTACGAGAAAATAGACAACTATTACTATGTGAAGCCGAAATGACATGGTATTATGCGTTTTGTGTACTGCATTTATCAGTACATTTAGAGTTCAACATTCAACACCACTTATCCATATTCAACACCATATAGAGGAAATGCAATGAAAAAGCTTATCTCCGCTCTCGCCGTCTCGTTCTGCCTGATGTCCACTGCAAATGCCGAGGACATCGTCGATACCGCCGTTGCCGCGGGCACCTTCAACACGCTTGCCGCCGCCTTGCAGGCTGCCGGCTTGGTCGAAACCCTGAAGGGCGAAGGCCCCTTTACGGTTTTCGCGCCAACCGACGCGGCTTTCGCGAAGATCCCGAAGGCGGACTTGGACGCGCTGCTGGCTGACAAGGCCAAGCTGACCGCAGTACTCACTTATCACGTCGTGCCGGGTGCAGTGATGTCCAAAGACGTCAAGGCCGGCATGCTCATGACGGTTCAGGGCTCGTCACTGACCGTGAGCACGATGGGCGGCGTCAAGATCAACAACGCCAACGTAACCGCAGTCGACATCATTGCCGACAACGGGGTGATCCACGTCATCGACACCGTGGTGCTGCCGAACTAGGAAACACTCTGCGAGCACAAGTCGGTCGCAGAGAATTCAACGCCAGCAATTCAAACAGCGCCCGCGCGAGTGGGCGCTGTCTTCTGTTGTCACAGGACGGGCCAGACGCCCCACCCACAAGAGGAAAACGGCAATGGCCGGTTCATTGGAAAAAGTATTGCGCGATACAAATCTCAGCCTGAAGGTTCTTCAGCTGCTGTCGGAAACCAGTTATGACTCGATCCTGATCACGGATGCGACCCAAGGCGCAAAGATCGTCTACGCGAACAAGGCGTTCAAGAAGCTCACTGGTTACGCGCCAACGGAGGTTATCGGAAAGACCCCCCGAATCCTGCAGGGCCCCGGCACTGACAAAAAGGTGATTGCCCGCCTCGCCAAGGCGTTGAAGGAAGGCGGCAAGTTCGAAGGCCAGGCCATCAATTACAGAAAGGACGGGACACCGTTCATCATGGTCTGGCGCGTCCTGCCCGTGAAGGCCGGCAAGCAGACCCGTTTCTGGGTTGCCATACAACGCGAAGGCTTTGCGATTCATTAGAAGCGATTCGAACAACCTGACCAGCACACGTGAATACCGCGAGGCGAACCGTATTGAGGCTGCTGATCGTTGTCGGCAACTCGCTGGCATTGATCGGCTGCGCCGGCTTGATACTCAGCGTGAGCGGACTTGTCAGCGCTGAAGCGTTTGCCATAGGGATCTCGGCGGGTGTGCGCGTCATCGGTTCGGTGGCGATAACGGGTTGCCTGCTGAGCGCCATTGGCTACGGCATTGTCGACTATATGGAAGATTGAAACTCTGGGAGAGCTTGAATGTTTAGAAATTCGGATTACTTCATTTTGTTGGCAGTAATGATCTCATTCGTCATCTCGGCATACCTCTGGTTTGTGCTGCAGGACCGCGAGCAGGCGATCTTTACGGCGATCTGGGTTCCATCCATCTTCAGCTTTGGGATCTACTTCAAGCTGGCCGCGTTGCTGGCGAGGAAGCGGTGATGGCCGTCGATCTGCTGTTCTGGGGCATTTTCGTTTTCGCCGCTCTTCTCATCGGGCTGGTCCTGACGGTCATGGAATTCCGAAAACTGGAATGAAGGCGAGGTACCCAGTCACACCACGAGAGATAACCAGCTCGCGCAGATCTTGCTCAGCAGGTCGCCCAACCAATGGGTGATTTTCGAGAAGCAGCACTGGGGCAGAGCCAGAGGCAAATTAATTTTTCGCCAAATAAATTGTGTGACGGCTACCTTTGCCTTTATGTGCCCTGACAGTTTGCACATCAACTGCAAAGCGCGCTTTTTTTAGTTGCAGGATAAATGCTGGATCATGCCATGCTGACCATATGGCGAGCACACCACCTGGATGCAGTGTTTGTTGTATGGCGCGTAAACTGTCGACTGAATAGAGATTGTTGTTGTCCGCATGCGTAAAGCCTTCAGGGCCGTTATCAATATCCAATAAAACGACATGATACGTGGCCGTTTTTGTTTTGAAGAGTTCCGCCACATCACCCACGTGGACCTTGACCCTGCTGTCATTGAGCGGCCGGCCGGCACATTCGCCCAGTGGGCCTTTGTTCCATTCCACTATTTCTGGTACCAGTTCAGCTACTATCACCTGCGTGCTTGATGGTGTTGCTTTAAGCACTGCAGCCAACGTGAAGCCCATCCCCAGGCCTCCGACCAGCACCCTGGCATTCGCAATGCCCCGAATATGCGCGCAACCCCAATCAGCCAGCGCGAGCTCGGAGCTATGCACGCGACTGTTCATCAACTCCCCGCGCACGCCTTTTAGATGGATAGAAAAATCCTTCTCGCGCTGGGTCAGCCTGAGCTCACCACCGTTATTGGGAATGTTGGCTGTGCCCAGTAATGTCCAGGGAATCATATTCCTGACGCCTGACTCAGTAGCGCGCTCATGTTCTGCGGGGTACGCTCTTCGCGAATGCTGCGCCAGAGAGTTTCCGCCTCAGGGTGAATCTGGCGTAAAAGGTTTACCCACTGCTTCACACGCCCCACACTTTCCTTGGGCGGCAGCGCAAGGCTGATCTCCTGCCAGAAGCCATAGAGCAACGCGCTCATGGTGGACCATTGCGTGTGTAGCGCCTGATTGGCGCGTATCTGCCTGGCAAGTGTTGGCAGTCTTACCGCGCCGCGCCCCAACATGACATCCACAGTGCCGGACGCGGCCACACACCGGTGATAGTCATCAATTGAACAGATATCGCCGTTGGCGATCAACGGAATCCTGATGTGCGCCCTGATCCTGCCCAACTCATGCCAGTGCGCCGGCGGGGCATAACCTTGCAGCCGGGTGCGCGCATGCACGGCAAGCTCGTCGGCGCCAGCCGCTTCGATTGCGGCAGCGTTATCGAGCATGAGCGCCGTATCATCAAAGCCCAGCCGCATCTTGGCAGAGACCACAACTGACCTGGGCAACGCGGCGCGAACCGCGCTGACTACCTGATACAGCATCTCCGGATCTTTCAGCAACACGGCGCCGCCCATACTGCGGTTCACGGTTTTGCTGGGGCAGCCAAAATTGATGTCAATGCCGTGAGAGCCGAGGGCAACGGCGCGCTGCGCGTTGCTTGCCATCGACTCAAGGTGGTTGCCCAACAACTGCACGCGCACCGGGGTGCCCGATGCAGTGCGACCACCATGCAGCAGTTCCGGGCAGAGGGTATACAACACCTTGTCAGTATAGGGGCGATCCACTACACGTATGAATTCGGAGACGACCCAGTCAAATCCGCCCTGCGCTGTGATCAAGCGGCGCAAATAAACGTCGGCGAGCCCCTCCATGGGAGCGAGAATAATACGCATGGTTCTGACTCTGTGTACCAATTATTTCCATTCCAGGTCCAGCTTCCGCTCATTTGATACGCAGTCGCGCAGATATAAATTAATCAGTGTTTGATAGGGGATGCCAGACTCTTCAGACGATACCTTGAAGTAATCAATAGCGTCTTTGTCCAGACGCATGGTTTCATAGTGTAGTGGGTTGAAGTGTGGGTTGTACAATGGAAATGCGCCGCGCAGAATCATT
Source organism: Klebsiella pneumoniae (assembly GCA_945902215.1). Taxonomy (GTDB): domain Bacteria; phylum Pseudomonadota; class Gammaproteobacteria; order Pseudomonadales; family Pseudohongiellaceae; genus CAILUG01. The sequence continues at coordinate 9,374 of CAMDML010000061.1, read as the reverse complement.
ACATAACACCGCGATATCATCACTGCACCCGCTACAGTGGAAGCAACGATAAAGGAGAGGAATATGCGTCAGGCGTTTCTTGCAATAGCAGGTTTGTTGGCCGTTTTGCCGGCACACGCCCAAATGGCCGATACCGACAACGGTGCCAGGGTGTTCCAGACGTACTGCACGCGCTGTCACATTCCCATTGAGATCGCAGCACGACTGCGCAACGACTGGTACGGACACAGTGGTGCGGAACTGCTGCAACGCATAACCGCGACGATGCCCGGTGAAAATGCCGGTACGTTGACGCCGCAGCAATATCTGGACGTGTCAGCATTCGTGCTGGTGATTGGCGGAGTTGAGGTGCCGCCAGCAGCCCTCTCATTGGAAGCGCTGACTGTACTCAACCTCGCTCCTGCTGCCACAGCAGAAGTAAACCCCGGCACAGCAGTATCGCAACCCTGGCTGACCATGAACGGTCCTGTGCAGGCCACGCGTTATACCGCGCTCAACCAGATCGATGCGGCGAATGTGCAGAATCTCGAAGTCGCCTGGCGTTTCGATCTGTCCAGTTTCGGCCCGGCTCCAGAAGGCCAGAGCGTGACAACACCGGTGATGGTCAACGGCACGCTGTATGCGACCGCCGGGGTCACGCGCGACATCGTCGCGATTGATCCTGCCACCGGCCAGTTGTTGTGGTTGTGGCGTGCGCAGGAAGGTGCGCGTTTCGACAATGCGCCGCGCAAAGGTTCCGGCAAAGGACTCGCATACTGGACCGACGGTACGCAGGAAACAGTCCTGACCGTAACGCCCGGCTACTATCTCGTGGCGTTGAATGCGAAGACGGGGCTGCCGGTGGAAAACTTTGGTGCGGGCGGCTGGGTCGATCTGCAGGAGGGCTTGCGGCTCGGGCCGGGACGCGACGATGTCGACATCGGCCTGACATTTCCGCCGTTGGTGGTCGACGATGTGATAATTGTCGGCGCCTCCCATGCGCTGTCGACAAGGCCGCTAGCTGCGGCCAATGTCAAAGGCGACATCCGTGGCTACGATGCGCGCTCCGGCGCCTTGTTGTGGACTTTCCACACGATTCCCGCTCCCGGCGAATTCGGCAGCGAAACGTGGCTTGGGGATTCTGCCAGCTACACAGGAAATGCCGGCGTGTGGTCGGCCATGGCGGCCGATCCGGATCTGGGCCTCGTTTATCTACCCATCGAAACACCGACCGGGGATTACTACGGTGCAGATCGTCCTGGTGACAACCTCTTCGGCAATTCTCTGGTTGCGCTCGACTATCGTACTGGTGAAATGCAGTGGTATTTCCAGATTACCCATCATGAAATCTGGGACTGGGATCTGCCATCGGCACCCATCCTGGCCGACCTGCCGGATGGCCGCAAAGTTGTCGTACAACTGACCAAGCAGGCCATGGCCTACGTGTTCGACCGCGCTACGGGCGCGCCTGTGTGGGACATCATCGAAACACCAGTGCCGCGCAGCGATGTGCCGGGCGAACAAACCTCGCCAACGCAACCGATACCTGTAAAACCGGCGCCATACGACCGCCAGGGTTTCAGCACCGCAGATCTGATCAACTACACACCTGAACTGAATGCGGCGGCACGTGAATTGATCGCACCATTCCGCATGAGTGAATTGTTCACGCCACCCTCGCTGGCCAACGCACCAGATGGCACGCAAGGCACCATTCATCTGCCAAATGCGACAGGCGGGTCCAATTGGGAAGGTGGCGCCTACGATCCGGACACCGGCATTTTGTATGTGCCTTCGCGCACAGCTGCTTCCATAATGGGACTCGTGCCCGGCGGCGAGGACTCCAGCGTGGCCTATATCCAGGGACGACGAGGTGGCCTCGATGTGGACGGTTTGCCGCTGATTACGCCGCCTTACGGCCGCATCACCGCGATAGACCTCATGAGCGGGGAGCATCTGTGGTGGATCCCGAACGCTGATACTCCGGAGAACATCGTCAATCACCCCGCTCTTGCAGGCGTCGTACTGCCCCGCACAGGCAACCAGAACCGTTCCGGCATCCTGCTGACGAAGACCTTGCTGTTCAGCGGTGAGGGCCCCGGTGGCAAGCCGTTGTTGCGCGCGCATGACAAGGCAACCGGTAACATAGTGGCCGAAGTCGCATTGCCCGCAGCAGTAACCGGCATGCCAGCGAGTTATATGCACGCAGGCAAGCAGTACATCGTGCTGGCGGTGAGCAGTGGCGGAAAAAGTGAACTGGTGGCGCTCGCTCTTCCGTAATCCTTATGGGCATTATTCTCGCCCCCATGGAAGGCTCGCCGACGCTCAATTCCGCCGATGCGTCCAGCGGCTACGACAAGACGGTTACCTCACTCCTGCCCAAGAGGTAATGCCGGGGCAACAGGTTCAATAGCGAAAGGTTCTAGTATATTTGAGGGCAATTTGTGCGGTTTCTGCACTCAAATGCGAAAACACGCCTTCTGAATCGAAGTTGTAATTGATGACAACAAAGAGATCTTCACCGGCCTTGGGATTCCAGCGCAAACGACTGTTGACACCAACGGTACTGGACGCGTTGTCATACTGGACCAGATTGACCCATGACCATTTGGAAGTGAACGCATAATTGACAGTCCCGGAGGTCAGCTTGACCTTGAAATCGCCGGCAGGCAACTGGATGTCCTGATAGTCGTAGCTGAAATATACAAACAGATGCTCGTCAGGCCGCCAGCCCATGCCAAAATTAACCCGCTGGCGATCACCGTTATAAAACTCGCCGGAAGCGATCTGCATGCCGGGGGATAGCGTGCGCTGATCCGCCATGTTGAACTGAACGTTGGCATCCACGTAACTGTATTTACCGGCCGGAATAATAATGCCGGGACGGATGACGAAATCCTGATCCAGGCCTTCCCTGTTGCGGGTAATGCCCATCCGCATCTGGTCACCGCGGTGGGTATTGAGGTTGATCGGCACAAAGGTCAGGTTTTCCGTCTGCATCTTGCCCGTATCAAGACTAAGGGCATGTTCAAAACGCATGAATGTGTTCACCACGCGCAGCAGCGGATTATCACGGAAGAAATAGCGCGCACTGGACTGCATATTGAATATTTCCACGCCCAGTCGGTTGGCAAAACCCAGTGCCGGTTTGTAGTCGTCCCCAAAATACTGGTAGCCCGCAGAACCGCTGATGCCATTGTTCTGGGTGTCCATCGCCATGTTAACGCCGTAGGCCTTGTCGTCACCGGTGAGGTTGGTAGTTTTTGTCTGTTGGTAAAACGCATCGCCCCGCAAGGAATAGCGGTCAGAAAAGCGTGTGTTCTGGTAACGGAAATCCAGACCTACGAGACTATTGTCGATCTCACTGGTGGGATCACCATTCGTGAAAATCATGCCAACCGTGGACTCCGCCAGAATATTCTTCGATGCCCGGCCTACGAACACCTGCTGCTTGTCCAGCGTGCCATCTTCACCCTGCTGCACCGCCAGCGCCCCGACGTTCCAGTCACCAACCCTGCCGGTCATTTTCAGGCCGGCATTGATATCAACTGGCTGACCGCTACGGCTCAAACCGATGCGGCGGGAATAAAACGGGATGCCATTCTGGTTGTTGTTGAAGTTGCCGCCACCGCCGCCGCCACCACTGAAACTGCCACCGCCGCCGCGGCCGCCAAAGGCAAAAATATCCACATCCTGCAGGAAGAAGTCGCGTTTTTCCGGAAAGAACAGCGAGAACCGCGACAGGTTTACCTGCCTGTTATCCACTTCGGTTGCGGAGAAATCCGTGTTCAGTGTGATCGCCCCGGTCAGGTTGGGCGTGAGCTTGTAAAACACGTTCAGCGAGGGATCAACACGTTGGCCGGACGTTTCGTTGAGGTAGTTCTCGTTCGCCGCCACTGCGATGGATGGAATGATATCGAGGCCAATGCCCTGCTTGATATCGCGAATGCCGGTAATCAGGCCAGTCGTCGACGGATTGATATTGCGGTTGAAGGACGACCAGGCAATTTCTTCCCGTTTGCGGGAAATAGTGCGGGCAATGGTAAATCCCCAGTCTTCAGTGGTGGGATCAAAATTCAGGGTGTTGAAGGGTATTGCCACTTCGGCAGTCCAGCCCTCGTCATCAATGCGGCTCTCGACCTGCCAGATGCCATTCCAGTCCCGGTTCAGCGTATTGGGGTTTTCATATACGCCCTGGCCCCGGATGCCGTTCGGATTAACCTGGAACGAATAACCGGTACGACCATTGTTGAAGGTATCAAGAATAAACTCAAAGGCATCATCGAAACCCAGGCCGCCACCCTGCATCAGCTGGCGGGCACTGATCCCGGAAGGATCACTGTCAAACAAACGCGCACCAATAAAAAGAAAGCGCTCGTTGTAGGCCAGGTAGAATTCTGAACGCTCAGTGGGCTCGCCATGATCGAGGGGCTGGAACTGGTGCATGTCGGAAATAACAGTCGCATCACGCCAGATTTCGTCATCCAGGATGCCGTCGATCTCGGGCTCCAGTTCGGTGCGCTGTATTGCTACCTTTTTGCGACTGTCAGTTTCAGTGACTGATGGGCTGGCAGCTGCAGCAGGTGCCTGGCCAAAGGCGGCGTGATCAACAAGTACTGCCAATAGCAGGATTAGGATATTCTTTAACTTCATGGGCTGGTTACATTGGCATAAAGAGAGTGAGTATAGTTAGCCCGCACCATCCGGACAAAGCTATTGACTCTCCAGACATGAAACCTCCTCTGAAATTCCTCGATTGGTGGGGCATTGACCCGACGAAAGCCAGTTTTGCTGATCAAAGCCGGTGATGTACATCCCCTCCAGAAACAGCATGTGGAAGTGAACGTTGAGGTTGAGTGCCGACCCAAAACGCTGAATGAAGGTGATGGCCCCGGTGCGGGCCGTGGCGTGGCTAAACCCTGCGGTGTGGATCAGGTGCGTGGCGATGGTGCTCTGGCAGCAGGCAACACGACAGCAACGTTTGCGCCGGAGACTTAAACTGCCGCAGCCTGCAATTTTCCTTCAGCAGCGGTTGGGAGCACCTGCTTGTGCTTGCTGGGAGGCGTCCAGAATCGCGGCTTGATCGGCAGCATAAACGCAAAGCCGATCAGTGCCACCACGGCATAGGCAATGAAACCGTAGGTGTAGTCGCCAAACGTGTCAACAAAGGCGCCCAGTACTGGCGGGCCGGCGGCGAAACCGAGGTTAACCGCCACCGAGACAATACCGATCGTCATGCCAAGATTACGAGGACCGAGGTAGTGTTTGGTCAGTACCGGCGCTTCCACGATCAGGCCGCCATGCGCGATGCCAAGCACCGTCACAAACAGGAACAGCGAAACCCCTCCAGACACCGGCAACGCCAGTAGTACTGACACCGCCAACAGAAAGTAGAAAAAACGAATACCGGCAATCGAATAATGGTCATACACCCAGCCTGCAACAGGCTTCGCCACAACGGCAAGGACGCCGGTAAAGGACGAGAACCATACGATGTCGTTGAGGTTGAAGCCTTTGTCATTACGCAGGTAGGTCACGGTGTTCTGCGTCATCGCCTGGTCAACAGCGGACACCAGAAAAATGCCGATCATGATGAACCAGAAACCGCGCTCCTTGCTGATTTCCTTGGCGCGTTCCCACATCGTCGGTGCACCGGCAGCACGCTGGGTGCTGGAGTTGATGATGTCCTGGGTGGCGCCAACGCGGGACATGAAGAACATCCATAGCGGCGCCGAAATCAGCAGCGAACCGAGGCTTAACATGCCGGCAATGGTGCGCCAGTTGATGCCGGCATCGAGCAGCGGGGTCCACACAAACGGCATCAGCGTCTGACCCAGGCTGGTGGCGCCCAGTACAATGCCGAGCGCGAGACCCGGATTGACTTCGTAAAGTCGTGATACCACCACCTTCATTGCCGACACGATCGACGAAGCCGACAGGCCGAGCATGGCGCCAGCCAGATAGTAGATCGGCAGGTTGGTAGCGACCAGGAACAATGCCATCGCGCAGCCCCCGGCCAGCGCACCAATCAACACGGCTACTTTGCCACCGATTTTGTCGATCAGGATGCCCATTCCAAGAGCAGCAAAAGCGCCGATCAGGAACTTGGCCGTGGAAAGCAGGTTGACTTGGGTGTTGCTCCAGCCGAATTCATCCATCGCTGGCTTGTACATGTACGGCAATGAGAAGTTCGGCACACCGAACGAAAAGAACACCAGCAGAAAGGCGACTACAAGTATCTGCCAGTTTGCCAGCAGTTCAGCTTTGGCACTGCCCGGAACATTGGTACCCATTGCGTCCCCCTCGATAGTTGCTTGTGCCTAAAAAAACCGCACGTTTTATTTTTGCTTTTATAGAGATGCGCCGAATACTAGCACATCCGTTTTGCTGCCCATGCGCGGGCTCAATGAATACAATGTGGAAATGCCTGCTGCTCGCAAAATCCCGTAATTTTCAGCGCCAAACCATGAAGCCCTGTGCGGTGCCGGTGCCTGCCACCGTGCGATAACACGGAATATAATCTATCGCCGCACCGGCCAGTTCGGTGTCGGCCAATGCACCGGCAGCGGCAATCCAGTTACGTATTTCGGAAGTGCCTTGCAGCAGCGTTGTCTGCGGCACCGAGCACAGGAATTTCTCGTCCTGTGCCAGCATCGCCTTGTACAGCGCATGGTCGAAGTCTTCGTCGATCGTGAAGTGGGTAAGGCCGCCGGAGCCGAACACCGCCACTTTCACATCGCGCTTCCATTCTTTGATGACCTTCGCAACGAAACGACCCATGTCGTAGCAACGGCGCGCTGTTGGCTGATTGGGTGGGAAGAACGTGTTGGTGATGATCGGCAGGATCGGCACTGGTTTGTCCTTCATCACGCGGCGGATGATCCAGCTGAATGCGTGCGGTGTGCCGATGTGGTGATGATTGCCCATGTCAGGCCACGACTTGCTGGACGCAAAATCAAAACCGGCGTCTTCCGCCATTTCAAACGCCAGATTGGCCAGCTCGGGCAGGCCCGGCCACACCACTGGCTCGTCCGGGCGGTAGGCCCAGTCGGTTTCCTTGATGCCTACCGAGAGCCGCGCTGTGCGGTCAGCGTCGAGCGGCTTCTGCCAGAAAGTGTCGCCGTGATAGATCGTGAAGGCAGGCTGCAGGCTGTCGAGCACCAGCTCGCGCTGGTCGTTGCCGAGAATAACCGCAACATCGGGCTTTTCCTGCTCCCATATCTCCACCAGTTTTGCCACGCCCTGCTGGCAGATCGCATGGCGGCGCGTGCGCTCATCCAGCGTGATCTGTGCTGCGAAGTTCTCGTGCTTGCGCAGCTCCACCAGTTCGTCAAAAGCATATTCCTTGTTGCGGAACCAGTGCCGGGTCTTGTGATCGAATGGCACCCGCAGCATCCATTCCTCTGGCGTGGTGTTGAGGATGGGGCCGTGGGTAGTGCACATGCCTAGCGTAATGGTGGCCATATCAGCAGTCCAGATTGAATATTTCGCGGGCGTTGCCTTCGAAGATCTTGTACTTGTCTTCAGCGGTGAGCCAATCGATGTTCTCGATCAAGGGCACGGTCTTGTCGTAGGTTTCGCCGGTTTCATGATTGACTGACGAACCCACACCCGGGCACTCGGAGCCGTACAGGATGCGATCGGCACCCACCACCTTGATCAACAATTCCAGCGCCTCCTTTGAATACAACACGCTGTCGTAATACATGTTGCGCATGCCATCGATGAAGAGCTTGCCGCTGCCCTCTTTGCTTTTTCCTTGGGCCCCACCCTTGGCGGAGCCGGCATTGAAGCGGCCGATCTGGTACGGCATGGCGCCGCCACCGTGCGACACGACGATCTTGAGTTGCGGGAAGTCCTGGAACACCGTTGAGTTGACGAAGCCGTAAACAGCGGTGGTTTCTTCATTCACAAAATACAGGCTGTAGGGTTCGCGCTGCGGAAAACGCGAGCCGGCAGTGTGGATGTGTAGCGGTACGTTGAGCTCGCAGGCTTTTTCGTACAGCGGATACCAGTAGCGGTCGCCCATCGGCGGCGCCTTGTGGCCATCGTTCTCGTACGGATCGGGATTCAACAGAAAGCCCTTGAAACCCAGCTGCTTCACGCAGCGTTCCATCTCGGCAAACACCACGTTCACCGGCTCACCGCCCTGCTGCGGCAAGCCGCCGATGCCGAAGAACTTGCCGGGGAACAGCCGTATGCTGTCGGCAATGATGTTGTTCACTTCGTGGATGTACCACTCCACCAGATAACCCGGCTTTTCCGAGTGCATGGTCTGGAACGGCCGTGGCGATACCAGTTGCAGGTCGATGCCGTTGTTGGCCATGTGTTCGATATGGCCACATGGCGCCATTTCCTTGCGGTGCCAGGAGGCTATCAACTGTTCGTCGGTGTAACTGACTTTACCGCGGCCATGCGAACCGCGATGCGACACGAGGCCGGCCTTGTAAACGGCGAGTTGCGGCGGCGCAGAGGTATGGGCGTGACAATCAATGATCATGGGAGGTTTCCTGCTCTTCAAGTCGGCTTGAGCTGCTTACTTTGTTGGCGTCTGCAGCGAGTGGTATTTCATCAAGGCGCGCGCTTCGGTGATGGTTTTGCCTTCCTCGAGCATTGCGCGGATTTTCATTTCGGCGGCGTCGATCTGCTCGGCAGTGGCCAGCACTTCTTCTTCCCGCGATTTCGGAATGCACACCACGCCATCGGCATCGCCACGCAAGATGTCGCCCGGATTCACGCGGGCATCGCCGATGTTGACCGGCACTTGTTCGGCATCCACCTGCACGCGGTCCTTGCCGGTGCGCATCGAATAGCTGCGCGAATAGATCGGATAACCAAGGCTCAGGCACAGATGCACGTCGCGGCAAGCGCCATCGATCACGGTGCCGGCAAGACCTTTCTTGTGCGCCAGAAACGTGAGGATATCGCCCCACACGGTGGCGTCTTCACGGCCGCCGTTATCGATGGCCACTACATCGCCCGGGCCGAGCTTGTCGATGAAGTCACCGACAGTGCCGGGTTTTTCGGCATCCAGCGGGCCGTACAGAATAGTGTAGGCACGGCCGGCAAGCCGGAAGTTCTGGTCACGCGGCTTGATGCCAAGGCACTGGCCGCTGATGCGCAATTTGTCCATCGCATCGCTGAGTGTGGCGGTGTCGAGTTTCGCCGCCCGTTCCACGTTCTTGTCTGACATATTCCCTCTGGGACTTTGAGAAGTGTGTTATTACTCCAGCATGTTTTCGTAGTTGGCGCCCATCACCACTGACACCGGTTTGCCGGCCAGCACGTCCTGCGTCATCAGGCACTTCTTGTGGGCGATGGTCTCTGCCAACGTGAGGATTTCTTCAATGCGTGCGGCGGGGATGAAGACGACACCGCTGCCGTCGGCGATCATA
>CAMDML010000060.1 GCA_945902215.1 Klebsiella pneumoniae | reverse complement strand
ATGCGCTGTATGTATTTGCCTTGCCGGAGTAGGTTGTAAACTTGAGTTTACAAAAGGACGGCTTGCCGGAGCAGTGACGGGGCCCGGCTCCGGCTTTTCTTGCCGTTGAAACTTACTCGACGTCGTCGAGGCCTTCAGTAATTTCGATGTACGTGCCCACCGGGTCGGTGATGAACGCGATGGTCAGGTTGATGTCGTCAATGCGTTCGGGACCGCGGTTGAAGGCAATGCCCATGCTGTCCATCTTGGCCTTGAATGCGGCCATGTCGGCTACTTCGAAACCGATGTGGTCGATGGCAGCGCCTTGCGTACCAGCCGGAGCGACTTCGCGCGCCGGCAGGAAATCGACGCGGCCGCCGGGAACTACCGCAGAAGGCAAACCTCTCCGTTCACCCACTTCAGCGCCGAACACATTCACATACCAGTCGCGCAGTGTCGCGCCATCCAGCGCCGCAATATGCGTGTGGTGGAAAATGATTGGCTCCACTTGCGCGGTGTCGACTGCGATTTCAATGCGCACACCATCCGGCAGGTCGGCGATGACCTGACCGGTTTCGGTGTTGTCGATAACGTAGGTGACACCGATGGCATCGAGCTTGGCTTTGATGTCGGCGTAGTTGTTTACGCTGAAGCCGATGTGGTTGGCCGAGGTCTGGCTGGACGGCAGCGTGGGTGTGCCTTCACGCAACAGAATGTACATACCGGGGAAGCCGAGCAGTTGCAGGCGGCCGGATGCTTTTTCGACGGCACCCAGGGACTTCCAGATTTCGCGGTGTTTCGCAACATCGGGGACTACCAAGTGCGTGTGGCCGGCGCTGATGCCGGAAGCATTTGGTGCGGCCAGTTGTGCCTGTGCACTACCGCAGAACAGTAATGCGGCAAGCGTGCTAACGCCGACCAGCTTGATTGCTTTCATGTGCTTCCCCTTCCTGTCTGGTTTTGCTTATGGTGTAAATATTCATCCCGCGTTTATTGCGAACCTTTCTGCTTAAGCTCTTTGCGGCGTTTGTGCAGTACCGGTTCAGTGTAGCCGTTGGGTTGCTCTATGCCCTTGAACACGAGGTCGCAGGCCGCCTGGAACGCAATGCCGTCGTAGCCGGGTGCCATGTTCTTGTATTGCTTGTCGCCGGCGTTCTGCTGGTCGACGATCACCGCCATGCGCTTCATGGTCTCCATGACTTGCTCTTTCGTGCAGATGCCATGGAACAACCAGTTGGCAATGTGCTGGCTTGAAATGCGCAGCGTGGCGCGGTCTTCCATCAAGCCCACATGATTGATGTCGGGCACTTTCGAGCAGCCCACGCCCGCATCGATCCAGCGTACGACATAACCAAGAATGCCCTGGGCATTGTTGTCGAGTTCGGCCTGAATCTGTTGCGGCGTCAATTTATTTTCCACCATCAGCGGAATGGTCAGGATGGTATCCACGCTGGCTTTAATCCGTGTCGCCAGCGCGCGCTGCGTGTTGGCGACGTTGATCTGGTGATAATGGATTGCATGCAGCGTAGCAGCGGTGGGCGAGGGCACCCAGGCGCAGTTCGCGCCCATGTTCGGGTGCACCACCTTCTGCGCCATCATGTCGCCCATCATGTCGGGTTTGGCCCACATGCCTTTGCCGATCTGCGCCTTGCCGGTGAAGCCGGCAGCAACGCCGGTGTCCACGTTGGAATCTTCATACGCTTTGATCCACGGCTGACCCTTCACCGCTTCCTTCGGCACGAAAGGCCCAGCGCACATGCTGGTGTGAATTTCATCGCCGGTGCGGTCAAGGAAACCGGTGTTGATGAAGAAGATGCGGTCTTTTACGGCGCGGATGCATTCCTTCAGGTTCACGCTGGTACGGCGTTCCTCATCCATCACGCCGATCTTGATCGTGTTGCGCTTGAGACCAAAGGCATCTTCGACGGCGTCGAGCAGATCATTGGCGAACGCCGCTTCCTCCGGCCCGTGCATTTTTGGTTTGACGATATAGATGCTGCCTTCGCGGCTGTTCTTGAACGGTGCATCGCCGCGCAGGTCGTGTAACGCGCATAGGGATGTGACCATCGCATCCAAAATACCTTCGGGTACTTCATTGCCCTTGCGGTCGTACACCGCATCGGTAGTCATCAGATGGCCAACGTTGCGAATCAGCAACAAGCTGCGGCCCTGCATGATGACGGTTTCGCCGCTGGTGCCTTTGTACACACGGTCGGGACTCAGTTTGCGGGAAACAGTCTTGCCGCCTTTCTCGAATTTTTCTTCCAGCGTGCCCTGCATCAGGCCGAGCCAGTTGCGGTACACGGCAACCTTGTCGGCAGCATCGACTGCCGCGATGGAATCTTCGCAGTCCTGAATCGTCGTCATCGCCGATTCCATGTACACGTCTTTCACATGGGCATGGTGCTGCTTGCCGATCAGGGTGCTGGCGTCCAGCTGGATTTCCAGATGCAAGCCGTGGTTTGCGAACAGCATGGCGGTGGGTGAGTTGAAACCGCCCTGGAAGCCAACCAGTTTGTCCGGATTGCTCAGACCCGTGGTGGTGCGATCCTTCAGATCCGCTTCAATGACGATGTGGCCGTTCTCGTTGGTGAGACGGTATTCGGTCACCTGGTTGTGGCGGCCGCGCTTGAGCGGAATCGCCTGGTCGAGAAACTCGTCGGCATAGTCCATCACTTTATGGCCGCGTACCGGGTTGTAGTTGGAGGTGCGCGTGGCGCCGTCGCTTTCCGGAATCACGTCAGTACCGTACAGCGCGTCAAACAGGCTGCCCCAGCGTGCATTCGCGGCGTTCAGCGCATAACGTGCATTCATCACTGGTACGACAAGCTGCGGACCGGCAACGATACTGATCTCATAATCGGAACCGCGCGTACCGATCTTGAAGTCTTCGCCCACGGGGACGAGGTAACCGATGTCCTGCAGAAACTTTTTGTATTCGTCGCGGTGGGCGAAGTAGTACTTGGCATCATGCTGCTTGTGCCAGGCGTCAATCTTCACCTGGAGGTCGTCGCGTTTCTGCAGCAGGGCTTTGTTGCGGGGTGCGAGCCTGTCGAGGATTTTGCACAGGGCGTCCCAGAACGCATCGGGACTGACGCCGGTGCCGGGTGCCGCTTCTTTTTCAATGAAGTCATACAGAACCTGCGAGATCTGTAGGTTGCAGGTGGTGATGTTGTTGTTGGACATGCGGGCCTCGGATAGCTACTGCGCGGAGACAAAAGTGGGTTCTATTCTAGCCTCATTAGGCACCAAAAGGGTTTGCCAGAAATGCCGAAAAAATCCGGTTTCCATGCGGGCTGGCGCCAAGGCTCAGCGCACACATTGTGGTAGTATTTTGAGGTTCGAGAATTCGGGTTTTCAAAAAAACAAGTTGGGTTATACTCCGCGCTCCCGTTGCAGTCACCCGCTGCACCAGAAAATCCAAATCAAAAACAAACAGATATAACGCCACGTCATGGGCATCTCAGGAGGGATTATGAAGAAACTTGCTTGTTCCATTGCGGCAGCAGCCACCGTGCTTGCCAGCGCCAGCGCCTTGGCGCAGGTTCCAGGCCCTGCGGTAAGAGCGTACCCGGAAGGTTTCATCACCGGTACAGTAACCAGCAGCAACGGCCCCGAAGCCGGCGTGTGGGTGATCGCGGAAACCCATGAAACCAATACTCCTTACATCAAGATTGTCGTGACCGACGACGAAGGTCGCTATGCCCTGCCGCAATTGCCAGAGGCTACCTTCAACGTGTGGGTGCGCGGTTACGGTCTGGTGGACTCCGCCAAGGTCGAAGGACGTCCCGGCGACACTGAGCTGAATCTGACGGCCGTCATTGCGCCGACACCCCAGGACGCCGCCAAGGTTTTCCCCGGCGACTACTGGCTGTCACTGCTTGAAGTGCCCTCAGCGGACACATTCCCCGGCACGGGTCCCTTTGCCGCCGGTGGCAATGGCTACCTGCCCGGCGTTACCAGCCAGGATGACTGGATGCATGCCTTCAAGAAAGACTGCAACTTCTGTCACCAGTTGGGTAACCAGCTGACTCGCTCCCTGGATCACATGGACGCACTCGGTTTCGATACCCATGAAGAAGCCTGGATCTATCGCACCTCGCTCGGCGTGCGCGGTGGCAGCATGCAGGGCGCCTTCCTCGCGTTCGGCATGGATGGCATGGCCAAAACGATGGCAGACTGGACCCGTAAAGTGGAATCCGGCGCAGTGCCGCCTACGCCACCACGTCCGGACGGCATCGAACAGAATGTCGTTGTCACGCTGTGGGACATCGGCGGCCCGCAGGACTTCATGCATGACATCATCTCCACGGACAAGAACAACCCCAGCGTAAATGCCTACGGTCCGCTGTACGCAGTCTCCGCCGGTCACGGCACCATCGAGGTGGTTGACCCCGTCACCAACGACAACTACAAGTACGTGATTCCGACCCGCGAGGATGCGCGCGAAGTGAACTCGCGTTTCCCCCCGCCCGGTAACCCCTCCAACTTCTGGGGCATGGAACACTTGTGGGGCTTGGAGAACCCGGCCGATCCGCATAACCCCATGTTCGGTCCCGATGGCCGTGTGTGGAATACGTCCAAGATCCGCAACGAACAGCCGGCTTGGTGCAGTGATCCGAACTCCAGCAACAAGTTTGTGCAATATTCACCGATAGGCCGCAGCAACCGTCAGGCTTCGGTGTTTGATCCGGAGACCGGCAAGTTCGAGCTGATCGACACCTGCTTTGCGACGCATCACCTGAATTTCGCGACCGACGCAGACAACACGGTTTACTTCAACGAGTTGCTGGGACCGTACTTCGGCTGGGTCAACACCCGCATTTGGGATGAGACGCATGACGAGCAATTGGCGCAGGGCTGGTGCCCGCAGGTCATCGACACCAACGGCGACGGCAAGATCACCAAACCGTGGAACCCCGACGGTGGCGAGAACCCCAATCCGGCTCTGGATACGGAAGTGAGCTACAACCTTTACAACATCAGTCCGGACCCTTCCAACTCGAATATCATTTGGGGTGCATGGGAAGGTAGCAATGGCGACGAGCGCGGAGGCCTGATTCGCCTGGATCGCGGCACCAACCCGCCTGAAACCTGTATCACCGAAGTGTTCCAGGTACCGGAAGGCACGCTGGACCCGCGCGGCATGGATGTCGCGAGCGATGGTACGCCGTGGGCTGCAATGGCGGCGTCTTCGCAATGGGTGCGTCTGGAACGTGACAAATGTGAGCGCCTCAACGGACCCGGTACGGACATTAGTGCGGTGTGCGGTGATGAAGCGTGGACTGTGTACCAGACCCCGGGACCGAAGTTTGCCAACTCCGATTATCCGGCCGACTTCCACTACTTCGGCTGGCTCGATACCCAGAACATCCTGGGTCTTGGCATAGACACACCTATCCTGACCGGCTCCAACTCTGACTCGCTGATTGCGCTGAATCCGGACACTGGCGAATGGACCTACATGCGCGTGCCTTACCCGATGGGCTTCTACCAGCGTGGTCTGGACGGCCGCGTTGACGATCCGAACGGTGGCTGGAAAGGGCGTGCGCTGTATTCCAATTATGGCACGCACCTCGTCTGGCAAAGTGAAGGCGGCAAGGGCTTCGTCGGCAAGGCCGTGAGGATCCAGATCCGTCCTGATCCGCTGCAGTACTAAGTCAGGCTGGACTGGGAAAAAGGACACGCCCCATCACTGGGGCGTTGTCATTTAAGGGCTTCGTAAATCAGACAAGAAGGAGTCGTCATCATGCTGACAATGTTTGCCGCCGCTGCGCTGGCTTCGGCAGTTTCATCCGCTAACTGTGTGGAACTGACAGGCTTCACGCTCGACAACGCCCTCATCACCAGCGCGGAACTCGTGCCCGAAGGGGTGTTCCTGGCACCCGCCAGCTCCGGCCAGAACGCCAATGCTGATCGCGAACCGATTCCTGCCCACTGCCGGGTAAGGCTGGTGCTCACGCCAAGTGCCCAGTCCAATATCAATGTCGAACTGTGGTTGCCGGCGGAAGAGTGGAACGGCCGCTTCCTGGCCGTGGGCAACGGTGGCTGGGCCGGATCGATCCAGGGCTACAACGATATGCGGATTGCGCTGCGGCGCGGTTATGCGACGGCTGGCACGGATACCGGCCATAGCGCAGCCGACGGTCCGAACGGTATGTTCGCGCTCGGCAACGAGGAGAAGCTGGTCGACTTCGCCTACCGCGCCATCCATGAAATGGCGGAGAAGTCGAAGGCCGTCATCACGCAGGCCTACGGCGCAGCCGCGGAATACTCCTATTTCAAGGCTTGTTCGACGGGCGGACGCCAGGGCTTGATGTCCGCGCAGCGCTACCCGGAAGACTTCGACGGCATCATAGCCGGCGCGCCCGCCAACCGGCACATCGACATGCACGTGGCGCAGTCCTACCAAAAAATATTCAACAACCGCAATCCAGAATACGCGAATTCCTACCAGTACACCGCGGATATCATTAACAGATCCGTATTACGCCAGTGCGACGTGTTGAAGGAAGGCTTCCTGAACGAGCCGCGCCAGTGCGATTTCGATTTCCATACAATCGAGTGCAGCAAGGAAGCCGGCGATTCCTCCTTCAGCGAAAGCTGCCTGTGGGAACATCAGACTCTGGAGACGATAGATTATTACGGCGCAGGCCTGCGCACTTCCAATGGCGAAATTGTGTTCCCGGGCCAAGCGCTCAGCAGCCCCATTCCGCGGCTGCCGTTCGACTTCCAGGCGCCTGATGCTTTCCTTTTCGACACCATCCGAATTCTTGGCTTTCAGGATCCGAACTACAGCTGGCGCAACTTCCAGCTCGACCGCGACTTGCCACTGATTCGGGAGCGCGTGGGTTTCGTCGACGCCACCGACCCTGATCTGCGCGCGTTCCAGCAGAGCGGCGGCAAGCTCCTGATGTATCACGGCTGGAACGACACTGCGATTACGCCGCGCAACACCATCCAATACTACGAGAGCGTGATTCAGGAGATGGGTCCTGAGCAGACCGACTGGATGAAGCTCTACATGGTGCCTGGCATGGGCCATTGCGGCGGCGGCCCAGGTCCCTATGAATTTGAGCTTCTCACAACTATGGAGAGATGGCGTGAAGGTGAGCGCACGCCCGACGAAATTCTCGGGAGCAATCCAAACAGCGGACTGACCCGGCCGCTCTGTCCCTATCCGCAGACCGCAGCCTACGACGGCAGAGGTGACATCAACCGGGCAAGCAATTGGGATTGTGAAGCGCTCTGATTCATGAATGGGGTTCGGCGCTGTTAACCCCTTTCCTGTTCGAAGCGATCACGGATGGTTGCATACCAGTTACCCACCAGACGTCCCACCGGATCGAGTGTAACGAAATCGATACGGCCATCTTTGTACAGACTGTCTTCGATATGCACGTATCTCACTTGGCCAAGAATCAGGTTACCGGAACCGGGACCGGTGCCGAGGCGGATGATGTCGTGCAGTGTGCATTCGAACACCAATAACGCTTCTGCAACGTAAGGCGCATCTATGTGCTGCGCCTGCGCGGGTGTCAGTCCTGAATGAACGAATTCATCTTCTTCCGGTTCCAGCAGCGCCGCGCACTTGCTCATCTGCTTCACCAGTTTGTAGCTCGCGCAGTTCAACGTGAAGCAGCGAGTGTCCTCGATGTTTTGCAGAGTGTCTTTCTTGCGGCCATCGGTACGCGGGAGTGTGGAAAAACCTACGATTGGCGGATTGGAACCAAAGCAGTTGTAGAACGAGAAGGGCGCGAGATTATTCACCCCGGTCTTGCTGCGCGTGCCGGCCCACGCGATAGGGCGTGGCGCAACGGAGCCGATCAGGATCTTGTACATCTCTGGCTGGGAAAGCGTTGCTGCGTCGAGAATCATGGTTGGTTGCCGCTGTAAGAAGAGTGCTGCAACATTCTAGCGGAATAAAAACGACAGACCACATTTCCGCGGAGAAAAGTGGTGGGTAAGGGCTAAAGGGGGCGATGTTCTTCCATGCGTTGCAGCCGTTTCGCCTTGCGCGCGTTATGGTTCTGGATAGTGTCTTGTGCCTGTACCGGCGCGGCCAGCATCAGGGCGAACATCAGCAGGTCAAGAGTCATGGCCCAGTAGCGCAGCAGGCGGGTAAGCATGGCAGTACACTCCAGATGGTTCGCAGCTATTCAAATATCAAGTAACGCAATCAGTAACGCAACAGAAGCTGACAGGTTCACTGTAAGTGCAGATAATGGTTCACTGACGTGAGTCAAATCACATTGCCAGACAATAACCATGGTCAGCCTCTTAAAAAAATCCAGGGAATCAGTATGAACACTCTGATCAGCGTCGCTCAATTGTCCTCCCTGCTGGGGGAGGCCACGATCATGATCTTCGACTGTCGTAATGCCCTGATGGATCCCGCCGCTGGCCGCAAGGCCTACGACAAGGCGCATATACCTGGCGCATTCTATGCCGACATGAGCCGCGATCTCAGTACGCCACACCACCTTGGCAAGACCGGGCGGCATCCATTACCGGCACAAGCCGACTGGATCCGCAAAGTACAAAGCTGGGGGCTGCATCCCGCGCTCCAGGTTGTGCTGTATGACGACAACGGCGGTGCCAGTGCTGCCCGCTTATGGTGGATGTTGCAGTGGATCGGGCATGCGAAAGCAGCGGTGTTGAATGGCGGCTGGCAGGCGTGGATCAGTACCAGTATGCCGGTCACTGATACAGTTCCCGCACCACACCCCCCGTCAGCGTTCGCTTACTCAGGCTTGGCGTCGCGAGCCTTTCTGCTTACGGCAGACCAGGTGGATGGCAACAGCCAGATGCTGCTGGATGCGCGCGATCCGCCGCGCTTTCGCGGTGAAGTGGAACCGATTGACCCGGTTGCCGGGCATATCCCCGGAGCCATCTGTTCGCCCTTCGGTGCCAATCTCAATGCGGCTGGCGCTTTCAAAAGTGTCGGAGAGTTGCGGCAGAAATTTGCCGGAGCCAACCAGATTGACCGCCCGGTCGTTTGCTATTGCGGGTCCGGCATCACCGCATGTCACAACATTCTCGCAATGACCATCGCCGGGCTACCGATGCCGCTACTCTATGCCGGTTCGTGGAGCGAGTGGATCACCGATCCGGCACGCCCAGTGGCGAAAGGGGAGTAGCAGCTGATGACAACCCTCTCTGGCGGCGAAGTAGTGGCGCGCGCCTTTACGCGCCAGTGTTCAATTGGGGCTGGGACGAAGACCTCAGCATAATCAAGGTTGACATCGATACTGCCGAGCTCGGGCGCCTGCCTGAGCCGATCACTGGAATTCATGGAGAAACCGCGCAGTTTATTGCTGCGCTGAACCTAGTCCGCGAGTTCAAACCGCGCCACCATCGGCACATGGTCCGACAGCTCATGCCAGGCCTTGTCATCCATAAGTGAGCAAGACTGCAGGTTGAGTCCACTGAAATAAATCCGGTCCATGCACAAGAAGGGCCAGCGCGCAGGGAACGTGCGGGCATGGCGTTGGCCACTTTGCATGAAAACTTCCTCCAGCCCCAGTGCCGGGTCTAGATACCGCTTCACCTGCCGGCCAGTCCAGTCGTTGAAATCACCACCGATGATCATCGCCTCGTGCGCGGCACTGATCTGGTGCAGATGGGTATTGAGAATGCGCAACTGCTGCCTGCGCTCGAAACCCAGCAAACCCAAATGCAGACACAGCACGTGCACGCGCTTCATCGTGCCGGGAATTTGCAAGGTGCCGTGCAACAGGCTGCGGCTGGCTTTACGGAACAGTGCAACGTTGAGGTTTTCCCATTGGGTAAATGGATATTTGCTGAGAATCGCATTGCCATGATGGCTCTGGTCAAGAATTGCGTTCTTGCCATAGGCGTAATGCGGCCACACCTGGTCGGCAAGGAATTCGAACTGGGATTCTTCCGGCCAATTACCGATGCGGCCAGCGTGCCCGTGATGTTCACCTTGCACTTCCTGCAGGAGCACCACGTCGACTCCAGCGGCACGGATCAACTCCCGCATGCGGGGCAACACGAACGCACTGTTGCCGCTGGTAAAGCCCTTGTGGATGTTCCAGGTCAGCACGCTCAACTGCATGGGGTCATTTGCGCCTGCGCTGGAAGAAACGCGGATTGTGGGCAATGAAGCGCTGGATCATCCGCTCCAGGAAGGAGTCGACGGCCTCGGTCTTGAGGTAGCCGTAACCCAGCACTGCGATAATCAGGGCGCCGACGCAGTTCACGATCAGATCCCACATGGTGTCGACGATGCCGGATTTCTGCATGTTCATGCCGAACAGTTGGTCCATGGTAAATTCGAAAATTTCCCACAGTGCACCGATACCCAACGAGAACATGAAAGCGAACAGTGCGATGAAGCCGGGAGTTAGATGCATGTTGATGCGTTTGTTCTGGTTCAAGGCGAATACCAGCAGAAAGCCGGTGATGCCGATTAGAAAACCGGAACCGGCATGCAGCACCAGATCCCACCACCAATAGCGAATGTAGTAGCCCTGCACTTCGCCAAGAAACAGTGACATATAGATGAATACGAGCGCGAGGGTGCCGAAATCACGGGGTATCCTGAGATGGTACTGACGGCCCAGGAAAGCGGGCAGGAAGGTGATGGCCATGATCAGCAGCGTTTCAAACGCGGCCTCGTAGTTGCCTTCCATAACCAGCAGTACGGCGCCAACACCCATGGCCATTTTGAGTCCGGGGCCGATCCATGTGTTCAGGAAGGGCTGGTCCTCATTCTTGCGTTCCGGTTGTCCGGCGGGTTTCTGGTTATCGATTGCCATGCGCGGAAGGGTAACAGTGCGCAAGCCTGCTGGACAGTACGCTACGTCACCCCACAATACATGGACGCGTTTTGCACGCCTGGCGCTGTAAGCTGCTCAAAATTCCTGACGCAGTGTTGCCAGCTTGGCTTCGTACAGGGTGCGGGTGCTGGGTTTGTTGGCAAATTCTGCCGCATCGCGCAACGCGGATTCGGCACTGCGCAAACGGCCTTCTGCGTAATACGACTGCGCCAGGCCCAGGTAGGCTTCATGCAGGTAAGGCGCCAGGGCCAGTGCCCGTCTGTAGTAACGAACCGCGCTGTCCCAGTCGCCGGCCTCGTGCGTCTCCCGCGCCAGTTGCAGCCAGTGAAATGGGCTGGGGTCGTTCATCGTGTCGAGTTGTTGCTGGATACTCACCGCCTCCGCATTGCGCCCAACACTCACCAGTAAGGCTTGGTAGTTCTTCAGCAGGCTGAGCTTGTCATTTGCGTGCAGGATACCGTACCGATAGAGCGCCTCAGCTGTTGCGAAGTCGCCCACGCGCCGGTTGATCACCGCCAGCATGTTGAGCGATACGCTATGCTCCGGCACTTGTCGCACTGCCTCCAGCAAATACCAATACGCGGTTCCGTAATCATTGGCGGCGATCGCATCCGAGGCGATGTTGCTGTAATACATGGCGAGATACTCTTCCGCATTCAGGTTGTCGATGTAACGCCCTTTCAGTGCCAGGAAGTAATCAATTTTCACTGCCGGTTCGTTCCCGATCTGGCGGGTGTTGCCAGCCACTTCGCTCCAATCCGGGTTGTAAACGATTGAACTGATATGTACCCCCTTCCTGACAACATTGCCCTGATATTCGAAAACGGGTTGATCGTCCATCAACTGGTAGCCGATTTTAATGCCGGCCAGTTTGGTAAGTGCGGTTGTCAGGATCGCGAGTGACAGGCAATTGCCGCTGTTGGTTGCGTAGGTTTCCGCTGCGCTCAGAGTGGCGTTCACGTAACGAAAGCCGGGGGTGATTTTTTCGAGGTAACGTACGATGCGTTGGTGCGCGCCAATGTACGTCCGGGATGGGTTGTTGAAATACTCGAGGAAATCCGTTTCCTGTTCCAGAGTGAGACGGTGCAGATGTTACGGCGTGAGAATGAAGGGTCTGGTACCGAAACGGCTGCTGTCGCCAAAATCCGGCAGCACTCCGGGTGCTGCGGGCTGCGTTTCAGGCGTGGCGCAACCCAGCATCAAGAGGGTGAGCAATACCATGAATGATGTTTTTGGAGCTCGCATCCGGCTGTCTGCGTTGGGTCTGTTCTCGGCGCAGTTTAAACCACAAATTGGTTCGGGTGGACAGTCCCACTGGACAAGCGTCATGCCCGGGTGGAGTATTGGCCGTCCGCACCGCAATAATCAAAAAAATAATCATACGGGCCTTGTGTCCGGCAGGGGGAATGGATGGAGCGTAGCAACTATAAACCGCTGGTTTTTGCTTTGATGATCGCCGCTACCTTGGTCATGCCGGTACTGGCCCAGCAAGGTGCCACGAACGGTGAATGGCCGGCTTACGGCGGCGACGGCGGCGGCATCCGCTATTCCGCGCTCGACCAGATCAACGCCGCTAACATTACCAATCTCGAAGTCGCCTGGGTCTGGAAGTCCGACAGCCTGTTACCGAATGCGATCGCGACCAGCGAGACGACACCGATCATGGTGGACGGAGTGCTGTACTTTTCCATGGAACAACGCAGGATTGTCATCGCTGCCGACGCCGGTACCGGCGAGACGCTGTGGATGTATCGCATCGAGGAAGGCGACCGTTTTATTGCCGCGCCACGCAAAGTGCATCGCGGGGTGTCGTACTGGAGCGACGGGCAGGGCGATAACCGCATCCTGTTTGCCACACCTGGTTTCAACCTCGTCGCGCTTGATGCGCGTAGCGGCCAGCCTGTAACAGGTTTTGGTAACAACGGTGTCGTTGACATGCTGGACTCGGTCGATGCAAGCCAGTTTGACGGTGATCTCACAGGCCGCTTTGGCAACTCCTCGCCAGTTGTGATTGCGCGCGACACGGTGATCGTCGGTCCCGCGATGGGCCGCCTGAACAAGGTCAACGTGAAGGGCGACGTGCTCGCCTTCGACGTTCGCACCGGTCAGAAGAAATGGGGCTTCCACACAATTCCGCGGCCAGGTGAATTCGGGCACGAGTCCTGGCACAACAACTCTGCGGACTACACCGGCAATGCCGGCGTGTGGGGTGCATTCTCCGTGGACAGCGAACTTGGCATTGTCTACCTCGCGGTTGAAGCGCCAACGAACGATGTCTACGGCGGCGCGCGCCACGGCGACAATCTGTTTTCGAGCAGCATGGTTGCAGTGGACCTCGACACCGGTGGGCGCCTCTGGCATCAACAATTTGTGCATCACGACATCTGGGACTACGACAATCCCGGCCATCCAATTCTGATCGACTTGAATGTCGATGGCCGTGAAGTGAAAGCGGTTGTGCAGCTGACCAAGCAGGCTTTCGCCTACGTACTCGACCGTGTTACCGGCGAGCCGGTGTGGCCGCTGGTCGAGACGCCCGTGCCGCAAACGACAGTGCCACTGGAGTGGAGCGCCGCGACGCAGCCGATTCCGAGCAAGCCCCCAGGCTTCGACATCCAGGGTTACGATAAAAATAATTTGATCGATTTCACTCCGGAACTGCGCGCCATGGCTGTCGCTGAGATTGCTGCGTACACCGTTGGCCCGATGTACACACCTCCCTCGGTCGTGTCCGCCACGAACAAGGGTACGATCGCGTTCCCCGGTTTCGGTGGTGGCGCGAACTGGCAGTCGGGCGCAGGCGACCCGGAAACCGGTTTCATCTACGTCGGTTCCGCAACCAACCCTTCGGTGATCGGGCTGGAACCAATGCTCCCGGCGCGTCCCGAGGATCCCGATTACACCGACTATCGGATGACCGGCTCTTCACCGCAGTTGCCCAATGGCCTGCGCTTCATGAAACCACCGTACGGGAGAATCACTGCCTATAACATGAACAAAGGCGAGATCGCCTGGACGATTCCGAACTCCGATACGCCGCCGAACATTCAGGCCAATCTCGATGCAGCGGGATTAACCAACATCCCGGCCACCGGTAATCCCTCGCAGGCAGGTTTGCTGGTGACGAAAACCCTGTTGTTTGCGGGCGAAGGTTCCGGTGGTCAGCCGATCTTCCATGCATACAACAAGCAAACGGGTGAACGAGTGTGGCAGGGAGCAATCCCCGGAGGTAACCAGTCAGGTTTGCCGATGACCTACAGCCACAACGGGCGGCAGTACGTCATCATGGCAGTCAATGGGAACGCGCCGGGACAGACAGGCAATGCAGCGCGATTGGTGGCTTGGGCGTTGCCTGCAGGTACAGTGGAGTAAGCGCCTCAGTGAATAGGTGCGCTGGTAATCCCCCTATTTTTACTTTAGAAACTGTACTGCACACCTGCGGTGTATCTGCGACCAAAAACATCGTAAAGCGATTCATTGGTACTGATACCGGTACCACTGAAGTTGGACCAGCCAGCTACCAGAGGTGGATCTTCATCGAACAAATTGCTGGTATGGAAGAACAATTCCCACTCGCCATTGTTCTGGGTAGTGTGCAGATACGACAAACGGAGATCAGTGTACAAAATTGACTCGACAGAGTTGTCGTCAATATCAAAGCCTTCAACGTAATCAATGTCATTTATGCCACTGCCGGTCCAGCGTCCCTGCAGGAAGACAGTAAACGGGCCTTGGGCGTAAGTGATATTGCTGGTCCAGCGGAACTCGGGCAAACCGCCAACACCAACTTCACCCACCAGGTCCCGCTTGGGAGCCCCGGCATCGGTGGTAGAGTTTTCTTTCAGCCAACTGCCCAAAAAGCGCCAGCTCATATTGGCATTATTAGCTCCAAACCATTGCACCTGGGTTGTATAGGCAAGCTCAATATCCACACCGCTAACTTCGCGAAGATCCACATTGGCAAAAGTGTTTTGCACCAGAGTAATGAGTTTTGTCTCAGGGTCACGTGCTATGCGGCCACAGAATTCAGCAGAACGGGTTTTTGAACACTGGTCGACAATTTCCTGAACGCCTAGGAAGTCGATTGCATCTTTAACTTCAACGTTGTACCAGTCTACAGACGTTGAGAAGCCCTTCAGCCAAGAAGGTTGATAAATTAATCCCAGCGTCATGGTGTCGGCTTCTTCAGGCGCAACATTAGGGTTGCCGCCACGAATCTGGAAAGTGGTATAAGTTTGACGCTTAAGTTCCGGATCCTGCACGGAAGTGCCCTGTCCCTGGCGGTCAAAGCGTTCTTCCAGGCTGGCAGCACGAACGTCACGGGAAATATTGCCGCGTAGTCTCACCTGATCGTTAACCTGCCAGTCAAGGCCATACTTCCAGGCCCAGATATCTCCACTGCCGGAATATTCAGCCCAGCGAGCAGCCAAACTCAAATTCATTTGCTGTACACCCGGGGTACCTGCGATCAGTGGCACCAGAGTCTCGGCAAACAGTTCCTTGACATCAAATCGTCCCGAGAAATTTTCAAGATCCACAAACTCCAGGCGATCATTGGTGTTGCGTGAGGCCAGAGTAATACCTCTCAAGCCTATGGCCGGATTGTCAACAAGCTTGGGCTGGTTGACCAGATGATCCGGACCGATCCTGTGATTGATTGATTGCTCGCGCCAGTTGGCACCAACAGCAAGGGAAATCTCACCGGCACCAAAGCCTTCATGAATGATACCGTCGGCAGAAATTTCGGCACTTTCCTGCTCCAACTCTGCCAATACCCACATGTCTGCGGAAACCCAGTCAATTGCTGCTTGGGAGGCGCGACCCACTCCAAAAAGATTAACAGGAACACAATCATTGTAGGCATTCGAGAAAAGGGTGACTCTACAGACAATTTGATTGGTAGTAGGGTGCCTCACTGCATCCATCGCCATGGGCAGGCGTTCACGATGCAGAAAATCAGAAAAAACCAGGTTGTTGTCATTACGGCCCAGCTGCCAGTAGCCCCTAACCTGCCAGTCAGAAAAAATTCCATTCTGAATGGTAGTGTCCAAGCCGAGAGTTGCTGAATAGGTATTGTTGTCCAGAATCATGCGATCCTGGGCAATATCTGCTTCAGTGTGGTAACGCTGCAGGGTAAATGACTGGATATTATTTGCATTCATGGCATTACTAATGTTCTCCGGCAGGAAGGCGTTGCCGCGGAATGCGGTCAGCCCCCACTGGCCGTTACCCAGCGGCAGGGTGCCAACACTGTTGGCCTTGTTGTTTCCCCAGCCGCCTTCTGCATAAAGAGTTGTGTTGTCAGAAAGATCATAATCCAGATGCACGAATGCACTTCTGCGTTCACTCTCGGGTACAAATGAACCGGTACGGGTCCCTTCAGGGAAAGCCGGTGTACTGACAGATATGTCATAACTGGCTGGGTTGTAACCGCTGCCACCGACCATGTTTTGGGTGCCGGTCAAGGTTGCATTTTCACCAAAAACAAAAGGGCTGGTGGATCCTTCTGGCCCAAAGACCAAGCGGTTTATGGATGTGCCGGGTGCATTAATGAAACCACCTTTGGTAAACGCGACGGATCTGACATCGCTACGGGTAAGCAGCCTTGGCCCTGTACCATTCGCGGTGAAAGTAGGATTGGTGACCAAACCGGTAAAATTCCGGTGCCAGTCACGGCCGTCAAGATTGTCTATACGGTCTGATTTAAATGTGTCAAAAGCCGCTGTGAGATGCATGCGTTCACTAATCTCGGTGCCACCTGCGATCGAAAATTCATAGCTGTCATTGTCATTTCGAGAAGTGGTTCCTCCCTGAACATGCGTCTTGATGCCAGTAAAGTTCTTGTTCAATATGAAATTCACTACACCTGCTACGGCATCAGTGCCATAAGCTGCTGAAGCGCCGCCTGTTACCGTTTCAACTCTCTGTATCAAAGCCTCCGGAAAAAGATTGATGTCGACTGTGCCAAGACGGTTTGATGGCACTACTCTTCTACCATCCAGTAACACCAGGGTACGTTTTGAGCCTACGCCACGCATGTTCAGATTTGAGGCTCCGGCTGAATCTGCTTTGCTTGCAGCAGTATTGGGTCGCGAATTGTTGAGGAATTGTGGCAACTGGTCCAGAGAATCAACGAGTTGGCCGGGAGACATGTTGCTGAGTTCCGATACCTCCATCACTGTTACTGGTGTGGGGGTAGTCATGCCGCTTCTGCTAATGCGCGAACCGGTAACTTGGATTTCCTCAACAGGCCCCTGCGCGAACACCATACCTGCAGTCATGTTGGCAATTACAGCCGACAACACCGATATAGTGAATAGAGGCGCTTTGTTTTTTAGTAGGTTAGTTTTTCTTTGCATAAAATTTTACACCTTGAATAGTTCAGGCAGTAACTTTTGCTAATTACCAAATATAAGGCTGGATTTTTTAAATTTTTTTTGTTTTTACACTAGCTTAATTTTTATTTTTAGGCTTATTATTTTAAAAGAAGATACTACATAAAAAATTTGATAGGTGAAATAAATAAGGAGAATATCATTATTTATATTTTATACCGTACCGTTAGGTTTGCGACGTCCCCCGTCTTCAGTAGCATTTGGCTTTAGAGTCCGGGGTTAACTGTAATTGCTTTCATTGCCAGCTGTCTCGCATAGGCTGCTGGTGTCATACCACCCAAAGCCTTCTTGGGTCGCCCGACCTGACTGCGAATGCGACAATGTCGTACAGCGTCGATGACATCACCGTCAGGCTGCAGCATCGATTCGTCGATGACACCATTCGCGATATTCGCTGGGTCGAAGGCAGGGACATCGACGATAACACGGTGGCGTCCGGCAATTACACCAGCCTCGGTCTTACCTATGGCGGCGAAACGCAAACCGGCGGTACTTGGGGTGTCACGCTCAACGTGAACAACCTGTTTGACCGGCCGCCGCTGATTGTCGCGAGTTACGGCACCGGCGGAACGGCACAGACGATACCAAACGGTTATGATCTGTACGGTCGCCGTTACCAGATCAGTTTCAATACCAATTTTTAGCTTGATCGGACCAGCCGGTCACTTCTTCCACAGGGGTGACCGGTACCAACAGGAACAAATGTGATTTCATTTTTTCAGGAGTAAGTTCATGAACAAATTTTTTCGCGGCATGGCAATCATCATGTTGGCTGCCGCCATTGGCACACCAGCTCTGGCGCACCATTCCTTTTCAGCCCAATACGACAGCGAAAAAATTATGAAGATGTCGGGCACCGTCACCAAAATCGAGTGGCAGAATCCACACGTTTATATTTATGTGGATGTGGCGGATGACAAAGGTGGTTATGCGCAATGGGCGCTGGAAATGGGCGCGCCCGCAGTGCTGACACGCACACTGGGCTGGACTCGTTCCACGCTTAACATCGGTGATCAGATCAACGTCGAAGGCATAGGCGCCAGAGACGGCAGCCATCTTGCCAACGCGCGCACCGTGACGCTGGCCTCGGGTGAAACCCTGGGCGCAGGCTCAAGTGAAAACGTAACCCCTTGAAGTTTGGAGAGTAGCTGATCATGACAATGCCGAAATTTCGTATGCGCAGGCTGTCGTTGCTGTGTGCAGCATTTGCGTTTGCTTTGCCGATCCTCGCACAACCCGCAGCACCGGCAGCCCCTGCAAAACCCACACCACGCTTAGCCAATGGCATGGTTAATCTGGGGCTGCCTGCCGGTGAAAAAGGCTTCTGGGGCAACAGCGGCAGCATTTACGGCCGCGGCAACCGCAGTCATCAAACCAACCTGCTGGAAGAGGAAATTCCATTCCAACCCTGGGCAAAGGCACTTTATGACTTCCGCAACGCCAACAACCAGAAGGATGATCCACATGCGCGCTGTATGCCACCCGGCCCTACGCGCTTGATCGAAACTGTCAACGGTTTCGAGATTCTGCAAATACCCGAACTCGACCGAGTCTACTTCGTGTTTGGCGGCGGGCCACGTACGTGGCGTGTTGTGTATACCGACAGCAGGCCACTGCCCGACATCGATAATCCCGACACGATTCCGACTTACATGGGTTACACGAGTGCACACTGGGAAGGTGACACACTCGTCGTCGAGTCCAACGGCTTCAACGAAAAAACCTGGTTTGCGCAAGGTGGTTTGCCCCACACCCGTTTCCTGCATTTGACCGAACGTTTCTCGCGGCCAAACAGGGATACGCTGCGTTACGAACTGACGGTGGATGATCCCGGCGCCTATACACGCACGTGGACTGGCGGCTTCGATGTCGTCTGGACCTACAACGCATGGGATGGCACCGACAGCGGAGAAATCCACGAGTATTTCTGCCAGGACAACAATCGCGATGTCATGCACATGATTGGCAATTGAGCAGTCGGCAATTGAACTGATGACGACTGGACCCTCCGGTGGTCATCTTCATGATCAGGCATGTCAACACAACGTAATGAGGCAACAAAGATGAGCAAGATTTTTTCCCTGAAAAACAGCTGGCCGCTGATGTTCGGCGCAGTCGTACTGTCGCTGCTGGCAAGTGTGTTATCGGCACAGGAAGGCCACCCACTGGTTGGCAGCTGGAGCGGCGAACGTATGGTCGATGGCAAACCTTCGCGAGTCCTGCTTGTGATGGAATTACATCGGGACCAGACGATCAGCGGTTATGTGCTGGAAAGCGGCAAGAAAAGCGCGTTGCAGGATGTCGCGCTCAACACGGATAAGTGGTCTGTGTCGTTTGTACTCGATCAAGGTTACAAGGTTGAAGGCGCAATCGGCGAGCTGGGTTCGCAAACACTGCGCACCATCACTGGCAACTGGACCGATGGCAGCAAGAACGGTGCGTTTCACGTCGATATCAACTGA
The DNA here is from genome assembly GCA_945902215.1 of Klebsiella pneumoniae. GTDB lineage: Bacteria > Pseudomonadota > Gammaproteobacteria > Pseudomonadales > Pseudohongiellaceae > CAILUG01. Next base: position 340 of record CAMDML010000060.1, on the reverse strand, counting down.
CACGCTACGTGCAGACAGGCCACCACTAACTCGCAGCAATCATTCCGGGTTGCTGGAATTTTGGTGAGAGTCTGTCCCTGTTTCGCCCTTGCCCGTCTCACCCCAGTCACTGCAGGATCACATCCTCGCCAAATTGCTCTTTGCAGGTTCCACTTTGCCAAAAAGGAGTCCCATCTACCTACTACATACTATTCCACTCGAACGATGTGCAATTTTGCACTTTCTGGTTTCGGCTTCGTTTGTGGGAGCGACGTCCCCCCGTAATTGAGTAGCACCCTGATTTAGAGTCCAATTCCCCAGACGAGGAGATTGGACATGAAGAAACGCTTTACAGAAGAAC
>CAMDML010000059.1 GCA_945902215.1 Klebsiella pneumoniae | reverse complement strand
GCGCAAACACCTCGCTTTCATGGTGGTGCGAATTGTCGTCACCACCGAGACCGTGGGTGCCGCCAATACTGTTACGTTGCGTCCCGGGACGATCCGAATCCAATTCAGTGCGGGTAAGCCTGCCGGCCGGATTGGCCTGCTCGTGTACGAGTTCCAGCGCGCCCAAGCTCGCATCAGATTTGAAGATTTTGGCCTTGCCGCTGTCGGCCACCAAGATGTAGTGGGTAAGTTTCATGCCTGAATTCCTGTTTGCTGAAGGTTGGATGGGTCTTTGCTTGCTGGCCCATGCAGCCAGTATGGACAGTAGAGCTCTGCAATACACCCGGAATCGGCGCCTGGCATGACCCATGTCAGGTAGTAGGAAATTATGCAGAGAGGTGTCGCCTGATCCCTGAATTATCCATCGATAATCGGGGGCAGTCGGTACGCTAGTCCACCTAAACTGCCCTTGGTCTGTCCCTGGCTGTTATCGACAGGCTAGAATGCGCTAAAAACCATACACGGGTGGGCAGTATGTCAGGCATCAACCGGAGAGATTTCATGGCTGTATCCGCGGGTGTTACCGCATTGGCAGCGAGCATGAACAACGCGAAGGCTGCGGATACCTCGGGGCTGATCGTGTGTATGCATGGCGTCACATCGAGTGAGTTTGATTTCCGCACTTGCATGGAAGGCTGGGCGAAGGCTGGTATCAAAGCCGCCGAACCAGATCTGGTCAAAGCGCGTGAACACGAGATGGCCAACGGCGCCGGCTCCGCACGCAAATTGATGGACGATCTCGGTCTCGTTGCGTATTCCTCCAGCAACCAGCTCTCCCTCGAAGAGAGTGGTGAGCAGCGCGCACAAGCGGTTGAAAACCTGAAGTGGAAAGTCGCCATGGCCGAATCACTTGGCGCAACGCGCATCGTGATTCCCTCGGCTGCGAACCAGCCGCACGTGATGGCCGACTATGAGCAGGTGTACGCCAACCTCAATGAATGCGGTGAGATCGCCAAGCCGCACAATGTGGCGCTGATGGTTGAGTTCACGCGCAACTCGCGGCTCATCAACAACATCCGCACCTCGCTCGATGTGGTGAGGACAGTCAACCATCCCAACATCAAGTTCATGCTCGACCTTTACCACTTCTGGGCTGGCCCCTCGAAGTTTGAAGATCTCGACATGATCAACCCCGGTGAAATCCATCACGTGCATTTCGCCGACACGCCGCGCCAGCCGCCGGTAGAAGTGGCCGAACAAAAAGACCGCGCGTTTCCAGGCGAAGGCATTGCGCCGCTGCAACGCATTCTCAACAAGCTGGTTGAGAAGGGCTACAATCGCGCGCTGTCGCTGGAATTGTTTGACATGAACGTGCGCCGCACCGATCCTGCAGTGGTTGCCGCACGCGCACTCGAAACCATCACGCCCTTCATCCAGAACGTAGCATGAGAAAATTAATGGAGTCACTTGTGAATAGAATCCTGACACTTGTTGTATCGTCCGTACTGTCCTGCTGCCTGGCCGGCCCGGCCCTTGGCCACCATTCCTTCGCCGCCGAATTTGATGCCAACACTACCGGCGAATTCACTGGCGTTGTCACCGAAATACGCTTCAGTAATCCGCATGTGCGTTACCGCATGGATGTGACCCTGGCTGATGGCACCATCGAAAACTGGGAAGTGCAGGCAGGCAGCGTCACATCGCTGCGGCCGCAGGGTTGGCTGGCTGACAGCATCAAGGTCGGTGACACGATGACGGTCAAAGGTCAGTTGGGTCGCAATGGTGCCAAAAAGATTACTACTGGTGGCGGCGTCGTGATGGCCGACGGACGTACGTTTGGCAATGTCGCTGTTGCGGGTAGCCCTCCGCCCGTAGATCGCAATGCGATCACCGCTGACCCGAACACGAATTATGGCTACGCGCAGGTCAATCCGGATCATCCCTTCGACATCAGCGGTGCCTGGCGCCAAGGCTACAAGTTTGTGGTGACGGTGGACGACCTGCAGCCGAAACCAACGCCGTTCACGCCTGAAGGTCTGGCCTTGCGTGAAGCGAATGACAAATATGACGATTCCGCGCTGCGCTGCATTTCCCTCGGCCTGCCGCGCATGTTTGGCAATCCCTACAACATCGCCATCTACGACGCGGGCAATCACTACCTGTTCGTGTATGTCGAGCACAACTCACCGCGCCGCATCTGGATGGACGGCCGCACCGCGCCGGAATACACGGTACCGACCGCCAACGGCTATTCAGTTGGACACTGGGAAGGAGACAACACGCTCGTCATCGAAACCACGCACCTGTTGCCCGGCTGGCTCGACGGTTCGGGTTTGCCCATGAATGGCGAAGGTACCAGCACAGTTGAGCGCATTGTGTTCAATGCTGACCATCTGTCTGCTGAGCGCACGATGACGATCACCGATCCGCTGTATACCCAACCACTGGTGCGCACCCGCGGTTGGGCACGCGATGACAATACTGATGTGTCCGAACAGGATTCCTGCGATCCCGCCGGTTATTACGCGGATCTTCTGGAAGCCGGTTTGCTGGAAGAGTACCTGAGGCCGTGAATCGGGGCAAAGCGGTTGCTTAAACGCGCGTAACCGACACCATCACTTCGAGCTTCTGTTCCCCACCCCCGAGCACCACGCCACGCAGGGGGGTCACGTCCATGAAGTCGCGGCCCCAGGCCATCGTGACGAATTCGTGGTTGGCCAGCTTGCCGTTGGTGGGATCGAAACCGACCCAGCCCACGCCGGGCAGATGACTTTCCACCCACGCATGTGAGGCATCGGCGCCCAGCAGCTTCGCGGTGCCGGGTGGGGGTTCGTTGAGAATGTAGCCACTGACATAGCGTGCGGGCAGATTGAGTGAGCGCAGGCAGCTCAGCATCAAATGCGCGAAGTCCTGGCACACGCCGCGTTTGCTCGCAAACACGTCTGACACCGGGGTGGACACCGTGGTCGCTTTCGGGTCGTACGTAAAGTCCTCGCGGATGTGCGTCGTCAAATCCAGCAGCGCGTCGAGCCATGGCCGCTCGGGAGTGAAGAGCTGGCTCGCATACGCGCGGGTTTCCAGCAGCAGTTCCACCTGTGGTGATGGCAGCCGCATCTCGGCCACGGACAGCGGCTCCACTTCATAGATGGAAGCACACAGCGCGCTTTCCCACGGCATGCGTGCCAGCACGGTATCCAGATTCTGCTCCTGCACATCAATCGTGGAACTCGCGCGTACCTGCATCATTGCATGTGGGCGGTTGATGAGAAATCGTAATGAATGGTTGCCGAAATAGTCGGTGATGCTGCTCACTTCGTTCGGCTGCGGGTCAAAGTCGAGTGCGTGGCCCTGCACCTGCTGCCAAGGCGTTGCTCGTGGAGTCAGGTGCGCGAAGTGATGGCCGGTCGCAACCTGCGTGGTATAGGTGTACCGCGTTTCGTGCACGATGGCGTAGCGGCGGGTGGCTGTAGTACCTGTCATGCAATGGTTACCAAGAGGCACCCCAGTCGTTCTGCATGCCCGGGTGGTTGAAGAACTGCAAGGTCAGGCGGTTGCTCAGTGCATAGCAGCTGTTGTGCAGGTTGTTTACGGCCTGCATCAGGCGCGGACTGTCGGGTTGGTATTCGGTGTCGAGGTCGAGCGACTTCAACAGTTCAATGTCGGGCATCAGGAGTTCGCGGCCGCAGGGCCCGTGGCGCTGTTCCATGCGCGCCAGATAGTCGTGAATGCCGTTCACCTGAAACATTACCGAGCGCGGGTTGGCAGGGTCGCGGATCAAAAGATCCATCACCGGCAGCCACTCCGGTTGCGCCATATAACGCGAACGGTAGGTCAGCACCGAATCGCACAATTCCAGCAGCCAGGTCAGACCCGATTCACGGCCTTCATCGCAGGCCACGGCAATGGCGCGGGTCAGGAAGCACAGGCGTTCGAGCCGGCGGCCAATAGACAGGAAACGGAAGCCGGTGTCGCGTGTCATGCTGTCGAGCGCAAAGCCGCTCAGTGTGGTCATGCCGACAATGGTCTTGTCGAGCCAGTTAATGCACTGCGAGAGCGTCACTTGCTGGTTGAAAGCCGGGTCGCGCACCAGTTGCGTAATCGCACGCCAGTGGTCGAGCGACAGACGGTCTCTGAGTTGATACGCAATCTGGTTCAGCTGGCGCAGATTGGCGGCGAGGCCGCGCGGTTCATCTTCCATCGTCGCGGCGGTGAGCAGGTACTTGTCGCTGACTTTGTCTTCATCCAACAGACCCCACGAGGCTGCCATAGCGAATACCGGGCTGTTGATACCGTCTTCGGTTTCCTGCAGCACGGCGTTCAAGGCAACGCGTAACAAGCGCGCCACACCTTCGCAGCGCTCACAGGTGCGGCCAAACCAGAATTCGTTTTCCGCCACGCGCGAGGCAATGGCACCGTTGGCGGCGACGAGGTCGGCGCTACGCAAGGTGCTGCGCAACAAGGTGAATTGGGTATCGAGCGGGCCATCAGCCATCACCCAGGTATCTTTGGAGCTGCCGCCGCGCTGCATCGACACGATGCGCGAGTCGGCTTCAGCTGAAACGCGCGTGAGGCCCCCTGGCATTACCTGGTAACCGCCGCTTGGCGCAATGCTGGCGTGCACACGCAGGGCAATACCGCGTGGCTGGAATCTGTGTTGCGAACGGCCGGACAGCACCGGTGCCTGCGACACTTCCACCAGTTCCTGCGCTACAAAGCGTTCCGGGTGGCGCGCAAGCTTCTGGTGCAACTCGGCAAGCCGCTGCGGACTGAGGTTGCGGCCGAACACCGGTTCAAATGAAAAACCCGGATCGGCTGGTTTGAACACAAGTTTTTCATGCTGCTTGAGTGCACTTTGCAGTGCTACCGGCTCGCCGCACCACCACGTGGCGATGGACGGAAGCAGCAGGGCTTCCCCCAGCAGGTGTTCGCACAGGCGCGGCAGATAGCCGAGCAGGGCGCCACCTTCCAGCACGCCGGAGCCGGGCGGATTCGCTACCAGCACGGTACCGAGGCGTGCGCATTCCATCAGGCCGGCGCTGCCGAGGGTGGACTCGGCGCGGAGTTCCAGCGGGTCGCAGAACGAATCGTCCTGGCGCCGCAGGATCATGTGCACACGGCGCTGGCCTTCAATGGTTTTCAGCCACACCTTGTTGTCAGCCACGATCAGGTCGCCACCTTCCACCAAGCGGAATCCCAGATAGCGCGCCAGCAGCGCATGTTCGAAATACGTTTCGTTGTAGGGGCCGGGCGTCAGTACCACGGCGAACGGCGGGCCGTCGCCACGCGGTGCGTAATACATCAAGGCGTCGCGCATGGTCGCGAAATATTGGGCAAGATGGCGCACATTCTGGCTGCGGAACAATTCCGGAAACACCTGCGACACAATCAGCCGGTTTTCCAGCGCATAACCGGCACCGGATGGTGCCTGGGTACGGTCGGCGATAACCCACCACTGGCCATCTGGTGAGCGCGTGAGATCAGCAGCATACAAATGTAAATGAATGTTGCCCGGCAGTTTCATGCCGTGTGCGTTGCGGAGAAAGCCGCTGTGGCCAAGCACGAGTGATGCAGGCACGAGCCCGTCCTTGAGCAGGGTTTGCGGGCCATAGAAATCCGCGAGAATGGCGTTGAAGAGGCGTGCTCGTTGCGCAATGCCGGCTTCAAGGCCGCGCCATTCCTCGGGAGAAATCAGCATCGGCAGCATGTCCATTTCCCACTGCCGGTCGAGACCCTCGGGGTCGTCGTACACGTTGTAGGTCACACCACTGTCGCGCATATGGCGCTCGGCGGCGCTAATGCGGGCATTGAGTTCGCGGGGGCTGGTAGCGTTGAGACTGGTGTACAGCGCCTGCCAGTGGGGGCGCGGCACGCCGGGGGCGGCAAACATCTCATCGTAGCGATCAGCAGGCGCGCGGTAGCCGCTCGTCAGGGCTTCTTGCGAGGACTGGGATTGCGATTGTGACTGGGGTGGCCCCGGCATCTCTTCTTTCAACATTTCTTCTTTCAAAATCGGCGTAGGGAAAAATTACCTGCGTAAATCGAGCGTGAACGGATAATTCGGATTGCGCAGACCTTCCACAATAGCAAGTTTTCCGGGTGTATGCCCGAGGCGGAAGAAGCGGCCCAACCGGCGGGCTTCGGCTTCTTGGGCATTGACCGGGAAGGTGTCGTAAGCGAGACCGCCCGGGTGCGCGACATGGTACTGGCAGCCACCAAGTGAACGGTTCATCCAGGTGTCGGCCAGATCGAAGATCAGCGGCACGTGCGTGCCTATGGTGGGATGCATGCAGGACTCCGGCCACCAAGCCCGATACCTGACTGCGCCGACAAATTCGCCGACCTTACCGGTGGGTTGCAGTGGAATGCGTTGCCCATTGCAGGTGATGACATGGCGGTCGTCAACGAGGCCATGCACCTTCACTTCCAACCGTTCCACCGAAGAATCCACATAACGCACGGCCCCGCCGGGCGCGCCTTCCTCGCCCATCACATGCCAGGGTTCAAGTGCGAGGCGCAGTTCAACGTCGACATTGCGTGCGGAAAATTCGCCGAGTTTCGGAAAGCGGAATTCGAAGTGCGGCGCAAACCATTCCGGCTGCACGGGATAACCGAAGTCTTTCATTTCCTGCAACACGTCGCTGAAATCGTCCCACACGAAATGGCCGAGCATGAAGCGGTCGTGCAGTTCCGTGCCCCAACGCTTGAGGCGCGGTGGTTTGTAGGGCTCTTGCCAGAAGCGCGAGATAAGTCCGCGGATCAACAGTTGCTGCGCGAGACTCATCTCCGCATGCGGCGGCATTTCGAACGCGCGCATTTCCAACAAGCCCAAGCGGCCGGTGGCCGAGTCGGGCGAGTAGAGTTTGTCGACGCAGAATTCGCTGCGGTGGGTGTTGCCAGTCACATCGATCAGGCTGTTGCGCAGCGCTCGGTCTATCAGCCACGGCTGCATGCTGCCGGCCTTTTGCAGACGCTCGATCTCCTTGAATGCGATTTCGAGTTCATACACGGATTCATCGCGACCTTCGTCGATGCGCGGTGCCTGCGAGGTAGGGCCGAGAAACATGCCGGAAAACAGGTACGACAGCGCAGGATGGTTGTTCCAGTAGCCGATCATGCTCGCCAGCAGGTCAGGCCGGCGCAGGAACGGCGAATCGCCTGGTGTCGCACCGCCCATCACAAAATGGTTGCCGCCGCCGGTGCCGATGTGGCGGCCGTCGAGCATAAACTTCTCGGTGGAGAGCCGGGATTCGTGCGCAGTCTCGTAAAGGAATTTGGTTTGATCTACGAGCGCTTGCCAGTCGCTTTCGGGCTGAACGTTTACTTCGATAACGCCAGGGTCCGGGGTTACGCGCAGATAATTCAGGCGTGGATCTTTCGGCGGTTCGTAGCCTTCAAGGATCACCGGCAGGTCGTGCGCTTCGGCAGTCTTCTCGATGGCAGCCACCAGTTCCAGCCAGTTTTCCAGATGCTCCAGCGGCGGCATGAACAGATACAGGCGGCCGTCGCGCGGTTCGGCGCAGAGTGCGGTACGGATAATCCCGGCAGCCGATTCGCGCTGCCCCGGTGCCTGGGTTTTCAGGGCCTCTTGCCGTTTGCGTGCAGACTCGCGCTGTTTCAACGTTGCCGCATCACCTTCGGCATACGGGTCGCTGGTGCGCTTCATGAATGCTTCGCCACCACGCGCATCAAAGCCGGCAACACCCGGCAGGTTGTGCCGGATTTCCTGCCACGGGCGCAGCGCCGGAAATTCCTGGCTCCAGTCCTGTGGATGGGTGTACGGATAATCGCTCTTCTTGACCCACGGTTGCGAGTCGAGCGGCAAGCGGTAGCCGAGGGGTGAATCACCGGGGACCAGATAGCAATGTTCGTCGCGCAGGAACCAGGGCCCGGTGCGCCACTCCTCGTTCCACGCCATCGGCAAGATGTGGCCAACAACATGGTCGAGTCCCTGGTCAAACACCTTGCGCAACCGCGCGCGTTCCAAGGGGTCTGCCAAGCGCGAATCAAGCGGATCAACGTTTACCGGCAGTTTGCGTTCGCGCCAGAGGTAGTACCAGACATCTTCGTATGCGGGGAAAGTGTACTTGGAGTCGAGATCGAGATTCGCGGCAACACCGGCAAGAAATTTGGCGGCGTTGTCAGCCGTAACGCCATAGTCGGTGGTTTCAGTCGCAAACAGTTCCGGGTTGTTCCAGATCGGCTGGCCATCGCGGCGCCAGAAGTTGTTCAGCGACCAGCGTGGCAGTTGCTCACCCGGGTACCACTTGCCTTGCCCGAAATGCAGCAGGCCTTGTGGCGCGTATTGTTGCTTCAGTTTGCGAACCAGTTCGCCGGCAAGCTTGCGTTTGTGCGGACCCAGCGCGGTGGTATTCCATTCCGCGCCGTCGCGGTTGTCGATCGACACGAATGTGGGCTCACCCCCTTGCGTCAGGCGCACATCATGTTTTTTCAGGTCTTTGTCGATGCGGTGGCCCAGCGTTTCGATACCGGCCCACTGTTCACGCGAGTAAGGTTTGGTGACACGCGGCGTTTCCCACACGCGGCTCACTTCCATGTGGTGTTCGAAGACGACTTCGCTTTCATCCACTTCGCCGGTGATCGGCGACGCCGAGCCCGGTTCCGCTGAGCAGGCAAGAGGAATGTGGCCTTCGCCGGCCATCAGGCCCGAGGTGGGATCGAAGCCAATCCAGCCCGCGCCGGGCAGATACACTTCGCACCACGCATGCAGGTCGGTGAAATCTTTTTCCGGCCCGGATGGACCGTCGAGTGCTTTCACGTCGGCAACCAGTTGGATCAGGTAGCCGGACACGAAGCGCGATGCGATACCAAGGTGGCGCAACAAATGCACCATCAGCCAAGCGGAGTCGCGACAGGAACCGGAACCCTTGGTCAGGGTTTCCTCCGGCGACTGCACACCGGGTTCCATGCGGATCAAGTATTTGATGTCGCCCTGCAAGCGCTGGTTCAACTCCACCAGAAAATCGATGGTGACTTTCTTCTCGCGCGAAATGCTGTTGAGGTATTCCTGTACCAGCGGGGTGGACGGCGATTTGGTGAGATATACCGCCACTTCGCGCATGTGCGACCCGTTGTACTTGAACGGGTAGGTCATGTGGCTCGGTTCAAGGAAGAAGTCGAAGGGGTTGAGCACACTCATTTCCGCGACGAGGTCGACAACGATACGGAACTCGGTGGTTTTTTCCGGGAACACGAGCCGCGCCAGGTAGTTGGCCATCGGGTCTTGCTGCCAGTTGATGAAATGTTCGGCGGGGGTGATCGACAGGGAGTAACTCAGAATGCGGGTACGGCAGTGCGGCGCGGGGCGCAGGCGGACAATCTGGGGGCTGAGACTGACCCTGCGGTCGTATTTATAGTCGGTGATATGTTGCAGGGCGACGTGGATCGACAAGGGTAAACTCCCGCAAATTCGGCAAAAAACTCACAGTAGTCACTGTACCGGAGCCCTCCATCAGTGAAAAGTGGAAACTTGACGCATGCCCGGGAAAGTGGACCCCACAGCAGAAAACAGCCCGATTTTGGGCATGGCGCACCATGGGGCGGCGCTTTGTTCTGTGTCCAGAACACAAACCAAAAAAAAGGGAGCCGAAGCTCCCTTTGTTGTACTGCGTAATGCAAATCAACGCGGCGACAATTTCAACAAGCGTCCACCCGCACCATCTTCAATCGCCCAGATGTTGCCATCCGGACCCTGCTTCAGGCCGCGCATGCGTTTGCCCATCACAAAGCGTTGGGCTTCGGTGGCAGCACCAGTGTCCGCATTCACCGTCACACGAATGATTGACATAGAGGACAGTCCACTGATGAACGCGTTGCCGTTCCAGTCGGGGAACTTGTCGCCCGAGTAGAAGATCACGCTGGAGGGCGAGATGACGGGATTCCACCAAGCCTTCGGCGCAGCGTATTTGCCTTCGGTGTCGGTGTCGTGGTCGGGAATGATAATGCCGTTGTAGTGGTTGCCGTTGGACACGTAGGGGTAGCCGTAGTTGGAACCGGCTACAACCATGTTCAACTCATCGCCACCGCGCGGCGCCATTTCGATGTTCCACAACTGACCGTTCGGATCGAAGGCAAGGCCCAAGGGATTGCGATGGCCCTTGGTCCACACTTCTGCTGCCAGACCACCCTGGTCTGCGAAAGGATTGCCGGCGGCGGCAGTGCCATCGTCATTGAGGCGCAGGATTTTGCCCAGCGTGGTGTTCAGACTCTGGCCGGGCGCATTCGGCGGATCTTCGGCATTCAGGTTGCGCTCGCCGGCGGACACGAACATGTGGCCTTCAGCGTCGAACAGAATGCGATGGCTGAAGTGCAAACCGCCTTCCACTTTCGGGAACGCGCGCCAGATCACCTGCAGGTCTTCGATGGCAGGGGTGTCGAGGTTCAGCGTGCCACGTGCAACCACCGCGCCGCGGGTTTCGTTTTCACCGGCTTCCACGTAGCTGAGATACACAATGTGATTCTCAGCGAAGTTCGGATGAATCTTGATGTCGCCCAAACCGCCCTGGAAGAAGTAGTCCACGGTGGGTGCGCCAGCGACGTCAGTTTTCTGGCCATCTTGGGTGACGAGCTGGATCGTGCCGCTTTTCTCGGTAACGAGCAGGCGGCCGTCGGGCAGGAATTCCAGCGCCCAGGGCTCATTGAATTCGGCGACTGGGGTCGAGATGAAGGGGTAGGGTTCCTGGGCGCAGGCAGCGGAGCCCAGCACTAATCCCAGTGCGAGTGTTAACAGGCGTTTCATGGTGTTTCCTCTCTGTAAGGGTTTGGCAGGTATTCGGTAAGATACTGTTATAATTAGTATTTTTGGCTTTCAGCCAAGGAGCGGATAAAGCTAAAAAGTGCTGAAGATGATGCTGTATCCGGTCTTCCACCAGGCCGCCCTTTGGATTTTTGCTTGCGGGCAGGGGTATGGCGAATACGGCCAGTATATCGGTGCCCTCCGGAAGAATACAACGTGGCACTTTTACCTGCGCAAGAGGTCCAGCGCGCGGTTCAGCAGTTCCTCTTCGGGTTTGGGTTCTTCTTCCACAGGGGCCGCTTCGGTGGGTTTGGCTTCCTGGGTCGTGTCAGTCGGGGCTGCTTGCTGTTGTTGCGTACCGCCACCGAGCCGGTCTTCCAGGAAGTCACCCAAGCGCCGCTGCACGGCACCCCGGACTGCGCCGGCAATGATCTGCGCAGCATCCGGCAGGCAACGTGGGCTGGTAAAGCTGCCGTTGCAGGCGATGGGCAGGGTGTAACCGCCGAGGTCGTACTCGGTTTCTGCCGATGTGGCCGTGCCCGGGTCAATCGACGTCACCAGATCGAAATTGATGCTGTCGTCGTTGAGGTCGGCCAGCGTACCAGTGCCGGCCACCGACCAGCCGGGTGCGCTGATGAGCAAATCGTTGCTGTTCACTACACCTGCATCGATAGCCAACGTGGCGGAAAATTTGTCGAACGCTGTGGTGCCGCCCTGCGGCAAGTCCTGCAAACGTGCGGTGCGTATCATCAGCTCGACCTGGCGCAGCACGGCCTCTACATCAACGCCGCTCAACACCCCATCGGCCACGCCGAGACTGCCGCTGCCGCTCAGGTTGCGTTTGATCTGCGCACTGTCGGTGCCGCGTCCGGTCAGAGCCAATTTGATGTCGCCGGTGCCGGTCAGGTAATCCGCGTCCATAAAATCCTGGGTGAGTGGTCCGAGCGCAATCGATGTCAGTGTTGTGTTCGCGGTAGCAAGCGGCTCGGCGCCGGTCACGTCGAGAGTGATGTCACCGGCGAAAGTGCCTTGATACAAATCCGCGCGAATCGGGTTCAGTGCAACATTGCCATTGGCGGCTTTCAGCTCAACCACAATGTTGCTCATCTTGAGGCCGCTGATGGTCAACTGGCCAACATTCACAGCGCCCTGCAGGTTCAGCGTTTTCAGCATAGCCACCGGGAGCGGTTCGGCAGCGGCTGGCTCGGTCTGGGTATTCTCGGCTACCGGAGCCAGATAACGGTCGGCATCAATAGTGTCGATGTTCACGGTGAAGCTGCCGCTCAGGGTGGCCAGATCGCTGAGCGCGAGTGTGCCAGTGATTTTGCTGTCATCGAGCGTGAGCGTCAGCCCGTCGAGGTTCAGGCTGTTGGTGGTGCCCTTGAATCCGGCATCGAGCGCAACATTATTCAGGGCAGCACTGTCGGCTGTGTTCACCGGCTGGTTCAGTTGCTCCAGCAGGCGGCGCGCGTTGAACGCGGGCACAGCAAGGCGGCCTGCAAACGCCGCGTTCTCTCCGATGTTGGTCGCGCTGACAGAGCCCGTGAGGTTCAGGCCAAGCCCGCTCAGTGTGAACGCATCAATGCTCAGGTTGGCGTCGTCGAGATTGAGTACGGTGTCACCTTTGTAGGCGAGCGTTTGCGGCGAATTCGGAATCTGTTCACCAGATAGCACGAGATCGAGATTCAAGGGACTGATCCTCAGGTTGTCGCGGCGACCGCTCACCTGCACATCCAGCTTCATGGATTGCGCTACCTCACCAAGCCCGGTCTGGCCGAGCGCCGTCAACACTTCGCGCAGATTGTTGCCGTCGAGCGTGAGGCTGCCATTTATGCTGCCGCCATCATTGATGTCGCTCGCATCCAGCGTTCCGTTCAGGGTGAAGCCGAACATGGCTGCTTCAAGTGCTGTTACCTGCACATTGCCTTGTGCAAGATCGCCATTGAATTCGCTGAAAAAAGTAAAAGCACGATTGCGAATGCCTTCGCGCAACTGCTTCCCGGTTTGGCTCAGCGCGGAATCACTGCCTTGCAACATGCCGAGCACTTCAATCAGCGTTGGCAGATCAGGCCCGGCCGCCGTGAGTTTGCCACTGAAGGCGGGCGTGTCGGTATTCATGCGGCTCGCGCTCAGCGTGCCTTCAATGTCGGCGCCAAGTAGCTCGGCTTGCAGCGTGGGCACGTTCACCACGCCCGTTTCCATGTCGGCATCGATGCTGGCGGCAATGTCGAAACTGCTGCTCAGGCTGCCAATGCGATCCGCAAGGGCGTTTTGTTCGAGGATACGGAACAGTACCGCGAGATCATCGCCGGTGAGAGTGAGGTTGCCGCTCACCGCAGGGCTTTCCGTCGATGCGCGCGCTACGTCAAGGCTGGCGCTCAGATGCGTGTCGAGCATGTCGAACTCAAGATTGCGCAAGCTCAGCGTGTCTTCATCCATATTTACCGTGAGTGCGGTGGTCAGGTTGATGGCAGCACTGCCGTTGGGCACGTTCGGGCCGCGCAGGGTGGCTTCGAGCGTCAGGGGATCAAGATCGTAACGGCCATTGTCAACGTCGTAGACCACGGTGCCAGCGACTTCGGTAGTTACATTCAATTGCGGTGAGCGTGAAGCGGCATCAAGACTCAGGCTGATATTCAGCGGTGCGCCGTACACGAGTTCGCCGATGCCCATATCCAGATTGTTGATTTCATAATGCGTGTTGGCGAACTGGTCGTCGTAGATAACCGCGGCATCCTGAATGTCGACACCCCCGATGATCAGATTTGTCCCGCCATAGGACGCATCGCGTCCGGCGGCGGATTGGTCAGAGTCAGGAGCCACCTCAACATTTCCGCCCAGTGTCCAATTGTTCTCGCCATTGCCCAGCACTTCCAGATTGAGACGCGCACCATGCAACTGCACCGTATCAATTTCATACGAACCATTGAGCATGGGCAGCAGTTTGACGCGTGCTTGCAAATGCTCCGCTTGCAACAAGGGCGTGGCACTGAAGCCAGGCGCGTTGCTGATACTGACGTTGTCTACCGTGATGCCGGCCCAGGGATAGAGCGTCAGTTCAATGTTGCCACCGAGCACCAACTCACGCCCGGTGTTTTCAAGGAACTGCGCCGCAATCCAGTCTTTGTTCGCGTTCGCATCGAAGGTCACCACGTAGGCGATCAGGCCAACGAACACGATAAACAGCAGGGCAACGAGAGCACCGAGGGAAACCAGGAGTTTTTTCATGAGGGGTGTCCTGTCGAGGATTCTGTCTGGCACATGGGTCTAACTATATAGACAGTATTACACGCCAAAAATTCTCCATCTGTGCTGAAACACACAATCGAATCAGCAAAAAAAAAGCGGGTGGCTCGCGCCACCCGCTTTGGGTACTGACAAACGTTCTTCTGTTTGGACTATTCGCCCAGACGATAGTCGAACGAGATACCAAACTCGCGGGGCCGACCGACCGTCGCGAAATCGAAGCCCCAGATACCGTGGAAGAATCCGGAGTTGAGGGTGTACTCGTCCGTGAGGTTGGTGCCGAACAGGGATATTGTCCAAGGAGCATCCGCAGGTTCGTAGGTCATACGCGCGTTTATCAACGCCCAGTCACCGCTTTCTTCGTAGTTATCCGGCACCGCCGCGTAGCCACTCACCCTGAGGAAGGGCTCGGAGCGCCAGAACTGGCCCTGATAGTTGTAGTCCAAACGCGTGACCAGGCTGCCGCTGGTACCGATAGAGCCGGTGTATTGCGCTCCCATCGTGTAGCTGCTGTCCGGCGCTGCCGCAAACTCGGTACCGGAGTTCAACGGCAAGTGGCCTGTCATGGTGCCAGGCGCAATGTCGGTGTACGCAGTATCCAGTTTCCCGTAGCCCAACGTGAGCAACAGGTTTTCAGTGGGCACATAGGTGACTTCCAGTTCAAACCCTTTGGCCTCTGCTTCGCCAACGTTGGTGGTAACCAGCGTGGGGATCTGCACTTTTGTCACCGGATCGACAACCACACCGGCTGCCTGCAGGTCAGCCCAAACCGTGCTGAATACCGTGAAGTTGAGGCGCAGCGTGTTGTCAAGAAGGTCGGATCTTATCCCGAACTCCGTGTTTTCCAGGGTTGAAGGCGCGAACGGAAACTCGGTTCTCACTCCGTTGATAACAGGTGCCGAGATGCCGCCTGAGTTGAAGCCTTCGGAATAGCTTACGTAAGCGTTCAAGTTGTCATTGAAGGTGTATTTCGCTACGGCACGCATGGTGTTCTTTTTGAACTGGAACGCGTTGGGCACGCCGACTTTGTTACCGGCAAAAGCATCACCGACGTGAAACTGGGTCGGATCCGCCGGTTTTGGCGCTGTTACACCTGCAATTGCTGCCTTGTTTTGCGAATAGCCCGCTTGGTCGTGATGGCGCAGGCCCAAGGTAAGGTCGAGCTGGCTGGTGACATGCATCGTCGTCTCACCAAACACGGCCCAGCCATCCTGTTCAGCGATGGACCTCACGTCGTAGGCGCCGCCTATTGCCTGATTGTAAACCGCCTGGCAGCCTGTGTAGCCGGCTGGAGTACCACCTACCGGGTTGCATGCCGCCGAGTTCAGAACATTGGCTACCGGGAAAATGCCTTTCTGGAATTCATTAACCTGCCAACGGCCGTTGCGATTATGGGTTTCCTGATCCCAGGAGTAGAGTCCACCCATCCAATCGAACATGTCGGTGAGTGTGCCGGTCACTTGGAGTTCTTGGCTGGTCATATCAAGAATGCTGCGGTTGATGTCCAGCACCAGGTCATACTGACTGTTGTCCCAGTCGACCACGGAGTCTGCATCCTGGCTGACTTTCGATGCCAGATACATCACATCGATGTCATAGGGCAGTTGCCAGGTGACTTCAAACGACGCCTGATTGGTTTCGTAACGATTAGGCAGAACAGTGCCGGAACGATTTTCCCATTTGCCAACCTTGCCGCCCGGGAAGCCGGCCACTTGGTTGGCGGGTGAGAAGAAGGGTTCTACTGGCTGGCCGCGGGAGTCGGTACCCACGTAGTTGTAGAACTCTGGAAGGCCTACCAATTGCTTGCCCCAGTTTGGATTGGGATCGTTGTAGGTGCGGAACATGGCATCCTGCACACGGGGTTCTGTGAATGTGCTTTCGTTGGTTTGATAGTCAACGCGGAAGCTTAGCGTGTCGGTAGCATCCCAGACGATATCGCCCCGCATCACTTGCTGATCGATGCCGCCACCAGATTCGCCGGTGGTGAGACTTTTGATGTACCCATCGCGCGACATATTCGCGACGGTCCATTTGCTCTTGATCCGGTCGGAGAGCGGCAGGTCGATGGAGCCTTTCATATCCAGGCGATCCAGCGAGCCGAGTGTTGTCGTGATGCTGCCACTGAGTTCATCACTGGGACGTTTGGTCCAGATACGGATGGCGCCACCTGTGGAGTCGCGACCGAACATGGTGCCCTGAGGGCCGCGCAGGACTTCCACGCGGTCGATATCAACAAACTCCTGGGTCAGGAAGCCTGCGGTTCCTACCTGCCACACGTTATCAACGTAAGTGCCTACGTTCGGGATGCCGCGCATGCGGAAGCTGGCACCCCCGGTGCCGCCGCCGCCGCCGGTGATGATAACGTTCGGTATCCCTTGGCTGACTTTTTCGAGGTTATCGATGCCGCGCATAACCAGGTTTTCACCCGTTATCGCCACGATTGATATTGGCACTTCCTGCATGTTCTGAACGCGGCGGGTCGCCGTTACACTGATTTCTTCGAGTCCTGATGCCGTCGGCGCAGCCTGTTGGGACAGGGCTGAATGGCTGGCGAGAAGGCCAAAACTCGTTGCTATTGCTGCAGATATTGCCACCTGATTTTTTCGTTTATTCATTACAGTTCTCCGTATTGTTGTTTTTTTACCCGACTGCTTATAGATACAGGCTTACCGAGACTAAAGGGAGAAAGCCCAATAGTCCATGATCCGTGCACATTTTAGTTGCCGATAACGGAAGCCCCCGCTAGATACACAGTACGAATCCGGCGCGTGTTGGTAATGTCGTCCAAGGGGTTGGCTTCGAGAACGATGAAGTCGGCGAACTTGCCGGTACTGATCGTACCCCTGTCTTCGAGCTGCATATAGGCCGCGCTGGTACCGGTAGCGGCCGTGATGACAGCGGCCGGACTCATGCCGCTGGCCACCATGTCTTCCATTTCGACATGCGGCCCCCACGGGGTATTGCCGTCAGTGCCCATGGCGATCTTCACGCCGGCTGCGCTCATGCGGGCGAGGTTGCGGGCCTGAATGCCGAAGGCGTCGAGCACGGGCTGCTCTGCGGCCGGGGCGTCCAGCAAGGTTTGCAGTTGTTCGTCGGGGATCGTGCCGCGTAGCCATTCGAGATCAGTGGCCACGCCGCGCGCGGGCAGGTTGGGAACCACCACAACATCGGGGTGCTGGGCGATCAGGGCCATGAACTCATCGTTCACATCCTGGTCGCGCACGCCGTGCGCAAAGGCATCGATGCCGGCGTTCAGCAGACCCGCGGCGTCCTCCATGGTGAAGATGTGTGCCGCGACGCGCAGGTTGTTCAGATGCGCTTCGTCAATGACCGCGCCGTACAGTTCAGGCGTCAGTTTTTCAAACTGGCCGTTACGGTCGTCGACCCAGATCTTGATGATGTCCACGTTGCGGGCCGCTTCCGCTTGCACAGCGGCGCGCGCTTCTTCTACGGTGCTTACCCAATGCGGCACGGTGGAACGGCCTTCCTCCGGACGGGTAATGCCGCGTCCTGCGGTACGCAGGAGCGCAAGACCCGGCGCGGCCTCATCGCGCACTTGGAATAGTACGTCTGTGCCGCCGGTGCCCATATCGTATGCAGCACTGACGCCGTAGCTGGCGCGTTTGCGCAAGTCCTCGATCAAAAGTTCACGCTCGGGGCTCAGGTGCACGTGGGCATCTACCAGGGTTGGGATTACGGTGGTGCCGGTCAGGTCTACCAGCGTTGCCCCTTCAGGAATTTGCACGGTGTCGGTGGCGCCGACGGCGATGAATTTTCCGGCTTGGACCACGAAGGTTGCGTTCTCGATTGCGGCGGAGCCGTCGCCTGCGATGACTCGAGCGCCTTGGTAGGCGGTGGAGGGAATGATTGGCGCGGCCACTTCAGGAGGTGCGACTGGTGCTTGTGGCTCTGAAGGGGTACAGGCAGTCAGGAATGAGAGAAAAAGAAGAGTAGCGGTTACAGGGCGGATCAGGCGGTTCATGGAGCCTCCTTGGTTTTTGTGATGGTGCGGCGCATGGAGTATATGACGGGGACCAATTTTGGACATGCGGAGAATATGGTCCTGATCTCCGCAAAATATGCGGATTTAATCTTGCACTTGCGGAGAATATGCGGCACTATCTCCGCAGAGGGTGCGGAGAATGTCAAAATATATCCACGACCTACAAGAATGGCCGAATTTTCATTGGGATGAAGGGCTGCTTGCCCGGCAGCTCGCTTCCGTGCGGCATCGTCAGGGGCGGCTAATAGGGCGAATGGAAGCGCTTGGCTTTGACCTTCGCGCTGAAGCTGTCCTGACAACACTTACAGAGGATGTTCTCAAGTCCAGCGAGATAGAGGGTGAACTCCTCGATAAGAGCCAGGTTCGTTCCTCCATCGCACGGCGTCTGGGCATGGATATAGGTGCACTGGCTCCGGCGGATCGCCATGTTGAGGGCGTAGTCGAGATGATGCTCGATGCAACCCAACAGTATGCGGAGCCGCTGACGGAGGAGCGCCTATTCGCCTGGCATGCTTCCCTCTTTCCGACAGGCCGCAGTGGCATGTCCAGTATCATTGTCGGTGCCTGGCGTGATGAACGCTTGGGTCCGATGCAGGTGGTTTCGGGTCCGATGGGGCGTGAGCAGGTCCACTACGAAGCGCCAACCGCAGCGCGCCTGAACGCAGAGATGGCAGCGTTCTTGCGTTGGTTTGCCGCTGCCCCCGCGCCTCTCGATGCCGTTCTGAAAGCAGCACTCGCGCATCTGTGGTTTGTTACCATCCATCCCTTCGATGACGGGAATGGGCGCATTGCGCGTGCGATTGCGGATATGGCTCTGGCTCAATCAGAAAAGAGCCCGCAGCGTTTCTACAGCATGTCTGCGCAAATCCGCCTCGAGCGCGATGCCTATTACAAGGTTCTGGAATTCACCCAGAAAGGCGATCTTGATATTACTGCCTGGCTAACCTGGTTTCTTGATTGCCTTGATCGTGCTATTGAAGGCGCAGAAGGCACACTCGCAGGCGTGATGCAGAAGGTCCACTTTTGGGAATCCATTAGGGATAAGCCCCTCAATGACCGACAACGGAAAGTCATACATAAAATGCTGGATGGTCTGGAAGGCACATTGACGTCCTCGAAGTGGGCGAAGCTCACTAAAGCTTCGCCTGACACGGCTTTGCGTGATATTACTGATCTTGTAGAGCGTGGTGTATTAGTGAAGGATGCGGCGGGGGGGCGAAGCACGAGTTATTCCCTGCGGGCGCCCTGAACCTGTTTTGAGATATTTTTCGAAGGCCGCTGCTTTGTCGCGGGAGCGGAAGGAGATGGCTGTTTCGAGCTGCCAGGGACGAAACTTTGCTGTGTGTTTGCATTCGCCGGCGTTGTGATATTTCAAACGCGCGCGGAGATCCTGGGTCAATCCGGTGTAATGGCGGGGCGGATCTGCACGATTGGTGAGGATATAAACGTAATGAAAGGTATTGCTGCTCATGTCAGACCTCCGTGTCTGGTGGGTGCAACTGTAACTTTTAACTGATAGTCCGACTTCGCCCTGCGGGCTACGTCGGGACAGACTTCAGTTCGTCCGGGCTTGGGCCACATCTCCAACGGGAGACATGGCTTGCCCGGACGAAGCAGCCCTGTCCGCTGTGCGGACAGGACTGCGAAGTCTGGTGGAGGCGGCGGGATTTGAACTAGTATGATAAGATATTGATATGTATAGCTATAGCTGAATATAAAAAATAAGGTACCGCCAAATATACCGCCAAATGCTTCCGCTGCTTGTTCCTAATGGCACGCTCTTGGGTGCTAGTACTACGTTATCCCATCATGCTGAATCTACTTGGGGGAAAAGCGGTACTCTCGGAGGAAGAGGCCTTTTCACAAAGCCACAGCCAACTTCACATCATTCCAAAACCCCGATTCCAAGACCCCACCCACCCGGGTACCCCCACTTTGTCAGAAAGGGGCCCTTCAGCAGCCTTACATACTATTCCACTCGAACGATGTGCAATTTTGCACTTTCTAGTTTCAGCTTCGTTTGTGGCGACGTCCCCCCATCTTCAGTAGCACTTGGCTTTAGAGTCCGGGGTTGATGTTAACTGCTTTCATTGCCAACTGCTTCGCATAA
>CAMDML010000058.1 GCA_945902215.1 Klebsiella pneumoniae | reverse complement strand
CATGCTCAGTCCGGTATCGAACACATCATCAACAATCAACAAAGAGTGCTCAGGTTGCAGATTTTGGTGCAGGTACTCGAGGCCATACACCTGAACTTCGCCACGTTGTTCCATGCCCGTGTAAGCCGATGTGCGGATCGCAATGTGGTCGCAGCCGAGGCCAAGGAATTCCATGATTTCCTGCACGGCGATCGCCACTGGCGTGCCGCCGCGCCAGACACCTGCAATCAGGGTGGGACGGAAACCGCTCTGCGCAATGCGCATGGCAAGTTCACAGGAATCCCGTAACAACTGGTCAGCGCTGATGTATTTTTTCAGCATGGAAAGCCCAAGGCTTACTCCTCGCCAGTGTCGCCCTCGTCGCTACCGAGCATCCCCAGCGTGAGAATGTTGAGCCAAGAGCGTTCTTGTTCAATTTCGGGCAAGACGAACGAGTAGGGCGTGTCCGCGCGCGTCGGTCGGCGTGTCGGTGCAAGTGGCGTGTCTTTCTTGTTGCTGCCCACCAAGCCGAAGCTCATCGAATAGAGGAACGAGGGATCGGTGATCTGCGAGGAGACGTTGAAGTTGCCGTTCGCATCCAGCGCTGGACTGTCGGGATAATTTTGCTTAAGCACTGCAAGCGATTGGTCAGCCAGATCATTGAGGCCCATGCGTAGATACATTTCCGTGATGATTTCGAGTGCGCGCGGCACTTGCGGCGTACTCTGGTAATTTTCCACGACATAGCGCGCACGGCTCAGCGCCGACAGATAGGCTTGCCGCTGGATGTAAAACTCGGCAACGTAAATCTCGTAGGCAGAGAGCATGTTGCGCAGGTAAACCATGCGAGCCCGGGCGTCGGCTACGTATTCGGAGTTGGGGAATAACTGTATCAGTTGCGCAAAATCGGCAAAGGCCTCGCGCGCCTTGCCGGGGTCGCGTTTGCTCGGGTCCGTTGGCAGGTAACGGCCGAGGATGCGTGTGTCCTCGCTGTAAAAGGACATGCCTTTCATGTAATAGACATAGTCGATGCTCGAGTTGTCCGGATATAAACGGATGAAGCGGTCCGCAGCGGCGCGCGCGGCTTCAGGTTCGCCATTTTTGTAATAGGCATAAATCAGTTCGAGCTGGGACTGCGCGGCGTACCGACCAAAGGGGAACGCCGACTCAATTTGCTGGAAGACCGCAATGGCGCGTGGCCAGTTGCTGCCGGTGAGGGAACGGGTGCCCAGGTCGTACAGCTCCTGTTCGCCGGAATTGGTCAAATCATCTTCGTCGGAGGAGCATCCCGACAATATGAAGGGTAAGGTAAGAAGCAGAAACAGGGTAAGCCGGAACTTGTTCACAGGATTCTTCACATTGCTTTGTATAATGGCGGCGCAGTTTACTACACTCCTTAGGCCTGAGTGCATAGAGCACCCTGGGGCTCAAGGCTGTTAAGGCAGGGGGCTCAAGGCTGTCGGACCCGCTTTTCCTCTCATAGCTCCACTTGGAATCCCGCATGACTCAGCAACACGGCACTATAGAAGACGAAATCGAACTGGAAGACGAGCAGGAAAGCGCTCTGGCAACCGTCCTGAGCCGGGAATTGACCCCTGAACTGGGCGGTATGCGCCTGGATCAGGCGGCGGCCCAAGTTTTTCCCGAGTTTTCCCGTGCCCGGCTGTCACAGTGGATCAAGGACGGCCAGTTGACCGTTAACGGGCACAACGGCAGGGGTAAAGAAAAGGTGCTGGGTGGCGAACATCTGGAATTGCGCGCCCAGGTAGTGCAAAGGACAGATTTTGAGCCCGAAACGATGCCGTTGGACATCGTTTATGAAGATGAAGCCTTGCTCGTGGTTAACAAGCCGGTTGGACTTGTTGTACACCCGGCGGCCGGCAATCGTTCGGGTACCTTGCTGAATGGCCTGTTGGCACACTGCCCGGATCTGACTCAACTGCCCAGGGCAGGCATCGTGCACCGGCTCGACAAGGACACCAGCGGGCTCCTTGTTGTCGCTAAATCCCTATCGGCACATCAGGATCTGGTGGCGCAACTGCAGGCGCGCACCATGAGGCGCCAATACGAAGCCGTCGTGATGGGTGTCGTTACTGCCGGCGGTACTGTCGATGCATCGATAGGCCGCCATCCGGTGCAGCGGCAGAAACGCGCAGTCGTTGAAGGGGTGCCTGATGCGCGTCCGGCCACCACGCACTACCGGGTGAAGACCCGCTATCGCAGTCATACGCATCTGACCTTGCAACTGGAAACCGGGCGCACGCACCAGATCAGGGTGCACATGGCCCACATCGGGTTTCCGATAGTCGGTGATCAGGTGTACGGCGGTCGGCTGAAACCACCGAAAGGCGCCAAGCCCGAGTTACTCGACTATTTGCAGAATTTCAAACGCCAGGCCCTGCACGCACGCTTGCTTGGTTTCGAGCACCCTGACAGCGGCGAATACATGGAATGGGAAAGTCCGCTGCCGGAAGATTTCCTCAAGCTGCTTGAACTGCTGGAACAGGATCGTGTCTGATACCAACTGCCTCTTTCGGCCCGACTGGGCGTTGCCTGCGGACGTACATGCGTTCGTGACCACGCGGTTTGGCGGGCACAGTTTGGGGCCGTGGAGCAGTTTCAATCTTGCGCAACACGCCGGCGATGTGCCGTCAGCAGTCACCGCCAACTGCCACCTTTTGCTCGACAGATTGCACAAGGAAACCGGAGTTGCCGTGCCTGCGATCCAGTGGGTGCAGCAGGTACATGGCACACGGGTGTTTCACGCTGGAGCCACTGTATTAATACCAACTCCGGAAGCAGATGCGTTATATGCCAGCGACAGTCCGCTGGCACTGGCCGTGCTTACGGCAGATTGTCTGCCGGTGCTGTTCAGCAGTGTTGACGGCCGCGAGCTCGCGGTGGCGCATGCCGGCTGGCGTGGTTTGCTGGCGGGCGTGCTGGAAGCGACGCTTGGCTCCTTTCATGCACACTTATCCACCGTCAGGGTGTGGCTAGGGCCGGCAATCGGCCCTTGTCATTTTGAAGTGGGTAGTGAGGTACGTGCCGTCTTTCTGGCGCGGGCCGGGGCTGCCGAGCGCGCAGCGACGGATGCCGCTTTCGTCAGTACTGCAACGCCCGGCAAATGGCTGGCCGATTTGTACCAACTGGCCAGAATTCGCCTGCGTGCGTGTGGCATCGAACAAATTTCCGGCGCCCCGGTTTGTACTGTCTGCCAACATGAGCGCTTCTATTCATACCGTAAACAGCGCATCACCGGACGTTTCGCCACGCTTATCGTAAAGACAAGTGGATGCTGAGGCGGATACGCGTCGACGGTTGATTTCCATCAAAATTGCTGGCCTTTTCCGCCTTGAATAGTGGCCCGGCGTCCCAACCTTGGAAGTAACACCTTCTATATACAGGCAGAACCCATGCGCATGGACAAAATGACCAGCAAACTTCAGCAGGCTCTGGCGGATGCCCAGTCGCTGGCAGTAGGCAAGGACCACAACTATATCGAACCGGTGCATCTGCTCAGCGCGCTGCTGGACCAGAAAGGCGGCTCGCTGCGGCCGCTACTGACCCAAACCGGTTTCGATCTGGGTGCGCTGCGCAAAGGCCTCGACAAGCTTCTCAACGATTTGCCGGTAGTGACCAGTCACGACGGGCAGGTAATGCTTTCCCCTGAGTCGAGCAAACTACTAAACCTCGCCGACAAGCTTTCACAAAAGAATCAGGACCAGTACATTTCCAGCGAAAGCGTGTTGCTGGCAGCAATGCAGGACAAAGGCGCTGTTGGCAAACTGCTGAATACGTTCTCGGTTAGTGCAAACGCAATTGAAACAGCGGTGAAGAACCTGCGTGGCGGCGCCACTGTGGACAATCCTGAAGACGAAGACAAATTCCAGGCCTTGAAGAAATACACGGTTGATGTCACCGAGAAGGCCGAACAGGGCAAACTTGATCCCGTGATCGGCCGCGATGAAGAAATCCGGCGCACAATTCAGGTTCTGCAGCGCCGCACCAAAAACAACCCTGTGCTGATTGGCGAACCCGGTGTTGGCAAGACTGCGATTATCGACGGGCTTGCTCAGCGCATCATCAACGGCGAAGTGCCGGAAGGATTGAAAGGCAAGCGGATTCTCGCGCTCGACATGGGCGCACTGATTGCCGGTGCAAAATTCCGTGGTGACTTCGAGGAGCGCCTGAAAGCCGTACTTAATGAGCTTGGCAAAAAAGAAGGCCAGGTCATTCTGTTCATCGATGAAATTCACACTATGGTCGGCGCTGGCAAGGCTGAAGGCTCGATGGACGCCGGCAACATGCTCAAACCGGCCTTGGCGCGCGGTGAACTGCATTGTGTGGGCGCGACAACTTTGGACGAATACCGCAAGTACATGGAGAAGGATGCTGCGCTGGAGCGCCGTTTCCAGAAAATCCTGGTCAACGAGCCCAACGAAGAGGACACCATCGCGATTCTGCGCGGTTTGAAAGAGCGCTATGAAGTGCATCATGGGGTCAACATCACCGACTCAGCGATCATTGCGGCCGCGCGTTTGTCGGCACGCTACGTTACTGACCGCCAGTTGCCCGACAAGGCCATCGACCTGATCGACGAGGCCGCCAGCCTGATCCGCATGGAGATCGATTCCAAGCCGGAAGACATGGATCGCCTCGAACGCCGCATAATCCAGTTGAAAATTGAACGCGAGGCGCTGAAGAAGGAAACTGATGAGGCTTCGCACAAACGCCTGGAAAAATTGCAGGAAGAGATCAGCAAGCTGGAAAAGGAGTACGCCGATCTCGACGAAATTCTCCGCTCCGAGAAATCTTCGGTACAAGGCTCGCAGAAGATCAAGAGCGAGCTCGAACAGGCGCGGCTCAATATGGACACCGCCCGCCGCGCCGGCGATCTGGCGCGCATGTCAGAACTGCAGTACGGCATCATTCCGGCGTTGGAGAAGAAACTGGCCACGGCGGCGAATCCGCAGCTCGCTGAAATGACACTGTTGCGCAACAAGGTTACAGAAGAAGAAATCGCCGAGGTCGTATCGCGTGCGACGGGCATTCCAGTAGCAAAAATGTTGGAAGGTGAGAAACAAAAACTGCTGCGCATGGAAGACGAGTTGCACAAACGTGTGATCGGGCAGGCGGAAGCGGTCAATGCTGTCGCCAATGCCGTACGCCGTTCGCGCTCGGGACTCTCTGACCCGCGCCGTCCCAACGGTTCCTTCCTGTTTCTCGGGCCTACCGGGGTTGGTAAGACCGAACTCTGCAAGGCGCTGGCACAATTCCTCTTCGACACCGAAGATGCGATGGTGCGCATCGATATGTCCGAATTCATGGAGCAGCACTCGGTGGCGCGCCTGATCGGTGCACCTCCCGGCTACGTTGGTTATGAAGAAGGCGGTTATCTGACTGAAGCGGTGCGCCGCCGGCCCTATGCAGTACTGCTGCTCGACGAAGTGGAAAAGGCACATCCGGATGTATTCAACATTTTGCTGCAGGTGCTCGACGATGGCCGACTGACTGACGGGCATGGCCGCACCGTGGATTTCCGCAACACGGTGATCGTGATGACCTCCAATCTCGGTTCCGACCGCATCCAGGACCTGATGCAGGATGGTGCCAGCAACGATTCCACCTACGACAACGTAAAAGCGGCAGTAATGCAGGTGGTCACGAAGCATTTTCGGCCGGAGTTCATCAACCGCATCGATGAAGTAGTCGTGTTCCATCCGCTATTGAAGGATCAGGTGCGGGGCATCGCCGATATCCAGCTTGGCTTGCTGCGAAAGCGGCTGGCCGACATTGATCTGCAACTGGCACTGGATCCACTGGTGCTCGACAAACTGGCCACACTAGGATTCGATCCAGTATATGGCGCGCGCCCGCTGAAACGGGCGATTCAGCAGTGGCTGGAGAATCCACTGGCACAGGAAGTGCTGAAGGGCACCTATCCGCCAGGTAGCACGATCCGTGTGCGGTTGATCGGCGACGACATCGCGTTCAGCAAATAATAATGAGGGCGCTTCCGCTCCCAGCCAAGGCAAAGTTGTTTTGCTTGCGTTGGCTGTTGGCGCTGGTTTAACCTCCGGGACAAGTGCATGTCTGTCAGCGGGTTTTAATGAAACTGGTTTCGCCGTATTTCGCTGCCGTTGATCTCGGCTCCAACAGTTTTCACATGGTGATTGCCCGCGTGCAGGATGAGCGTGTGGAAATCGTTGACCGCGAAAAAGAAATGATCCAGTTGGCGCGCGGGATCAATGCCGATGGTCATCTTTCGGTTTCTGCCCAGAGGCGGGCGCTGGCTTGTTTGGCCCGCTTTGCTGAGCGTTTGCGCGATATTCCAAAAGCGCAGGTACGCGCAGTAGGCACCAAGACCCTGCGTACCGCGCACCAGTCCAAAAACTTCATCAAGGCTGCCGAAGCGGCGCTTGGTGTACCGATCCAGATTATTTCCGGCTTCGAGGAAGCGCGTCTTGTCTATACAGGGTTGGCGCATTCCGTCACCAATGACCATAAGCACCGCTTGGTCGTCGACGTCGGCGGTGGCAGTACAGAGCTCATCATCGGTGAGGACTACGAACCAATCTGTTTGGAAAGTTTGAGTGTTGGTTGCGTAACCTACACCGAGCAATTTTTCGGCGACACCGGCCGGGCAACAGCGCCACGGTTCCGGAAAGCCTATATGGCGGCCTGCACCGAGATTGAAACCATTCGCAAGATTTTCATGAAAACCGGCTGGAAAATTGCCTATGGCACGTCAGGTACGGTCAGGGCCATTGCTGACCTTTTGCAGGCGCGTGACGGCGGCGCCGTGATCACGGCGGCATCGTTGG
Source organism: Klebsiella pneumoniae (assembly GCA_945902215.1). GTDB lineage: Bacteria > Pseudomonadota > Gammaproteobacteria > Pseudomonadales > Pseudohongiellaceae > CAILUG01. The sequence goes on along the minus strand of CAMDML010000058.1, from coordinate 13,503 downwards.
ACTGGCTGGCAAACGAGATCCAGTCCAATAAATCAGCTTTGCTGGGTGTGCCTGAGTTGCGCCGGTCGGTTCTGCCGGCGGGCATCGCCATCATCAAAGCAATTTTCGATCAGCTCAAGCTGGACAGCATGCATGTGGGCGACGCCGCGCTCAAGGAAGGCTTGCTGTACGACAGCATTGGCCGGTTCAGCGACCATGACTCCCGTTTCGGCACTGTCCAAAACCTGCAGGAGCGCTACCAGGTTGATCAAGACCAGGCCGAACGCGTGGCACACACAGCGCTCGCGCTATGGCGGCAGATTGACGGGCCCCAATTGGCGCGCGTGTCACGTACGAAAGTGCTGAAGTGGGCTGCACAACTGCACGAGATTGGCATGAGTATTTCGCACTCCGGTCACCACCACCACGGCTACTACATTATTCGCAACAGCGACCTGGCCGGCTTCGGGCGCTATGAACAGTATATTCTCGCGAATCTGGTACGCAGCCATCGCAAGGGACTTTACGAAGAAAAATTCGAAGAGATGGACGAGCAGACAACGGCGGCACTGATTCCGCTGGTGGTCTGCCTGCGCCTGGCGGTGTTGTTGCACCGCCGGCGTGAAGACATTGATGTCGTGCCGGGACTCGCCAAGCAGAGCAACGAATACCGGCTGAAGTTTTCAAAGAAGTGGCTCGTCTCACACCCGTTGACGCTGGCGGGGCTGGAGCAAGAACAGAAGTACTACGACTTCTTCGATATTAGCCTCAGTTACTGAGGTTTGTGCAAATCCCGGGGAAGTGTGTCTGCCAGGTAGCCGTTGCTGACCCATGCGGTGGCACTCCCCCTATAATGCGGAGCAAAGCAACCCGGACTATTCCTAGTGACCAAAGCGCGCGTCCAGCTCATTCCTGACACTGCACGTGCCCTGCTGTTGGCTACGGCTGCCTTCTGCCTGAGTCTGTCAGCAGCAGCCCAGGATACTCAGGGCGACAGCGATGGTTCGAAGACAATCGTCATCCCCAAACTCGAAGGACTGCCCCGCATCGATGGCGTGCTGGATGAGGTGGTCTGGGCTCAGGCAATGCTGGTTGAGGACTTTCACCAGTACGAACCCACCGAATACGCCGAGCCCTCCCAGAAGACCCAGGTGCGGATTTTCTATACGGAAGAAGCGCTCTATATTTCCAGTTTTTTTGAAGAGCCTGACATGAGCCTGGTGTCGGCCAACATTCTGCGCCAGGGAGAGAGCCTGCAGAGTGACGACCTGTTTGCCGTGATCCTCGATCCCTATCTGGACCGTCGCAACGGTTACCGCTTTGAAGTGAATGCCAATGGGGTGCGCTGGGAGGGCTTGTTCAAGAACATCACTGATGTTGAAGGGAACTGGGACGGTATTTGGCAAGCGGATTCATCACGTGGCGAAAACGGTTGGTATACCGAATTGCGGATTCCGTTCCAGACCATCTCCTTCAATCCGGATTCGGATTCATGGGGCATCAATTTTCGGCGCACGATCCGCCGCAAAAACGAAAGCATTGCGTGGGTATCGCGCAACCGGCAGGTCAATCCTGGTGTGGCGGGGACGATTTCCGGCATGAGTGGCATGCGCCAGGGATTGGGTTTGGACATCGTGCCATCGGTGACCCTCAGGAAAGAGCGCATCTTTCGCCCGCTCGGTTCCAGCGACCAGAATTTCGAGCCGCAGCTCGACGTGTATTACAAACTCACACCGCAGTTGAACGCCTCGCTGACCCTCAACACGGATTTTTCTGCGGCAGAAGTGGACGACCGTCAGGTCAACCTGACTCGCTTCAATCTCTTCTTTCCCGAACAACGCGACTTCTTCATCCGCGAATCCGATATTTTCGAGTTTGGCCAGATCGGTACTGGCGGATTTCAGTCTGGCAGCGGCAATCCCGCCATACCATCTGCCTCGGCGCAAAATGCGCGACCGTTCTTTTCGCGGCGTATCGGGCTTTCTACTGTGGGGGAACCGGTTGGCATCAATGCCGGGGCGAAGCTCAGCGGCCGAGTCGGCGACTGGAACGTCGGTACGCTGTTGATCAGTCAGGACGAAGACGTGGCGACAGGTCTCGATTCCCAGGAAGTGTTTGTTGGCCGCGCTGTACTCAACGTGCTGAGCGAATCGCAACTGGGCGTGATCAGCACCTATGGCGACCCTCAGTCCAATCTCGACAACAATCTGATAGGTGCAGATTTTCGCTACCGCAATTCACGCTTGGCCAACGGCAATACGCTGGGCGGAGTGTTGTTCTATCAGCAAACTGATACACCGGATAAAACTGGCGGTGATACTTCCTGGGGGGCAGGCATTTCCTACCCGAGCAGTCAGGGCTTTCGCGGTGCTTACAATTACAAGCAGGTCGGCAAAAATTTCGATCCGGCGCTGGGCTTCGTCAACCAGACCGATGTCGGCGATCATGCACTCGATGGCGGTTATCGCAAATTCATGCGACCTGGCGGTTTTATGCGTTCGGTCTATGCAGGCTTCGATGGCTATCGCGCAGAGAACCTTGACGATGGCGGTCTCAGCAACCAAAACATCGGATTACGCTTCACTGGCAACACCAATGACGGCGACAATATTTTCTTCAGGCTGATCAGCAGTAGCGAAAGGTTGCGGAATAATTTCACGATTAACCGTGCCTCTGACGGATCAAGGATTGTCGTGATTCCTGTCGGAGATTATTCCTTCCATGAAGGCATGATTGGCCTTGAGCTGGCCAACCAGCGCAAAGTGTCGGGCAGGGTCACGTCGCGTTGGGGCGGCTATTACGATGGCAACCACCTGCAGCGCAATGTCGAGTTTAGTTACCGCCCGACAGCACGCTACAACTTCGCAGCCCAGTACAGCGAAAACGAAATTCATCTGCGTTACGGCAATTTCAGTGTCAGGGTGTTCAGCCTGCAGTCTCAGATCGCCTTTTCCTCCACCTTGTCGTGGAGCAATCTGGTGCAATACGACAACGTTTCTGAAGCCATGGGCTTCAACAGTCGACTGCACTGGATTCCGGAAGCCGGCCGGCAGGCCTTCCTGGTGCTCAATTACGGCTTGATCGATCCGGACAAGGACGATGTGTTCGAGTCGTACCGTGCGGATTTGTCACTAAAATTCAGCTACACCATCCGCTTCTGAGACCCGCAGGCTTGAGTTTTCTTTGCCGGGGAGCTGGTTTATATTGATCCCTACAGGTCTTCCAAGAGCACCAATCTTGATATTCCAGAGTCTTACTTCCAGAATTTTCCAGGTGCTTCAGGTTCTGCTGTTGGCCGCAGTGGTTGCGGACAGTTCCCCGGTGTATGCGCAACGTTTTCCATTTCGGGGTGAGGAGCAGCCACGCCTTGAGGGCACAGTAAACGCTGATACCGACGGTTCCGAATTTCATTTTGCCCGCTTGATCTATGGCGACAACAACGTTGGCAGGGGTGGGGGTAGAGGGTACGGTCGCGGCGGTAGTTGGACCACGGACATGCCGGAGGCCGAACATTTCTTCATGGAAGGTTTGACGCGCCTCACACGAGTTGATGGCACCGCAGTCAGCGTGTACAACGGCGCTGGTGGCGAGCGCGTTGATTTACTGGATGGCACCATCTACGACTTTCCCTTTCTGTATGGTGTTGAAGTGGGCCGGTGGGCGCTAAGCGCCGAAGAGATTGCTGTTCTGCGTGATTACTTGTTGCGCGGTGGCTTCCTGATGGTAGACGACTTTCACGGTAGCCAACAGTGGGCGGGTTTCATCGGGGTGATGCAGCGCGTGTTTCCGGACCGTCCCATCCTCGACATTAAGGATGATGACGAAGTGTTTCATGTGCTATACGACCTCAATGAGCGTATCCAGATCCCCGGACTTGCTGCGCTGTACAACGGCAGCACCTACGAAGACGACGGTGTCAATCCAACCTGGCGCGGCATTTATGATGACGACGACAGACTGGTAGTCATGATTAACCACAATATGGACCTCGGGGACGCCTGGGAACATGCCGACACGCCCGGTTATCCGGAACCGATGACAGCACTCGCGTACCGCTTTGCCGTCAACTACGTTATCTATTCAATGACTCACTGAGCCTGATGCTTTACAGAGGAACAAGATGAAAGTATTACACCGCTGCACATTGATTTTTGTGTTGTTCCTGCTTCCGGTTCTGACACTTGCTGCAGAAGATGCTCAGACAGAAACGCTGGCGCGTGCCATCCACGAGCGCGTGATGACGCTCGACACGCATGTCGATATCGAACTGAATCATGCAACCAGTGAATCCATGCCTGGCAGTGCGGCAACCCAGGCCAATCTGGACACGATGGAAGCAGGTGGTCTTGATGCCGCATTCTTCATAGTGTTCGTGCCGCAGACTGCGCGTACTCAGGAAGGTTATCTTGCGGCAAGGGCAGACGCTCTGGCCAAATTCAATGCCATCCATCGTATGACCGCGCTTTACCCGGATCGTATCGGCCTGGCTACAACGGCCGCTGAAGCAAGGGCTTTGCATGCGCAGGGAAAACTGGTGGCGCTGATTGGCATGGAGAATGGTTATGTCATTGGCAAAGATCTTTCATTGCTACAGGAATACCGGGACATGGGCGCACGCTACATGACGCTGGTGCACAACGGCCACAACGACATCGGTGATTCCGCACAGCCCCAAGCTACGCTAGGCGACATGCAGACCGAACATGGTGGGCTCAGCGAGTTTGGTTATCAGGTAGTCGAGGAACTGAACCGGCTCGGTATTCTCGTTGATATCTCGCATGTGTCGAAGGACACCATGCTGCAGGCCACGCGCCATTCGAAAGCTCCTGTTATAGCCTCTCATTCCGGTGCTGCCGCCCTGTATGTACATGCACGCAACATGGACGACGAGCAGTTGCTGGCCCTGCGCGACAACGGCGGGGTGGTGCAGATCGTTGCGTTCAAGGCCTATCTGAAAGAGGGCCAAGATGCAGCAGTTACGGATTTGATCGACCATATCGATCATGCCGTGCAGTTGATCGGTATCGAGCATGTCGGCATCTCTTCGGATTTCGGCGGTGGCGGCGGCATCATTGGCTGGAACGGCGCCGGTGAAACCTTCAATGTCACCTTGGAATTGGTACGCCGTGGTTATACCGAAGACGACATTGCCAAGCTGTGGGGAGGCAACGTATTGCGTATCCTCGAAGTGGCTGAAACGGCTGCGGCTTACCCCTGAAGAAGTGACCCTGATCACGCCAAGTCCTTGACAGATGGGCTTTTCTCCTGATAATGGCGGCCTGACTTGGTGTGCGGGTGTGTCGATTACCGTCGACCGTCTCTTGCAACGATTTCTGCGGCAGGTAGCGTAGAAGTTTGCGATAGACCGCGTAACAGCTGACTACAGTTGCTTACCTGCCAAAGACCCGTTTGAACGCATACCCGATTTTTTCGGGTTCCAGTTCAACATCCATCGGCGAATCACGCCATGGGTCACAGGGCTCAACCCGAGCCCAGCCAATCAATTTAGACTTGAGCGCAAAGCGCTCAGGGGCTGAAGGCTCTGTCCGTACTCTTTGGACCTTAGCGTGGTACGCACAGGGGCTGAAAGCTCCGTTGTTGTTCATTTATACAATTTATTGGCGCTTTTCCGTACTTTGAGAGGACATGACCGTGGCACTACTTTCCGGCGGTGAAATGCTGATTCGTGCATTGCACGATGAAGGCGTTGAAATCATATTCGGCTACCCCGGTGGGGCAGCTCTGCATATCTACGATGCACTCTTCACGCAGGACAAGGTGGAGCATATTCTTGTGCGTCATGAACAGGCGGCCACGCATGCGGCAGACGGCTATGCGCGCGCTACCGGCAAGCCAGGCGTGGTTCTGGTTACATCAGGTCCTGGTGCGACCAATGCCATCACCGGCATTGCCACGGCGTATATGGATTCCATCCCACTGGTCGTCATCTCGGGCCAGGTTGGCCGCAGCTCGATCGGTTCCGATGCATTTCAGGAAACCGACATGATCGGGGTTTCACGGCCTATCGTGAAGCACAGCTTCATGGTGCAGAACCCGCAGGACATTCCTGAAGTGATCAAGAAAGCCTTCTTCATCGCCACGACGGGCAGACCTGGTCCTGTTGTCATCGATATTCCGAAGGACGTTACTGATCCGAGCGTCAAATTCGAATATGCCTATCCCGAGACAGTGAAGATCCGTTCCTATGTGCCGCCCACGAAGGGTCACACCGGACAGATCAAAAAGGCAGTGGACATTTTGCTGGCGGCACGCAGACCCATCATCTATGCCGGTGGTGGTGTCATCATGGGCGAGGGTGCGGAGTTGCTGACCGCGCTTGTGCGTACGCTCGGTTATCCCGTCACCAATACCTTGATGGGTCTGGGCGCGTATCCTGCGACAGACAAGCAGTTTGTCGGCATGCTGGGAATGCATGGCACTTATGAAGCCAATATGACGATGCATGAAGCCGATGTGATTCTGGCCGTTGGTGCGCGCTTCGATGACCGGGTCACAAACTCCGACGTCAAGAAATTCTGTCCTGATGCAACGATCCTGCACATCGATGTCGATCCCTCGTCCATTTCCAAGACGGTAACCGCGCATGTCCCGATCGTAGGTCCGGTGACAGCTGTTCTGAAGGAAATGTTGGAGCTGGTTGAAGCATCGAAGTCGAAAATCGACAAGCATGCGCTGAAGATTTGGTGGGATCAGATCGGCCAGTGGCGCAAACGAGACAGCCTTGGCGTGAAATCCCATACCAACGACGTCATCAAGCCGCAGCAGGTTATCCAGGCCTTGTATGAAGTTACGAAGGGTGATGCCTATGTGACTTCCGACGTCGGTCAGCATCAGATGTTTGCTGCACAGTACTACCATTTTGATCTTCCGCGCAGATGGATCAACTCCGGCGGACTCGGGACGATGGGCTTTGGCCTGCCGGCCGCGATGGGTGTGCAGCTCGCGTTTCCGAAGGCGACTGTCGCCTGTGTCACCGGCGAAGGCAGCATCCAGATGAACATCCAGGAACTTGCTACCTGCAAACAGTGCGCGTTGCCGATCAAGATCGTGAATATCAACAACCAGTCGCTCGGCATGGTCAGGCAGTGGCAGGACATGCAGTACAGCGGCCGGCATTCGCACAGCACCTATGCTGATTCGTTGCCCGACTTTGTCAAACTGGCTGAAGCCTATGGTCACGTTGGCGTGAAGATCGAGAAGCTGAGCGAGTTGAAAGAAAAAATGCAGCAGGCTTTTGCGCTGAAGGACAAGTTGGTGTTTCTGGATATCTACGTCGACCCGGAAGAACATGTGTATCCGATGGCCATACGCGGCGGCGCGATGAGTGAAATGTACCTGAGCAAAACGGAGAGGACCTGACAATGAGACGCATCATATCCATTCTCATGGAAAACCAGGCCGGGGCGTTGTCACGGGTGGTGGGTCTGTTTTCCCAGCGCAACTACAACATCAACTCATTGACCGTTGCACCTACAGAAGACCCAAGCCTGTCGCGGCTGACACTCACAACAGTGGGTGATGACCGCAAGATCGAACAGATCATCAAGCATCTGAATAAACTGGTCGATGTGGCCAAGCTGGTGGACCTGACTGAAGGCAGTCACATTGAGCGCGAACTAATGCTGATCAAAGTGAAGGCAACTGGCGCCCAGCGCGCTGAAGTAAAACGCGTCGCCGATATATTCCGGGGCGTTGTGGTTGACATTACTCCCACGATGTATACGATCCAGCTCGCAGGTACCAGCGACAAGCTGGATGGATTTATTGCTGCGCTGGCAGGGACCCCGATATTGGAGGTCGCCAGAACGGGAGTATCAGGTATAGCAAGAGGGGAAAAGGTACTGAGCCTGTAGTTCGATAGAATATGACAACAACAGGACACACGCTCGGTCCATAAAAACTAGAAGAACACTGATACAGATTACAATTCTGTAAAAGAACAGCTAAAGCCAGGCCAAAAAGCCTGGCTTTTTTTATGAACTGGAATTTGCTCTACTTGGTAAACATTGGCGCTGTTCTTGTGCTGTTGCTTCGAGCGCCGCGGGCGCTTTCAATCCTTTCACGCCCGCAGGTGCTTTCTTTTTTACACTACCTTCTTCATGTCGATCATATGGCCGCGAAGGCTCTGGCCGATCTTCTCGATGGCGTGATTGCGGATGGCGGCGTTGACGGCGATTAGCTCGCGGTCATCCACGTTGTTGTCCTTAACTTTCAGTCCTGCGCCAATGATGTCGGTACCGACTTTGCCCATAAAATCTTTGAGCAGTGGCACGGCGGCCTGTGAGAACAGGTAGCAGCCGTATTCTGCAGTATCGGAAATTACCTTGTTCATTTCGTAGAGTTTCTTGCGCCCGATCAGGTTGGCGATCAGCGGTACTTCATGTAGTGACTCGTAATATGCGGACTCGGCGATCACGCCGGCAGCGACCAGAGTTTCGAAGCACAGCTCAACACCAGCCTTGATCATGGCGGCCATCAGAATGCCGTGATCGTAGTATTCCTGTTCGCCGATGGTGGGGGCGCCTTCCTTACTTGAAATCTCAAATGCGGACTTGCCGGTGTCTTCGCGCCAGCCCAGCAGTTTGGCATCGTTGTTGGCCCAATCCTGCATCATGCCGGAAGAGAAATGGCCTTCCATGATGTCATCCATATGTTTCTCGAACAGTGGCCGCATAAGCGTCTTCAGTTCTTCACTGACACGGAATGCCTTGATTTTGGACGGATTGGACAGACGATCCATCATGTTGGTGATGCCGCCCTGTTTCAGGCCTTCGGATACCGTTTCCCAACCGTGTTGGATCAATTTAGAGGCGTAGGCCGAGTTGATGCCTTTGGCCACCATCAAGTCGTAGCAGAGGATGGAACCGGTCTGCAGCATGCCGCACAGAATGGTCTGTTCGCCCATCAGATCGGATTTCACTTCGGCAACGAAAGAAGATTCAAGCACGCCGGCACGATGACCGCCGGTAGCGGCAGCATAGGCCTTGGCGATTTCGAGGCCGTCACTATTCGGATCGTTCTCACGATGTACCGCGATCAGCGTCGGCACGCCGAACCCGCGTTTGTATTCTTCACGCACTTCGGTTCCCGGGCATTTCGGCGCTACCATGATGACGGTGATGTCCTTGCGGATCTGCATGCCTTCCTCGACGATGTTGAAACCGTGTGAGTAGGCGAGGCAGGAGCCTTGCTTCATCAAGGGCATGACTTTATTGATGACTGGCGTATGTTGTTTGTCGGGCGTCAGGTTGAGTACCAGATCGGCTGTCGGGATCAGTTCCTCAAAAGTGCCTACTTTAAAACTATTCTCAGTGGCGCTTTTCCAGGACTGGCGTTTGGTGGCGATTGCATCCGCGCGCAGCGCATATGAAATGTCGAGGCCGCTGTCGCGCATGTTCAGACCCTGATTGAGACCCTGCGCACCGCAACCCAGAATGACGACTTTCTTGCCTTTCAGTCTGTCCACGCCGTTACTGAATTCGGCCTTGTCCATAAGGCGGCATTTGCCGAGTTGATCCAGTTGCAGGCGTAAGGGTAGGGAGTTGAAATAGTTCATGGCGCATTCCTTGTTGGGGCGGGTGGCTTGGAAAGAGGCGCATAGTAAGCCTTGGTGTGTATTGCGTAAAATGAACAATTTGCAAGTCTATATCCCGATTTATGCAATATGGGATATCCTAGGCCAATGAATCAGCGCGAATTAACCCTATTTCTTCATTTAGCCAAGACCTTGAATTTTGCCCGGACCAGCGAAGCCTGCCATGTCACGCCATCCAGCCTCAGCCGCGTCATTCAGCGGCTGGAAGCTGAGGCAGGAACCACCTTGTTTGAGCGCGATAACCGCCATGTCGCTCTTACCAGTGCAGGGCAGGCGTTCAGGGAATTTGCGGATGAAACCCGCAACAACTGGCTGGTACTAAAGGAAAGACTGGCTCAGGAAGAGCGCCTGTTAACTGGAGAAATCAGCTTGTTCTGCTCGGTTACGGCCAGCTACAGCTTTTTGTACGATCTGTTGAGTCGTTTCCGGCAGCAGCACCCAGGTATTGAGATCAAACTGCATACGGGAGATACGGCAACTACGTTGGAGCGTATCCTGACTGAGCAGGAAGACATCGGAATCGCGGCGTTGCCGGAGATTATCCCCTCGTCCCTGTGTGTCCAAGTGTTGACTACGACACCTCTTGTCTTTATTGCACCGGAGTCCCCTCCACATTTCAATTTGGCATTGATTAATGGTGATGACGTAAGTTGGGAAAGCGTGCCGATGATCCTGTCCGAAAGCGGACTGGCGCGTGAACAAGTGGAGCGGTGGTTTCGCCAACGCCGCATCAAACCAAATATTTATGCGCAGGTGGCAGGCAATGAAGCCATCGTGAGCATGGTGAGCTTGGGTTTTGGCGTGGGACTGGTCCCCAAGCTTGTTGTTGAAAACAGCCCGCTGGCCGCGAAAATCCGCATCTTGAACGTAGCGCACGGGATGGCGCCGTTCGCTATTGGGGTGTGCGCGCTGCAACGCAAATTGTCCAATCCCCTGATCAAAGCATTCTGGGCGCTGGCGGGAGGCGCCCGGCAAGAAATTTAGCCTGTATAATCATTTCATTCCCGTTTTTCAGGTCCTGTCATGAGCGATCACGAATACCAGAATTCCTCGGAACCGGCTTCCACAGATGATTCCATGGAAACGGCAGATGACGCGCTGACCCTGATCGACGACCATGAAGAGGTCGTCTCTGAAGGTGGGCGTAGCGTCAGGCGCCGCGGCATTTATCTTTTGCCCAACCTGCTGACAACGGGCGCCATGTTTGCAGGGTTCTATGCAGTCATCGCAGGCATGGGGGGCGACTTTAGCGCAGCGTGCGTCGCCATCATTGTCGCGATGTTTCTTGATGGTCTCGACGGGCGTGTAGCGCGACTGACCAATACCACAAGCGCGTTCGGCGCAGAATATGACAGCTTGTCAGACATGCTGGCTTTTGGCGTGGCTCCCGCATTGATTTGTTTCAGTTGGGCCTTGTCTGAACTCGGCAAGCTCGGATGGACTGCCGCTTTCATTTATGTGGCGTGTGCTGCGTTGCGCCTCGCCCGCTTCAATGTGCAACTCGGGAGTGCCGACAAGCGCTTTTTTGTCGGGCTTGCCAGTCCCTCCGCTGCGGGGCTGGTCGTATTTATGGTGTGGAGTTTCCATGAATACGCGATCGAAGTGACTTCATCGGTGGCAATTTTTGCTGCGCTGCTGACTGTGCTGGCCGGCATACTGATGGTTATCAACGTCCGCTACTACTCTTTCAAGGATCTGGATTTCAGGCACCGGGTGCCATTTGTGGCAATACTGGCCATCGTACTGATTCTTGTTGTAGTGGCTTGGCATCCGCCAACAGTACTGTTCACTCTGGCGATACTTTATGCGGCTTCAGGTCCGGTCATGGCAATCTATTTGCGACGCAAAAAGAAACTTGTGCTGCCGACTGCCGGGACTGCTTCAGGTAAGAATCGCGGGTCTTAGAAATTTTTAAGGAATTTTCGTGTCTACCACCAATATGCGTTTAAAAGCGCGCGGGAGAGGAACATGTTGATTAAAACCAGAACCGGCAGGGAAATTCCATCGTCTGAAATCACGCCGGAATCCGTATATCGCTCAAGGCGCGACTTTATCCGCGCAGCGACGCAAGTATCAATTGGTGCGGGGCTTGCTGGCACCGGCATGTTTGCCTTGGGACAAGATGGCAGTGCTCCCGCCGCTCTCAATCTCGCAGGAAAACCTGTATGGCTGGAACAGCAGATTGCCGCGCGCATACAGGCTCCAGCGTCGGGCCCGTTTACGACAACGGAAGAGTTGACGCCCGCTTCTGATGTCTCCAGCTATAACAATTTCTACGAATTTGGTACTGACAAAGGCGATCCTTCAACCAATGCCAGGGATTTCAAAATCGATCCGTGGTCTGTTGAGGTAACAGGTGAAATTGGCAAACCGGGCACCTACACGCTGGAAGACATTCTCAAGCCGCATACGCTCGAAGAGCGCGTTTACCGGCTGCGCTGTGTCGAAGCGTGGTCCATGGTCATTCCGTGGGTTGGCTTTCCGCTCGGAGATCTTATTGCCCGTTTCGAACCCACTTCAAAAGCCAAGTACATCGAGTTCCAGACCTTGGTGGATCCAGATCAAATGCCGGCGCAGGGCTCCCGGTTTTCCACGATCGACTGGCCTTATCAGGAAGGACTACGCATGGATGAGGCCATGCACCCGCTGACCATCATGGCGGCCGGTTTGTATGGCGATGCGCTGCCTGCACAGAACGGCGCACCCTTGCGTCTGGTTGTTCCCTGGAAATATGGCTTCAAGAGCATCAAATCCATTGTACGCATCAACTTCCGGGAGACCATGCCAAACACGACTTGGAACGATCTGCAGTCGAGCGAGTATGGTTTTTATGCAAATGTGAATCCTGCAGTCAGCCATCCGCGCTGGAGTCAGGCAACGGAAAGGCGATTGCCCACCAGTTTGTTCATGCCGCGTCGGATCGATACCATGCCTTTCAACGGCTATGCGGAAGAAGTTGCCAGTCTTTACGCCGGGATGGATTTGCGGCGTAACTACTAATAATGCAGGAGCAGGATTAGTGCACGAGAATTCTGTGTACTTCGCTGTCGTGGCCAGATGAAAGTAATTGCTAAACCCTTGGTATTCATCCTGTGCCTGTTGCCAGCTTGTTATCTGTTTTATGCCGTGTACCTCGCTTATACCGGAGGTGCTAATCTGTTGGGGCCGGATCCGCCCAAAGCCTTGTCACTTGAGACCGGCGAGTGGTCAATTCGTATGTTGATAATCGCGCTGGCGGTCACACCTCTTCGCTATTTGTTCAACTGGCCTTATCTTTGGCGGTTCCGCCGGATGATCGGCTTGTTTGCATTTTTCTATACGTCATTACACTTGCTTGTCTTTCTGATGTTTTTGCTGCAATGGGAATTGAGTGCAATAGGCCGCGAGATCGCCGAACGCCCTTTCATCACTATTGGGTTTGCTGCTTATGTCCCCATGGCGGCCCTTGCAGTGACCTCTTTTAATCGTGCACAGCGCAAACTGGGTAGAAACTGGAAGCGGTTACATCGGCTGGTTTATGTGATCAATCTGCTGGCGGTGATGCATATCATCTGGATTGTGCGTTCGAGCTATCTGGATGCAGTACTTTATGGCGGCCTTGTATTGCTTTTTCTGGGGTACCGGGCATTGAGTCATTTCAGTCCGTCCTTCAAGCGCTTCAGTTTTCGGTCTTCCCGGGCTCCTGCAGCCTGACTTCCCGAGGGTTTGTCCCCCTCAAATCTTTTTCCCCCATTCCCCGTGTCAGTTTGAGTCTGGTGAGTATAATGCGCGCTCTCCGCAGGCGAGGGTCTGCGTGGGGTTGTTGAGCGGTAAAAAAGGCCGGTCAGTTTCCCCTGGAATAGCTCTTTAACAGAACGATCAAGAAATAGAAGTGGGCGCTTGCTGTTGGGCTTTTGTCTTAACGATAA
>CAMDML010000057.1 GCA_945902215.1 Klebsiella pneumoniae | reverse complement strand
TATTGGAGTAGATCGCTTCAGAGCCGCCGCGCAGGATGCAGGCATTGCCCGACTTTAGACACAGACTCGCGGCTTCCACTGTGACGTTCGGACGCGATTCATAAATGATGCCGATGACACCGAGCGGCACGCGCATGCGTCCCACCTGAATGCCGCTCGGCATGTAGCGCATGTCGTTGATTTCTCCGATAGGGTCGGCCAGTGCGGCCACCTGCTGCAAACCTTCGATCATTCCGTCCACGCGTTTGGGAGTCAGCTCCAGACGATCCAGCATCGCATCTGACAAGCCCTTGGCGCGACCGGCATCAATATCTTTGGCATTGGCTGCAGCCAAGGCGACGCGCGCAGCATCAATGGCAGTCACAGTGGCCAGCAACGCGGCATTCTTGGCGCGCGTTTCAGCCGCCGCCATAAAGCGTGAAGCGGCGCGTGCGCGCTGCCCAAGTTGCTGCATCTGCTCTTTTACTTCTGACATGAGTCTGCCTGTGTAGCACGGAAAAACCGGGGAATTATAGCGAAGGAAGGGAGGGTCTGTCCCCAAGCAAGATTCAGCAGGCGGCAAGTTCCAGTGTGCCGCTTATCAATTGCAGCTTTTGTGCTCTGGTAAGGCGCTTGATGCGGGCTTCCAGCACGCTTGCCGCGCTACGGTCGGGCGCCGCGGTCTGGTAGACGATTTGCAAGGGGCTTTTGCCGCGCAGGCTACGCGCCCCTTTTTTGCCGCTCTCATGCTCCCGCAGGCGTCGCACGGGGTCTGTGCTGATGCCGGTATAGAGCAGGCCTGCAGCGGCCTGGATAATGTATACGTGCCATCTAGCTAGGCGCGGGTCAGCTTGCTTCATTCATGCCCCTCTCATGCCCTTTCTCATGCCCTTTCTCATGCCCTTTCTCATGCCCTTTCTCATGCCCTTCTCAATGCCCCCTAACCGCTTTGTGCAAGCCGTATCCTTGCTGGAATTTTACCGGGTTTCTCTGTATAAATGCCCCGCATTTGGGGCGTGCCCCAAGACTCCACAATTACTGTCCGGCACCTTAAAAAAACTTCTGATTCATCAGTTTTTCAGGAAACTCCGCCCGATGTACAAGATTCAAACCTTCAACCAGATTTCCGATAAAGGTCTGTCCCGTTTTCCGCGCCAGGAATATCAGGTGGCCCAGGATCTGAAAGAAGCGGATGCGATTCTGGTGCGTAGCCATAAACTTGGTGTAACAAATCTTAACGCCAACCTGAAAGCCGTCGCCCGCGCAGGGGCCGGCGTCAACAATATTCCGGTCGAGGACTATACCAGACACGGCGTGGTCGTCTTCAACACCCCCGGTGCCAACGCCAACGCGGTAAAAGAGTTGCTGTTATGCGGCCTGCTGCTCGCTTCGCGCGGTGTGCTGCAGGGTCTCAACTGGGTCAATACTCTCAGCCCCCAGACTCCATACGCTGAACTGAATCAGCTCCTTGAAGCCGAGAAACAGCGCTTCAAAGGTGGCGAACTTGCAGGCAAGACCATTGGTGTCGTCGGACTCGGTGCCATTGGTGCGCTGGTTGCTGACGTTGCCATTCAGTTGGGCATGAAAGTACTCGGTTATGACCCAGCGCTTTCCGTGGACGCTGCCTGGCGCGTTGCCAACCAGGTTGAAAAACAGGAAAACCTGACATCGCTGATTTCGCGCTCGGATTACGTGACGCTGCATTTACCGGTACTGGACAACACGCGCAACCTGATCGACCGCAAGATCATCAACTATTTCAAGACCGGCGCCGTGCTGCTGAATTTTTCCCGCGATGCCATCGTCGACAACGGCGCCTTGCTCGAAGGCCTGAACAGTGGTCGTCTGTCCTGCTACGTCAGCGATTTCCCCACACCGGAACTGCTGGGCCATCCAAAAACAATTTTGATGCCGCACATCGGCGCCAGCACCGACGAAGCCGAGGACAACTGCGCGGTTATGGCGGTGGATCAGCTGCGCGATTTCCTTGAAAACGGCAATATCCGCAATTCAGTGAATTTCCCGAATCTCACGCTGGAACGCACCGTGGGTTCGCGTATCGCCATCGTCAATCAGAACGTGCCCGGCATGCTGGGCCAGATCCTGTCAGTGCTCGCAGAGCGCGACATCAACGTGGGCGACATGCTGAACAAAAGCCGTGCCGATATTGCCTACAACCTGATCGACGTTGAAGGTGAAGTCTCGGCCGACACTCTGGCCGACATCCGCGCCATCGAACATGTGATCAAGGCTTGGACCATTTAGCTCCGGGCTGCGTATAAGCCCCGTTGTTTTCCCTATTTCAATGGATCAGTCCATGAGTGAACCCATATACAATTTTGGTGCCGGTCCGGCCACGTTGCCAGCACCAGTCATGCAGCGCATACAGAAAGAATTTCTCAACTTCAACAACATGGGTATCTCAATCATTGAGATCAGCCATCGCTCGAAGGAATTCGAAGCCTTGTTGTCTTCTTGCGATGCCCTGATTCGGGAACTCGCCAACATCCCTGCCAACTATCAACTGCTGTACACCCACGGCGGCGCCCAGATGCAATTCGCTGCAGTGCCACTAAACCTGCTGGGCCGCAAGCCTGCACGCAAGGGTGTGTACTGCGAAACCGGACATTTCTCGCGGCTCGCCAACGAGGAAGCCAAACGCTATGGCAACATTGTGATCGCCAGCAGCAGCAAGGACAGCAAGTACGACCACATCCCTGCGTTCACGCGCGCGATGGTCGACGCCGATGCGTCCTATGCATTCATCACGAGCAATAACACGATTTTTGGCACGCAATACCGCGACTATCCGGACATGGGCGACATCCCGCTGGTTATTGACGCAACGTCAGACATCTTTTCGCGCCAGATGGATTTCAGCAAAACCGGGATTGTATTTGCCGGCTTGCAGAAAAACCTCGGCCCTTCCGGTACCGCACTCGTGATTGTGCGTGAGGATTTGATCGGCACCCCACTGGAACGCACGCCGTCACTACTTGATTATGCCGTCTATCAAAAAAACCATTCGATGCCAAACACGATCAACACCTTCGCGATCTACACGATGCATCTTGTCTTGCAGTGGATGAAAGAGCTGGGCGGGATTCCGGCCATTGAGAAAATGAACGCAGAGAAAGCAGCGGCGCTGTATAACGTCATCGATGCCAGCGACTTCTACCAGGGTAATGCGCAGAAGGCGCACCGCTCACTGATGAACGCAACCTTTGCCTGTCCGACCGCAGAACTTGACGCACTGTTCGTCAAGGAAGCGCTGGCAAACGGCCTCTATGCGCTGAAAGGACATCGTATAGTTGGCGGTGTGCGGGCCTCAATCTACAACCCGATGCCGCTTGCTGGCTGCGTGAAACTGGCGGAGTTCATGACTGAATTTGCGCGCAAGCGCGGATAAAAGTCTGCGTGCGGAAACGTTTGGCTCAGTCAGAACCGGAACGTTTTGGTGTACTTCAGCACGATTTCCGTGTCATTCGCGCTCAGTCCCGTGAACGCACCATCCGCGCCAAAGTTGTAATTGACGACAACGTACAAGTCTTCCCCGGCTTGCGGATTCCAGCGCAGACGACTGTTTAGTCCCATCACATCACTGCCATTGTCGTATTGGACCAGGTTGATCCACGACCACTTTGAATTGAAGGCATAGTTGGCATTCATACTGACCAGCCGGGTCATGAAATCGCCGCCAGGGAGTGACACATCCTGCAGGTTGTAGTTCATGTTCAGGAACAGGTGCTCATCCGGGCGCCATTCCAGACCAACGTTGTACTGGGTGCGGTCACCGTTGTAGAAACCACCACTGCTGAAATTGAATCTTCCCGCCAGCGCGCGCTGGTTGTTGGTGCGCAGCTCACCTTGAATGCCGCTGAAAGTGTACTCACCCGCCGGGATGATTATGCCAGGCTGGATCATGAAGGGCTGGTCGAGGCCTTCACGAGCACGGAAACCGCCGACGCCCCCTTGACCACCCTTGTGCGTGTTCAGGTTGATCACACGCCAGAACCAGTCTTCGCTCTGCAGTTCGCCGGTCTCCAGCACTTCCGTATAGTTGTAGCGCATGAACGTGAACGCATTGCGGAACCAGCGATTGTCTTTAAAGAAATAGCGGCCATTGAGCGCGCTGTTGAAACTCTGCACACCCGTGTTGTTGGCAAAGCCGAGCGCAGGGTTGAAGTCTTCACCGTAGTATTCGTAACCGGCAAACCCGCCGAAGCCGTTGCTTTGGGTATCGAAGTTGGCACCGATACCGAAGGCCTTGTCGTCGCCGGTACGTCCTTCCGTGTCGGATTGCTGATACCAGCTGTTGCCGCTCAGCGTATGCGTCGCCGAAAAGCGCGTGTTCTGATAACGGAAATCGACACCCGCCACGTTGTTGTCAATCTCGCTGGTGGGATCGCCCTGCGTAAAAATCACACCAACGTTGGACTCAGACAGCACGTTGGCTGACGCGCGACCGACGAACACGCTTTGCGTGTCCAGCGGCCCGTTCGCACCCTGCTGGACCATAAGCCCGCCCACATTCCAGTCGCCAACACGGCCAGTCAGTTTGACGCCAGCATCAATATCAACCGGCTGACCACTGCGGCTCAGGCCAATACGGCGCGAATAAAACGGGATACCGTTCTGCTGCAAGCCGCCAAAACTGAATATGTCGGAGTCCTGCAGAAAGAAATCACGTTTTTCCGGGAAGAACAGCGAAAAGCGCGACAGGTTCACCTGGCGGTTGTCCACTTCAGTCGCAGAAAAGTCGGTGTTAACCGTCAGCGCGCCGGTCAGGTTCGGCGTGAACTTGTAGAACACGTTGACGGATGGATCAACCCTGGAAGTAGTTGTGTTCTTCGAAAAATTTTCGCCGTTGGCGAGCGTGACGGACGGGATGATGTCCAGACCCCTGCCCTGACGAATATCGCGGATGCCATAGATCACGCCTGTAGTCGTTGGGCTGATGTTGCGATTGAAGGAGGACCAGGCAACGTTTTCGCGCTTGCGGGCTATGTTGCGCGCAACTGTGAAACCCCACTCGCCGGAATCCGGATTAAAGTTCAAAGTATTGAAGGGAATCGCTACTTCAGCAGTCCAGCCGTTTTCGTCGATACGCGATTCCACCTGCCAGATACCGGTCCAGTCATCGTTGATCTGGTTGGGGTTCTCGAACACACCTTCACGCCGGATGCCGTTCGGATTGACCTGGAAGAGGTAGCCCGTGCGACCGTTGCCAAAGGTGTCGAGAATGAACTCGAAGAAGTCATCGCCGTTGAACTGCCCACCCTGCACAAGCTGGCGCGAGATAATGCCATCGGGGGAACTGTCTGACAGGCGCGCGCCCAGATAGAAATAGCGCTCGTTGTAGGCAATGTAGAACTCAGACTGCTCAGTGGGGACGCCCTGATCGACCGGGTTGAACTGGTGCATGTCGGAAATGAGCGTCGCGTTCTGCCAGATCGCATCGTCGAGCACGCCGTCAAGGACAGGCTCGAGATCGGTACGAAATATTTCCACACGCTTGCGTGAGAAGCCGGTTGAGCCAGCGTCTTCAGTTGTCTGCGTGGACTGTGCGCTTGCCGCTGAATTTGCCAGCATGAACACCGTGCACACTAGTGCAATCCTTACCGTTTTGAACATCCCGAATTCGCTTTGATACTTGAGGTGGGGCCAGTATAAAAACCAAGTCTGCACAGAAAGTGCATCTGCTTGATCTTTCTCGGCCATTCCCCATTTCATCCACATTCTGGAGTGGCAAGGAAATGCGGTGGCGGGATTACAAGCGTGAGAGACCTTTGCGACCTTCGCGGTCGATCCAGATCACAAGATCTTTCCACATCAGATCAATCTGCTCGGCGGGAGGCATAATGCCTGCGGACGGAAGCTCGAGCGTGACGACAGGAATCTGCCGATTCAGTCCGGCGAAATTTCCTAGCGAACCGGGATAGATACCCAGTTGGTGCAGATACAGCTCGCCGATCTTGTTGGGGGCAACTGCCGGACCGTCGAAGTCGAGCAGATGGTACGGCGCATGCACTGACACGATCACATCCGGCTGGAACTCTTCAATCTGCTGAACCACCCACTGCACCTCGGGCTCGCTCCCCGGGCCGCTGCCAGGGAAGCGGCGCGGATTGCTGCCGGTACTTTCCTGCCAGTATCGGGCGGCGGTGTCATTCCAGTCGCGCGAGGGGAAATTACGGTTCAGATCGACACCGTTGGCATTCTGGCGCTTGGCCTGAGTGTCATCAAGCAGACCATCGGGGTTGACCAGCGGCGCAAAACGCCAGTGAATATTCCCTTCTAATGCCTGGGGCGAAAACAAGGACAGCCATTTGAACAGAATGGAAATCGAGGAATATTCGTCACCGTGAATACCCCCCATGACCAGCACCCGGAAATCCCCGAAATCTGGCTGTGAAGACATATGCTCCTTGAAGATAAGTGGCCGCTGATTAACGCTGAAGCCACCGCCGAACGTGAAACTCTGCTGCATGCAATCTTCGTTACTGACGCTGGTCAGCTTGTTGCCAATCTGCTCGCACAGCACGTTTACACTGGTCTCCCTGTCATGACTGTCATGGATACCTGATGGCCCCATGCGCATAACATCCGGACGTGGCGCTGGCACTGCAGCGAGGTCTGTTATAGCCGGGAGATCCTGCACGGCAGTTTCTGTAGCAAGCTGCGAATCTTCCGGGCTTGCCACGGCAGCTGCTGAAGGTGGTGCGGATACTTCGGTGCCAGCCACTGCGGGCGCGCCGGTTTCAACCCCCATGTTGCGGGCAGACTGCATTTCAGCGCAACTGACGAGGAAACCCAGCGGCACTGCCGCCAGGAGAAGTACTGTGATGAGGCTACGCGAGCTCATGAACATTCAGCCGCTGCCTTCATAGATGATTTCCCAGCGCGCACCGCTGTTGCGCCAGATCTGTTCTTTCCAACCTTTCCAGATATGGTTGTCGCTGTCATATGACTGCCGGAAGCGGACGGTCACCAGATTCCGCTCCACCGGATCAACCAGCATGCTTATATCGGACAACTCCACCTCGATATTCCGTTTGCTGGAGTTCACGCGACGCTTGTATACAGACCACGAGGATTTGTCGCGGTACAGATCCGAGAAGTCATCGGCATAGAAAGCCAGGTAAGCATCGTTGTCGCGCGCTTCCCACGCAGCTTCCCAGGCATGCAGCACACCTTCCAGTTCAGCGCGTTTTTGCTCTTGCGAAGCGGCGGCCACCCAAAGGATGGGCTGCTGGCTCATCACCACTTGGGTCACGCCGGTCGCGACGACTTCTGCCAGCTCCAGCAGACTCGCGTTGTCGATCACGACACAGCCATCACTATCGAGGAAGGGTCGTTCACGGACGTCCTTGGGCAGACCATGCAGCCAGATGCCATGCCCTGTCCGCCCATGGCGCTGATCGAGAGCGCTGGGATAACTGAGCGGGTAAGCGCCGAGACCATAAAAGTCATCAATACTGCCATCTTCGAGATAACTGGTAATGCGGTAATTGCCGATGGGCGTTTTCTGGTCGCCCTCCTTGTGCTTGCCGATGCCGTGTTTGCCGATCGACACGGGGATACGTTTGCGCAGAATGAGCCCGCCATCAGGAAGACGCTCGAGCAAATTCAATCTGCCCTGCTCCAGTTCCACCCACATCAGATAATCCGTAGCCGAGGACAACATCCATACGCCTGCTGGCATCAAGGGTTCCTGCGCAGTGACGCCGGACTGGGTGGAACCGGAGAGAGAATTGTAAAAAGAAGAGGCTGAATCAAACAGGGTTGCTGGCCGCGAACCGGCTTGCGCCAGGACATCGTACGAACAGAGCAGACCAGCCAAGGTTACTGCAGAGAGTGTGAGCGCTGTGGAAGCTGTTGATGCGTGCCCGTACCAGGCAGAACCGCAAGATTGCATGCGCCGGAGATAAGAATTCAGCAAGGTACTGACCCTCGGTGCGTTAAAGCGGCAGGATAGCCACCGCATCCAGTCAAAGCAAGCCAGAACACGAGCTTCTTATGCGCAGGAATTCGGTCGTAGTTCAGTGCCAAGGACCGAGGGAATCTTGCGCTTGTTCTGTGGGCGTCAGTGCAACTGGACATCAAATAACTGAAAAAATGCCACCCACTTGAACTAGTGCTCAGGGAGGCCGGAACCTGGGGTGCGCTGAAACCAACGGTGGGAGCCCAGCCGAGCCACCGAAGCAACTTCAAACAGAACCATTACAAGAAATTCAACGTCCTTGCCGTCCTGGACGATTAGGTCTGTTCTGTGGCGCACGATCAGGCAGTTGACCGGCGGGCGGGCGGCCTCCCTGGGGAGGCTGACGTATACCACCTTGCGGTGCGGGCCGGTTTTCGAACTGCTCGCGCAGAATCTGGCGGCGGTTTTCGGGCATATTCTGGAAGTCGCGGAAACGTTCGCGAATTGCGCGCTGCTGTTGTGGATCCAACGACCGGAAGTTCTGGAAGCGTTCGCGAATCTGTGCACGTTGTTCTGTAGACCGTTGATTCCACTGCTGGAAGCGTTGCTGTGCTTGTTCCTGTTCCTGGGGTGACAGAGACTGCCAGCGCTGCGCGCCATTGAGAAGGTTCTGCTGGCGCTGTTCTGACAGGCGGCCCCAGTTCTCCTCAAGCGGAGACAGCAGAGTACGCTGCTCTGCGCTTAGCTCATCCCAGCCAATGGCGCCGCCCTGAGCGAGTGCAACAAGTGGCAGCCCTGACACCGTCAGTAGCAGCACCTGTATCATCAACACCAAAATGGTTTTTGCTCTATTCATAAAAAGTCATTTTCAGTTACATGTTGCCTGAGCTCACTCGCACCGCGCCGCAATGCAATTTTCCACAGGGACTGCAGGCTGCACTTCTCCTGCTGCACCCCCTGCCCCGCCCAGAACCGAGGGCTCACGCTGCGTTCCGCCACCCAGCTCCCCGTCATCTGCTTCGAGAAGCACTGCCGGATCCACCCATTCACCGTCTTCGGTCGTGAACTCACCAATGAACTCCAGCAGTTCCAGCAACGCTGGAGCGGCGGTCTCATCGATGGCTTGCTCTTGCGCATGAATGGCCAGCGCGTATGCCAGCAGCATCAGCCACAAGCTGCCCTGAATCCTAAACCGAGGAGTCATTCTCCGCCAGCCATTGGTAAAACTCGTAATCTTCGTAGAGATCGAAGCTGTCCGCTGATGTCAGTATTTCAATATCTTCCAATGCGGACGCAGCCGCAGGCACGCCACTTTCAGGGACAGCACCGGGACGAAACAGGGTGACCGACAACACCAGCACGCAAGCCGTGACGAACCCGCCGAACGGGAGCAACAACGCCCGTGATTTGCGCGCCTGCTTGCGTACCTCCTTGTGTTCCAGAGCCGCGTGGCGAATTCGATTGAGCCGGGACAGCGTGTGCCCATCCAGCGCCTTGCAGCTCTGATCGAGCTGCTGACGAATGCCAGCTACCAGCCGCGCGTCTTCCGGCGCCGTGGGCAAGGTCTGTGACGAACGTGAAGCGTCCTGAAAAGTTTCTTCGCGCGATTCGTTCATGACCAGTGCTCTCCCAATTTCACGCGCAACGCAGCAAGCGCGCGCGAGTAATGTGTTTTGACGCTGCCTTCGGCACAGTTCATTGCCAGCGCCGTCTGCTTCGTATCGAGACCTTCCCACGCCCGCAGCAGGAAAACCTGTTGCTGTCTGAGGGGCAGGGTCTGCAATGCGGCATCCAGCGCTTCGACACCGCCGCGCGCTTCCAGAATTTGATCCGGACTGCGGCCAGCAGGGTCAGCCACTAGTTGCAGCGCATCCTCCTCATCGTCTTCGGAACCCAGCCAGCTGCGGAAGCGGTTTCGAACACTGCTGCGTCGGTACCAGTCGCGGATGCGGCTTTGCATGATGCAATGAAACAGCGGGCCCAGTTCGGCCTCGCTGCGATCGCCATATTTCTCGACCAGTTTGAGCATCGCGTCCTGCACGATATCGAGCGCATCGTCGGAATTGCTGGTGGCTATCCTGGCCATCCGGTAAGCGCGCTTTTCTACGCCGGCCAGGAACCTGTCAAGTATGCGTTGTTGTTCCAGAGCCCTGCTCCTGGCTGGATTCCCACCGTCCCGACCATCATAGCCAAGCAGGTGCAGTGCGTCACCCGGAGCCAACAGCGATGTAAACGAGGTTCCCATGATCCCTTCCGGCAATGGCCTTTGGATGATGAAACGCACAAGCGGGGTTTGGGTTTACCGCTCTGGGCAAATTCAGGGCTGATGGCGGGTTGGCGCAGCGCCTGGGTGCTATGCGCCCAGGTCTGGAAAGTCAGGCCGAAAGTGGGAGTTTGGGGACGCTGAGAACCGGATAGTCAGCCAACCCGGCTACCGGTCTATCAAGAACCAGGCCGGCAAAGTCTGCTGTCAGGCCGGATTGAGTCCAGAGCAGAATCCCGGACCCGGGGTTGCGGAATTCAAGCCCTTGGCCCACAGCGCATATCTGGTAGGGGCGTGGCTGCCCCCAGGAAGGATACAGATACAGACCGTCGCCTGCGTAGCGGGTAAAGGTGGTATCGGCCAGCAGCAGATCGCCAGGGGCGAAGAGTGGCAGGCCTGCACTATCCCGCACTTCAAGCACACACAGGGTAGTAGCGGCAGCGGTTAAAGTCGGCTGCAAGACCGTCAAGACGCACCCTGCTCCTGTGTACTGCAACAAATGCCTACGGTGAATAGCCATCGCGATCTCCGCTTATTTGACGCGGTAATAGGTAAACTCGGAACGGTCAGGATTCGTCAGGCGTTCGCCGGTACCGATGAACAGGGTGCGTGCCATCCACTCGTGCGGCCCGAACGGCGCTTCGAAGAACGGGGTGAAACGGAAATACAGTTTGGTCTGTCCCGGATTAGCCGGATCGGGCGAGCGATGCAGGAAGCCACGGTTGTTGATGTAGATCCAGGTGCCATCCTCAGCCTGCATCATGTAGTGCGTGTTGACCTTGATGCCTTCGGCGATGTTGCTGAAGATCGCGTAGTCGGCGCCGCTGTAGGGCACGACCTTGCCGTTCAGCAGGGGCCCGGAGATCGTGCCGCTGGCCGGCGGCACGTAGCCTTTGCCGCGCCGTGGGCCAATGAAGTCGATACGCTCAGCAAAAATGATTTCGACAGCAAAGGCAAATTCAAGCTCGATGCCGGGGATTTGCAAGTCAGCCATGGTGGTTCTCTCTCCTGCCCAAACGACTCAAAGTACTTCGTAAAAATGGATGAGGGTGTGCGCGGGATTCTGGTGACGCTCACCGGTACCGAGGAACACGGTCTTTGCCAGCCATTCATGCGGGCCGCGCGGTGCATCAAAATACGGCGCCACACGGAAATATGGCGACCCGTCGTCAGTCTGCGTGTGTTCGTAGCCGAGCAGGTTCATGTACACCCACGTGCCATCGCTGACTTGCAGCATCATGTGCATGTCGGTGAGATCGTTGCTGGCGAAGTCGGCGCCACTCTGTGGTACCACCCTGCCCTGCAATTTCGGCCCCCAGATTTCACCGCCAGCAGCAGGTTCGAACACACGGCTGCGCATCTGGCCTTCAAACTGGATGCGGCCACCGCTGTCGATGCGCATGGAAAAGGCGTAATCGAGATTGATCGCAGGCGGGGTCGGCGGTGAAGAGTCGGGCTGGGCCATGGGGAGTGTCTCTTTATTACCGGACTATTTATTAATGACTACTTATGAACGACTACCGGCTTTGTTATTGTCAGGCCAGAATGCCCGGCAAGCCTATGAGCTGTCCCGGCAATATCAACAACGGTTCATTCAACCGTTTTGGCAAAAAAGGGCTTACACCACGCGGTCAGGAACATCCATTCCGGCAAAAAAGGACTCAACATTCTTTAGCACCCGCATTCCCATTGCAGTGCGCGTGGCCAGAGTTGCGCTACCCAGATGCGGCAGCAGCACGACATTTTCCAGCGCTGCGAGTGTGGCTGGCACTGCCGGTTCTTTTTCATAAACATCCAGGCCTGCTCCGGCAATGCGTCCAGCCTTCAGCGCGTCAGCCAGCGCGGCTTCGTCCACCACATCGCCGCGCGAGGTATTGATCAGGAACGCATGTTTCTGCATCAACCCGATACGCTCGGCGTTAAGCAGATGGCGGGTGTCAGGGCCGCCGCGGCAATGCAGCGCAACAAAATCGGCACGCTTCAATAAGTCGCTCATATCAGCGCAGTACTCGGCCTGCATCGCTGCAATCGCGGTATCTGTGACACGACTGCGGTTGTGATACAGGATTTTCATGCCAAAGCCGTAATGTGCTTTCGCCGCCATCGCGAGGCCGATACGACCCATACCGATGATGCCAAGAGTGGCCCCCGTTACCATGGCGCCCATCAGGTGCATGGGGTACCAACCTTTCCACTCTCCACGGCGCAATTGCCGTTCTCCTTCTCCGGCGCGGCGCGCCAGCATCAGCAGCAAGGTCATAGCGAGGTCGGCGGTGGCATCAGTCAGAACATCTGGCGTGTTGGTCACGGTAATGCCGTGCGCTTTGGCTGCAGTGAGATCGATATGGTTGTAGCCAACTCCGTAGTTGGCAAGCAGGCGGGTTCTGGGAGTGATACCGGTGAAGAGATCGGCAGTGACACGATCGGCAACGCAGGGACAAATGGCATCGTATTCCTGCAAGGCCTCACGCCACTGTTGTTGATTGAGCGGCTGATCAAGCGGCGCTCGGTGCAAGGTCGCCTCAAAGCGGCTTTGCAGCGCCTCTTCCACCGCCGCGGGCCATTGCCGTGTTATAAGGATTTTGATCATCGGAAACGTCCCAGAAAAAATTCACCCTGATTCACTCGAACATGACAGCCAGTGCAAGGCACAAAGTAACAATGACCGTAACTCCGGTGCGCAATTTCCAGAACCAGGCTGTAGTCACGCGCTGCAAACTCAGGCGATATTCCTCCAGCCAGAGGAGGATAAAACCCAATAGCACCAAGGCAAGACCAATTGCGGAGCCTGCAGCCCACATGCTACACCACAGCAGGAAGGCAAGAAAGCTGCTGTACAAGTAGACACTGTCACTGGTGCGCTTGCAGAAATGAATGCCCCAATGCAGCCCTGCCACGAAGCTGCCAATGACCACGCCGTAGCCGTGCAGCATGATAGCGGGAGACGCAGGAAGCGGGAAAGTTGTGTTAGCGGTGAGGATCAATCCGGTCAGCGCCACGAAAGGAACTGTCCCCAGTACGACGAGCGTCATTGCCAGTTGTTTCTGGTTAAATATTTTCATGCGCGAGTGCTGTCCCGTTTTTCCGGAGTTGTTCCGGAGTTGTTACGAAGCAGCAAACTCCCTCCTGTACCTGCAGATCGTGTCTGACACTGCGCGGGCATATCCGAGGCAACGTATGTCAACAGACCTGTGCTCCGCGGCGGCACGGATTATCCCGACAAGGGGCTTTGCTGTCAGCAATTTTCACGCGCCCCCAAATGCAAGTTGGGCGAGGCCAAGCGAAGACACGACGATCAGAAAATAGCCTATCAAGCGCTTGCAAAGCACATCACGGCTGACCAGGAAGTCATGTGTTTTCAGTCCCACGACATGCCCGATTGCACCCGCTGGCAGCAACACCAGTGCGGCCCGGTTCTGCAAATCAACATCAAGCAGAAACAACGTCAGAAACTTGATGCTGACAATGATGAACCACAACACGAACAAGGTATCGCGCAATTTTGTCAGCGCCACATTGCGCATGAACACTGCGATCATCAGCGGCGCGCCAGTCAGAGACGCCCCTGACACATAGCCGCCAAATACCAGCAACACATTGTCTACCCACGGGCTCTGGCTCGAAATCACTTTGTTCAGCGCCCAGCAAACTGCGTAACTAAGCGTGATTGCATAAATCAGGAAAAGTAGCAGGGTGTTAGGCAGGTTCAGCAATCCAAAAACCCCGGCAATGGCTGCAGGAAGTATCAGTCTGCCAGAGCGCGACAGATACACCCAATCCACGTTATGCAAACGATTGCTCAAGGTAAGACCGGAAAAGAACAACAGGTGCGAGCCAACGATGGGAATCCAGAAGATGGGTTTGTCATGCACGAGCAGCATCAGCGGCAATCCCAGCGCGGCACCGCCAAAACCCAGTCCCGAACGCACAAAGCCTGACCAGATGAAAATCAGCGCAGTTGCACCCAACTGCCAGAGGGAAAAATCAGGAAAGTAAGACATGGGCGGCCACTGCTACGGACGGCAGAGCATTATACCGTCTTAAGATGGCTTGAAGCATTTCGGAGCTGACACCCTGCCGCCCTCCTAGTACCATTCTTTATCGCAGCAATTCTTTACCCCAACCACGATGAGCTACAACCAATGAACGACGCATTGCAGCAGATCAATCTGGCCTATGTAGCGGAAGAAGATCGTTTGCTGCTGAAGGTCCGGACCGCCAGTGATGCTGAGTTCCGGATTTGGTTTACGCGCCGTTATAGCGGCCTGCTGCTGCAGGTGTTAACCGATCAGATCGATCGTGAAGGCGGTTATCAACTGCTGGCTTCACGTAAAGAAACTCTGGAGCAGTTAAAGAGCGGAGCCTTTGAGCATTCCTACACGCACGGCCCAGGCTTGCATTACCCGCTGGGTGAGCGCGGTGTGCTGGCCTACAGGATTAATGCCAACAAGGACGCCTCTGGTGTCATGGCACTGCAGTTATTGCCGGAACAGGGGCTGGGAATCACTTTCACGCTGGATAAATCCACCCTTTACATGCTTTATAACCTGTTGGATCAGGGCCTGAGGCAGACCGAATGGAATCTGCACATGCCCCGGAGCAGCCGCGAACCTGTGCATTGAATTTTCCCTGAGGTCGGCCGATAGGCAACCACCGGTCAAAGTGTTAACCTGCTATGCCATACCCGCTGTAATAGCTTCAATAAAAAGGGGATACCCATGTCCTTCAGAAAACCGATCGGCAAACTACCGGCACTGAAACTCTTCGCTCTCATCACTCTTGTTACATTCATTTCAGGATGCAATTCTGAAGCGGTCACTACAGTCAGCACATACGCCACCGATAGCGCCGAACAGGCTGCTGCGGCAGGCCTGTCACACGGCGAATACGTTGCGCGGCTGGGCAACTGTGTTGCCTGTCATTCAATACCCGAAGGCGCTCCGCTTGCCGGCGGCCTGAAAATGGCTGTACCACTGCTTGGCAACATTTACGCTACCAACATTACCCCTGATCCAGCCACCGGCATTGGTGAATACACCTTTGATGAATTCGACCGCGTGATGCGCACCGGTGTGGCCAAAGACGGCCATCGTGTGTACCCGGCCATGCCTTATCCTTCATACGTCAATATGTCCCAACAGGACATGCAGGCACTGTACGACTTCCTGATGAATGAAGTAGAGCCGGTCAACCAACCCAACATCCCGTCCGAAATCACCGGGATCATGAGTATAAAATGGCCGTTGGCAGTGTGGAATGTGCTGACCGTTGACAACGATCCTTACCAGCCTGATGAAACCAAGAGCGATGGCTGGAACCGCGGGGCCTACCTGATTGAAGGTCTGGGCCATTGCGGTGCCTGCCACACACCACGCGGGCTTCTCCTTCAGGAAAAAGGTCTCGACCACGGCGACAGCGACTACCTGTCTGGCGCACCGCTGGATCACTGGACCGCATCGAGCCTCAACGGCGACGTAAATTCAGGTCTCGGCCGCTGGAATGAAGCTGACGTTGCTGAATTTCTGAAAGAAGGCCACAACCGGTTCGGTACGGCGTTCGGTACGATGGTCGAAGTAATCAACAACTCAACGCAGTACATGAGCGACCCCGACATTCAGAGCATGGCGGAATATCTGAAATCATTGCCTGCAGTCGGCGAAGCCAATGCCACGCCTTACGCCTACAGTGATGCCGATACCCAGCAGTTGATGACCATGAACTTCAGCAAACCGGGTGCCCGTCTCTATTACGAATATTGTTCGACCTGCCACGCGAGCAGTGGCGCCGGTTATTATCCTTACCAGCCGCCACTGGCTGGCAACCCGGTCATTATGGATCCGGATGCAAGTTCACTGATCAATATCACCCTTAACGGCTCGCTGCGTGTCATCGCAGAGCAGGGTCCTGACGTCAACGACATGCCCTACTTCCGCCAGCTGCTGTCAGACCAGGAAATCGCTGATGTGGTTACCTTCATCCGTTCATCCTGGGGCAATAACTCAGGATCGGTAACAACGACGCAGGTATCCGAAATCCGCAATGCAACCGACCCGAGCCGCAACGATGACGTTTACGTTCTGCGCATGAAATAAACGGGTGCCGCCCTGTTCCAACAAAAACGCCGGCACTCGCCGGCGTTTTTGTTTCAGGTCTGGTTCAGCCAACACATTACATAATTCGTACAAGTTGCCACTGTGTTGGCGCTAGACTGTATTTACCCCGAAACGGAACGGAGCACTCTCATGCTGAAACCCACCCTTGCCTTGCTTATCCGAATTCTGGCTGCATTGTCGCTGGCAACCAGCACTATAGCCTTGGCACAGAACGAATTTTCGTTGGGCACACTGCAACCTGGACAACTGCTGCTGAATCTCAGCGCAAGTGAACAACAGGATGTTGCGCAGGACACCCTCAATGCCTCACTGCAATACTCCGTACAAGGCCGCGACCGCACTGCGCTGCAGGATGAAGTAAACATCGCCATGCGCAAAGCCCTCGGGATTCTCGAGGAGGCCGGAAGGGTCGAATTCTTCACCACGCAGTATCAGGTCTACGTCATTGATGCCGGACGCCCAACGCGCGCTGATGTGGAAAATCCAGTCTGGCGCGCGCAACAGGAAGTCGCGCTGAACAGCATGGACAGCGATGCGCTATTGGAAGTCATGGGGCAATTGCAGGCGGCCGGACTTGTGGTGACGAGCCAGTACTATTCACTGTCCGCTACGAAGTATGAAGAGGTGGCAGCCGAACTGATGCAGGCAGCTCTGGCCAAATTGCAGAACCGTGCTGATGAAACCGCAAAGAAGCTTGGCAAGAGCCGTGCGGAACTGGTGGAAGTGAGCCTGGATGGAAGCCCCAATTTTGCCTATCGCGAACGCGCTGTGGCTGCTTATGCAATGGACGCCTCCACCATTGCACCTCCGGTAGCAGCTCCGGGTGAGACGCAAGTATCGATGTCCGTCTCAGCCCGGGCTGTACTGTCGCCCTGACGCTCTATAGCCCTGTGCTCTTTTACAGCCCTGAGCCCTATTAAAGCCCTGAGCCCTATTAAAGCCCTGAGCTCTATTAAAGCCCTGTGCTCTTTTCAAAAAAGGGCTGGCCAAGATCGTCGTGCAGATCAAGCAGGAATTTGTTGTTCTCCTGGCAAACATAATCCTGCAATTCCTGACCCTCGATCCAGTCGATATCCCACTTGGCGGTCCACGGTGCAGAGTAAGCGCCCGGATCGTCGATCACCGCTTCGTAATGCAGCACTTCCTTGAAAGGGCGGCTGATGTATTCAATCGTATGCAACTGGTCGCTGTGCATGTGACCGTTGAAATCGATCCATGTCTTGTCGTTGTAGCCAACGGTATCGACCACCAACGTATCGCCTTCCCAGTGACCGACTGAATGGCCAAAATATGTGGGGTTCAACTCTTCGACTGAAGGATGCTCGCGACCATCCATATGAATCTCGCGCCAGACGTGCCCGCCACCTTCAAAAATGATGATAATCCGATCCAAGTCCTGAATGATCTCGGCTGGGTACGGAGTACCCATCGAGCGCGGACCGCCGGGCGGCAGGCAGAAACCTTCAGGATCGTATTTCACCAGATTACTCCGGTTATATTCCCACATCGCTTGGGCCCATGGCAGGTGGGGCGGACGCACACCATCTGCGAAGCCGTCCATGGTTGCCGCGAAATCCACAATGTAAGGCAAATCCCAAACCCCGTTGCCACCCAAATCAACCGCGCCATCTGCCAGCCGTGGTGTCGGTGTGCGTGGCGCTTCCACTGCGTTCTCTGCAGGTGGTTGTGCCGAGACAGAACCGGTCAAGGCGGTGAGTACCGCCGACACCAGCAGTTTGCCTGCCGTGCTCTTATGCTGTGTCATGTGCTTTCCCTCTTGTTTAATAGTTATCATTATTCAATCCCAGCGACCGATTGTAGTGCCATCCGGAAAGCGGGCACCAATGAACGCACCTCCGGGAGTGCCATCGCGCATTGGATTTGTTCTGATCATGACTGCAGCACCAGGGGCAAAAGTAGAAGGCCTGATACCCTGACGTCCCAATTGGTTCGGACTGCCCCATTCAAGACTCCACTCTACCACCTTGCCGTTGGCGTCACTGACGTTCAATTGCACCCAAGTATGCGGATTGGTGAACTGGAACTCCTTCACGGTGCCGCTCAACTCGCGCACTTGTGCGCGATCGAACATCGCATCGGAATGATGCGCGAACACTGAAACGGCCGGAAACAGCACAGCGCCCATTATGCAGGCTAAAATTCGAAACAGTTTCATGGCAGATGCCTTGCTGTGAAGTGGCGACCAGTGGCAGTGGCAATCATTGGGGCGCAGCCGTTTGATCCATGATGCGACCGTCTGGCCCAATCGTGTAGGTCCATCCGGTTTGCGAATCAACAGGATTACGGTTGTTCTCGTTGCATGCGTAGTCGTACACACGCGCCCCTTCTTCCATTTTCCTGAATAATTTGGTGACGACCCAAGGTACAGTAAGTGCCTTTGTATCCTCAATAGTCATCTGCGCTTCCATCAGCCCCTCGGCATTAATATGCATGCGTGTGACGAAGTGCGCCGCATCACTCAGTATCAGGCCCGTGCGGTCGAGGAGGGTCCTGCCGCTTTCCGAACTGTGCAGACTCAGGGTATCGAACACCAGCGTGTCGTCTTCCCAGTGTCCAACGGAATCACCCGTGTGCGTGGGCCAGCGGTCTTCCGGAGCAGGATGGTCGCGGCCGTCAGTATAGATTCGCATTACGTTGGGTCCGTTCTCCGCGATGATCCACACCTGCTTTGAGGTCACTGCGAATTCATACACATCGGGCAGATTCAGCAGGCGGGGAAAGCCAGTCGGGATTCCGCACAGGGAGTTAGGATCAGGCAACACGCCCTCATCGCGCAAAGCCAGATTGGCGAGGTAACGCCCTTCGTATTCAACGCTATAGGGAGGATGCTCGCGCACACCGGGTGTTGTCGAACTGCCCTCGCCGGTCTGCGTGGCACGATCGAAAATCGTGCCGCCCTGCATGCCCCATACACCGCTCCAGTCGGGCATTGCATCCTGCGCAAGAACATCGGCTTGCATGAAGATTTGCACACACGACAGCAGCACTGCAGCTCCTCTGGTCATTCTGGCGTGCCTGCGCCTGCGCCATCGGTCTGACCAAGCGTCGCACCATCGGCAAGAATGACACCGATATACAAAGCACCCTGACTACCGTCGTTCAGCGTAATTGCGTTTTTCAGCGGGTTCACGAACATCGTAACCTTGTCGCCAACTTTCAACGAGGTACGTTTCCAACCCACCCGCATCAGGGCGTTGGGCGCTGTCATTTCCACAGTCCACAAACCGTCCGGACCTTCGCTCGCGTCACCTTCCAGCTTGATCGACGCATGCGGATTGGTCCAGCGAAACTGCGTGATGGCGCCTTCGATTCGTATGACGTTCTCGTTGTCGAAAGCTGCGGTCGAATGATGCGCAAATACCGGAAAGCTGAGCAAAGCGCTGGCGGCCAGTAACTGGGTACAGGCGGTGATGAGTGCTTTGATATACATGGGAACCTCGTGTTTTATGAATGCAGGCATCCGTGTGCCTGCTATTTGTTTCGTATTGGTTGTGTTGTATTAGCGCTCCAGACCGGCCTGACCGGCCTGCGTGCTCGGCAGATTGTCGTTCAGATCGGGCAGGCATTCGACTTCGCCGATGTCGGTGTTGTCGACGCGCAGCCAGTGCTTGGTGTTGTGCCATTCACCAACCCAGTTCGCCGGATCGGTCATGATGTATTCGATCTGCAGCATTTCACCGTTCTCGACCAGCTTGATGCGCTCCTGGACACTGAACTCCTCGGAGATCGGAATGCCGGTATCTATGTAGTGGTTGTAGGTTTCGATATAACGGGTGTCGACAACCAGCGTGTCTCCTTCCCAACGGCCCAGCGACTCACCATTGTAGGTGAAGATCACAACTTCGGGATCAGAATAATCACGGCCATCCAGAAATATCTGGCGGAAGCTGTTGTTGAAATTCGAGATCATGTAAACAACAGTCGGCAGCTGCACCATCGCAATCGGCCACACGCGCGTCATGATCATGGGAATGCCGGCAGGGAAACACTGGCCGATCGCATCGCGATAGGGCTGCCGTTCCGCGCGCGCACGCTGACCTTCTTCGAAATCGAGTTTCGCTTGGCCGATGAATTCCGGATAGGGTGGGCCGAACATGAAATTGGCGAAACCGGCACTCAAATCGACAAACCAACTGCCGGTAAGATCAAACGGCGGCGCCGGACGTTCAGCATTCAGGTTGGCTGGCGCGAGCGCACCGAGTTGCCCCGGGTGCTGCATGATCGTGTTGCTGAGAGTCTGACGGCGCTCTTCGGGGGTTTGGCCAAATCCGCATACGGGAAGAAACGCACCGAGAAACAGAAGGACTGTAGCGGGTTTACTCGTCATGGTGCGTCGCCCTGAGGTTAAGAAAAATGTTCAGCGGAACTTTCCGCGAAAAAGCTCGTTGGAACATGCGTGAATCAATCTTGCTGGTCTGCGCCAGTTCGCTGATACCGTGCTGGCCGCAGCATAATTTGCTTTAGCCCCCCCTGTCCACCCGACACCTGCTGCCAGGGACAAATATGAGTCACCTGGCGCAGGCGATGTCGGATGCACCGGGAAATGCATAAATTGTCAGGAATTTTCCTTGCGCGCGGCCTGCCAAGCCCAACAATTGGCATTGGCATAAACTCCGGAGTGATGAACGTGGGCAATATGGGTTCACGCTACCGGCTTGCGTACACCGTGATTGGCGACCCGGTCAATTTAGCCTTCCGCTTGCAAGGCACTACACGGGAGTACGGTGTATCGACTATCGTGGGAGAAAACACTGCCACATCCTATCCAGAGATGGCGTTTCGGAAGCTCGATACTGTGACAGTGCGCGGCAAGAGTTTG
>CAMDML010000056.1 GCA_945902215.1 Klebsiella pneumoniae | reverse complement strand
CCGTACTCGTAAGAATCGTAACCCACTGACTACTTTTGATACGGAGACTTAATATGAAGAACAGAACCAAATTGAACATCTTGCTGCTCGCAACCCTGCTGTTGAGCCCCATGGCATATGCCGAGGGGGCTCAGGCCAATCCTGCCAGTTCCACAGAAAACGGTGTTGTATCCGTCCTAATGGTTGTCAGTCAAACCAGCGGCACCACGCAGGAGACTGCAGCTGTTAGTCGCACTGTTCTGCAGCGGATCGACCTGGAGACCCGTCAGGCAGTATTGAACAGTCTGCGCGACAGCGGGTTTATGGCCGCGGTGATGCAAGCCGCAGCACCAGTGCTGGGCATGGCGCTCCAGTTGAATCCAACTTCGCGCTGAGGCATGGCGGCAGGGACGCCGCACATTCTTATTCAAGTGAAAGGCACACGCCGCCGACGCCGAGTCGGTGGCGCCCGGTTCCACGTTAATTTCACCTTCCCCCTCTCGTTTCAGACCTTGCAGCCAGGTATCGGCGGATTTGGCCGTGCGTGTTAATGTTGCCCCGGGAATAATAAGAACAACAAACAATAGAGGGGGTTTCGCATGCTGTCGTCTGCACAACCGTATGTATTCTGCAGTGTGGCAACAACACTGCTATGCGTTTCACTCGCTGCGTCTCATGGGGCTCAAGCACAACAGACTTTCGCCAGTTTCGCAGAATTTGATGCCGCTGCACGCGCAGCCATGCACAGTGAAACTCTGCTGCAACTGGAATTTACCGCCAGCGGTTGGGAAGGCTGTCTTGGCCAACCGTGGCGCGTGGATGCCGGCTGGGCGCGTTGGGCACTTACCGACTATCGCCGCGTACTGGATTACGCCACTGGCGAATCATTACAGACTGCACAGCGCCGCTCCGGCATGGATCCGGACAAGCTCGGCGGTTGCGGAGCGCAACCCGGCGCCACACCGCAAGCACAGCAGAGCAGCATCACGCCGATGAGTCCCTGGGCGAATCAGTTGCCATTGTGGTTGACCCCACAAGGCTTTCTCGTGCTCGCGGCCAAGAGCGATGCAACTGTGGTGCCTACGGATGACGGCTGGACCGTAAGCTTCAGTACGACCCAGGGTAACGTTGCTTATCCGTTTAGCGCACATTTCACCAGCGAGCTGTTACCCACACGCATTGAGACCCGCGTCGATAACACCGTGTTTGGCGACATGCTGGTCGAAGCAGAATTTTCCGACTGGCGTGATTTCAACGGACTCATGATCCCCGGGCATCAGGTGCAAAAGCAGGGCAGTTTGACGGTGCTCGACCTCACCCTGAACGATGCCATACCCAACACTACCGCGAGTGCTGTTCAAACGCCACGTGAAGGCGGCCCCGGTGGCGGCGGTGCCGCGCAGCCGCCACAACAAATTGAAGCAGTGACGCAAGTGGCCCCGGGTATCTTCGTCAGCAATGGCGCCTATCAGGGTGTGTTCGTTGAATTCGACGGCTACAGCGTGGTAATCGACGGTCTGCAGAATGATGCGCGTGCGGCGGAACTGATTGCCCAGGTCAAGGCAACGATCCCTGGCAAACCGATTCGGTATGTGATCAGCACGCACAACCATTTCGATCATGCGTCCGGCCTGCGCGCTTTCGCTGCTGAAGGCGCGACGATCATTACCCACAACAGCAATGTCGATTTTTTCAAGCAAGCATTGAGTGCGCCGCGTACGCTCGGTAGTGCCGCAACGCCGACCGTGCAGGTTGATGTTATGGGGGTCGGTGATTTCTTCGCGCTGTCTGACGAAACGCAACAGATTCACCTGCATCTTCTGCAAGGCAGTCTGCATGCCGATGACATGCTCGTAGCGTATCTGCCCGCCATCAATGCGGTGGTTGAAGCAGATGTGCTGCAGCCGTGGCTCAGTCCCGCGTTCGGCGGCAATTTCGAGGGCGGTCATCCCTTCCTCATCCATCTTGCCAGTGAACTTGAGCGTCTCGGCCTTGATTATACCCAGTTCATTCCGGTCCACCGGCCACCGCAGCCGCCATTCCAGAGCAAAGCCGAATTAATGACTGCAATTGGCAGAGGAGAGTGATTATGAAAACCTATTCTTGCAAGTTTGTGTCTGCCTGTGCGCTTGCGTTTCCTCTCGCTCTTGTTGGGGCTGTTACAGTTGCCCAAGATGAAACCCTTGCGCCTGCTTTTTCACTGGAACAGCAAACGGACGGCCAGAACCAGTATCTGCTCAACTGCGCTACCGGTTGCCATCAACCGGACATGGCCGGCGTCGGCCCCATCGCCCCGCTGCGCGGCGAACGCTTCCTCAGCAGTTTTGGTAACAGGACAGTAGGCGAACTGACCACAGCCATTCGCACGGCAATGCCACCGACGAATGTTGGTGGTCTGTCGCAGGAAACTTATCTGAACATTGTCGCCTATATTCTGGCGATGAACGGCGGGCAACCGGGTTTGAATCCGCTCGGCCTTGAAAGCCCGCTGCAGGTCAGCGCCGTTACTGATCCCGCAGTTGCCACGCAACCAATTGCAGCCACCGGCACGGCAGCGGCAGAGGAAGGTCCAATTGGTGTCACCGTGCCCGGCACCGTGCCCAACTTTGTGCCGATCAGCGAAACAGAACTGGAGAATCCTGATCCGAACGACTGGATTATCCATCGCGGCAACCTGCAGGCGCATAGCTACAGCACACTTGACCAGATCAACACTGACAACGTGCAGAGCCTGCAGCTCGCGTGGGTGTGGACCCTGAATGAAGATGCCGGCAACCAGCAGTCACCACTTGTGCATGATGGTGTGCTGTATCTCTTCAACCCTGGCAATGTGATTCAGGCACTGACTGCCGACACCGGTGATCTTATCTGGGAACACCGCCTCGGCGGCCGCAATGGTGTGATGCGCGGCATGGCGCTGTACCAGGACAAGCTGATCATGAACACGCCTGGTGGCATCATCCACGCGCTCAATGCGGCCAACGGTGAGCTGATATGGAAGTCGAAGATCGGTGCCAGCGAAGGCTTTGGCAATTCCAGTGGGCCGCTGGTAGCCAATGGCAAAATATTCACCGGCATGGGCAACTGCACAACCTTCCGTGAAGAGAAATGCTTTGTCAGCGCCTACGATGCTGACGATGGCGCTTTCTTGTGGAAATTCGATACCGTGGCACGCACGGGCACGCCGGGTGGCGATACCTGGAATAACGTGGCCGACCTGTTCCGCGCCGGCAACGATACCTGGATTACACCGACTTACGATGTGGCGACGAACACTGTCTATATCGGTGTATCGCAACCGAAACCCTGGATGCCGGTCAGCCGTGGTATGAGCGTGGCGGATGCGGCCTTGTATTCCAATTCGACCCTGGCACTGGATGGTGACACTGGCGCGTTGAAGTGGCACTACCAGCATGTGCCAGGTGAAGTGATGGATCTGGATGAAGTGTTCGAACGTGTGTTGATCGACAGCGGCGACGAGAAGTTTGTGTTCTCAGCCGGCAAGCACGGCATCCTGTGGAAGCTCGACCGCGAATCAGGCAAATATCTCGGGCACAAGGAGACCATTTTCCAGAACATGTTCTCATCCTTTGATCCTGAAACCGGCCGGCCTACTTACCGTGCGGACATCGCCGAACACCGTTTCGGCGAGTGGGTTGCGGGTTGTCCTTCCAGCGCCGGTGGCCACAACTGGCAAGCGATGAGTTATCACCCCGGTACGAACAGCCTGGTGATTCCGCTGAGCCAAAGCTGTGTCGATATGAAGGCAGAAGAAATTGAGTTCGTGGAAGGCGGCGGCGGTGCCGCAGTGTCACGCCGCTGGTTCGCGATGGAAGGCAAGGAAGACAAAGTTGGCAAGCTCGGCGCTTATGACGTCGACACGCTGGAAGAACTTTGGTCCTTCGAGCAGCCGGCATCGTACTTGACCAGTATTCTGTCGACTGCAGGCAATGTACTGTTCGCCGGCGACATGGACCGCACGTTCCGGGCGCATGATGTCAGAACCGGCGAAGTGCTGTGGGAAACGCGACTCGGCACTTCGGTGCAAGGTTTTCCGATCACGTTCGCGGTGGATGGTCAGCAGTATGTCGCAGTATCTGCGGGTCTTGGTGGCGGCAGCCCGCGCATCGTGCCTTCGATCCTGACTCCGCAGATTCGTTATCCCGACAAGGGCAATGCCTTGTACGTGTTCAGGCTGCCGGATTGACTATCTTGTAATAGGCATAGTCGCGCATCACACCGAACAGTTCGAGCGGTGCGATGTGCGACAACTGCCCACCGATTTTCTCAATCGCCTTGCGCGAGCGCCAGTTGCTGCTGCCGATGTGGAACCAAACAACGTCGGCCCATTGAAAAATATGGTTCAACATCAATTGCTTCATTTCCTTGTTGGTGATGCCACCCCAGTGCGAGCGTGCCAGAAAGGTGAAGCCAATTGCGATTTCGTGTTTATCCGGCTCCCAATCATAGTAACGCGATGAGCCAATGATTTTGCCGGTAGCAGTTTCTTCCACGCTAAACGCTCCCTTCGATTCGAGTGCGGAATCAAAGAAGTGCTGAAATACTTCACGTTGCCAGCGCGTGGGCTCAGGATGCACTTCCCAGATCAGGGGATCGGAAGCTGCTGCATACAATACGGCAAAATCTTCCGGGAGCAGGGGGCGCAAGGTCAAGGTTGGGCCTGTGAGAACAGGCTGAAGCTCAATCATGGCGCGGGTGGATTGCATAAGACGGATATCGGGGTCATATTCCATACACCGTTTCCGGGACCTGAAAAATTGTCAGATACTGTTATCCCACACCCCCATTTTCATTTCAAGAAAGGAGTTTCACATGCATAATCGGCTTGCTTTTTTCGTTACCCTTCTCCTGAATCTCATGGCTATCAATATGACCCAAGCACAAACGTACGGACCCAACATTAATCTGGAGCAGGCCAAGGCCGTGCTCGTTGCCGCCGAAGCGGAAGCAGTACGTCAGAACTGGAACATGGCAGTTGCCGTGGTCGATAACGCGGGCAATCTCGTCGCTTTCATCAAGCGTGATGACACTCAGAATGCGAGTGTGAAGATCGCGCAGGACAAGGCCGCTTCTGCAGCGCTGTTCAAGCGTCCCACCAAGGCTTTTCAGGATATTTTGGCTGCCGGCGGACTTGGTCTGCGCATTTTGAGCTTAGGTGGTGCTGTAGCTGCTGAAGGGGGTGTGCCCCTGGTGGCGAATGGA
Organism: Klebsiella pneumoniae; assembly: GCA_945902215.1. GTDB lineage: Bacteria > Pseudomonadota > Gammaproteobacteria > Pseudomonadales > Pseudohongiellaceae > CAILUG01. The sequence goes on along the minus strand of CAMDML010000056.1, from coordinate 16,100 downwards.
TTGATCGTCGGTGCCATTGGGGTTTCCGGCGCTATGTCTGATCAGGATGGCATTGTTGCAGCAGCCGGCGCGGCCGCGTTGCAGTAAGTGCTGGTCAAACAGCACCACTGAGTCAGCCTGCGCAAAGTGCGCGTGAGGGCTCAGTATCCGATGTAGTAGCGGAGTCGCAGCGGGGCAGTGTCCAGCTCACCCTCTTTGAAACGTGGCCGGAAGGTCAGGTTTTTCAGGTAGTCGCCCAAACGAATTTCCATATTGCGTGTTACCTCGCCGCCCTGGCCGAGGAAATCGACACGGCGGGTCTTGCCGCTCTTTGTGATCGAGAATGACACATCAAAGTAGCCGAAATAGTTCACTTCTTCATCCGCCGCGATGCCAAGCTTTTCACGGCTGTTGGGTGCCGGAAGGAATACCGGCAGCACAACGGGAAATTCAGGATAGACGCGATCTGTTATCGTCGCGGTCATCTCCGGGTTGTCGATAAAAAAGCTGTAGGCTTCCCCGTATTTTTCATCCGCGCGCCGGCTGCGCACGAACAACAGTTCCCAGTCAGCTGCTTCCAGCATTGCTTCGGCTACTTGCTCGGGAGTGCGTTGCTCATTGTTGACTATGTAGGTGAGACTGCGGCGCAACGATTCCACGCCGGCATCGTAATCTTCCGAGTTCAGCAAATTCTGGGCACTGGTATCAAGCCGGGTACCGGTGGCCTTGTTGGTGCGGCTCAGATAAAAATCGGGTTCATAAACGATGTTTTCCTGATGGGTGTGCAGGAACAAGGTGGTAACCAGCTTGCGCTCGAGCTCCAGCAGTTCCGGATTGGCGTAATCCTTGGCCTGCAACATAAGGTTGATCGCATTCTGGAAGTTGACCTGCGCAAGGTACAGCTTGAACAGGGGGGTTGTGGTGGGATTATTCGGTTCGGTATAGGCGCCCACGTCTGCGATACGGCGCGCGGCGTTGTAACCGGTAGCGCCGAAGAAATTTTGCATGTTGATACGTTTGATGTTCAGCATGATGTTGGAGCGGGACAGGAACGCCTGCAGGTTCCACTCACCCAGACGATGCAACGCAGGCGCCACTTCAGGTGAGCCTTCGCCATAGGCTTTCTGGTACAGGTACAGCAAGCCGTCCTGCACGGCATCGGCTTGGGTGTACTGTTCCAGTGCCAGATGACTCACAGTCATCGCTTCCATAACTGGCGCCTGATCAATGTCCTCGATGCCATGATTGGAGCGGCTTATATTCTGCGCCCGGGTGAAGTAATTGAGTGCCTCTGCATGCTCATCAAGTTGCTGGTAGATCTGGCCGGTGGCCAACAGATCTTGCGTGAGCTCATCGGAATAGGGGCCTTCGGAGGCTTCCTTGTCGCCAATGCGGGCAACGTACTCTGCTATCGACGCTCGTAAAGCCTCTTGCTGGGCTGCTGCCTCGATGGTTAAAGCTACGGGTGTAGCGTCGGTGCTGGCGGCTTGAGCGGCTTGTGCCAGTTGTGACTCTTCTACCAGAGAGGTGACAGCGATAAAGGTGGAATCAGGAGGCGCATCATCGGCAGGTATTGCGCGCGGTTCGAACAAGAGACTGGCCATGGGCAAGGAATCTTCTTCCTGTGCCAACACGTGCGGGGCGGGATACACGAGCACAGCAAGTGCCAGCAGCAGGGCGGACAAGCGCCCGGTACCCGCAGTAACCAATGGGGCCAACTGGTTCGACTGTCGCAAGATGGTGTCCTCTGATGAAGCAGTCAGCATTCTTCCCCTCGTAACGCGAGGCTGTCAAGCAGGATTCAAAACAGTGACAAGTGCTGCCGGAGTGTCAGACGGTTTCTATTGCGGTGACGGTGCACAAGTCGCCACTGACCTGCCAACAGATGTTTAACTCATGCAGGAACATTGCGTAGTCGCGTTCCTGGGCTTGGCGTACATGCACTGCGGGGCGCGGGTCCTGACGCAATACGGCAATAATAAAAGCTTTTAGCTCCGGATCGTTTGCGCGGTGTAACTCCAGTTGCCTGCAGGCTTCGGCACTGAACTCGACGCGCAGCAAAGCCGGCGGGGCTTCGGGTGCATAACCGCCATGGGCGTCTGGCACGGCATCGGCATACGGCAAGTAGGGTTTGATATCGATGATTGGTGTACCGTCGAGCAGGTCGATACCGCGCACGCGCAAGACCAGTTGTGAACCTGTTTGCTTGTAATCAAGAAACTCAACAACGGACAGCCCCACGGGGTTGGGTCTGTACATTGAACGCGAGGCGAATACGCCTACCTTGGTGCTGCCGCCGAGCCGAGGTGGTGTCACGGTAGGACTCCAACCCTGCGCATCCGTCTCGTGAAACAGGAACAGTAGCCACAGATGGCTGAATTGTTCCAGGCCGCGCAAGGCATTGGGGTCAGCAAACTCCGGTGCGAATACCAGCTCACCAATGGCTTCGCGCACAAGGTTGGGTTGGCGCGGAATCGCGAACTTCTGCTTGTAGGGACTGCGCAAGATCGCAACGGGTTTGAACTGCACGCTCAGGAATCCTGGTCGATAAGACGAATGAAACGGTAGCCAATGCCGGGTTCGGTTTCGATATAGCGAGGATCTGCGGCATTGTCCTGCAACTTCTGTCGCAGCTTCTGGATGACATTGCGCAGGTATTGCGTGTCTTCGATGTGGGTCTTGCCCCAGATGTGTTCAAGCAATGCAGTTTGGGTGACGAGCCTGCCGGTGGCGTGCATGAGCTGCAGCAGTACCGCCCATTCCTTGCGGGTGAGTGATACTTGTTCCTGATTCAGCGATACCCTGCGTGCTGCCTCATCAACAATGAGTCCGCCGTCGTTGAACAGGATCGCTTGCTTTTTCTGCAAGGAGCCGGTGATTTCAAGAATTCGGCGAACGCGCGCCAACAATTCATTTACGCTGAAGGGTTTCACCACGTAATCGAATGCGCCCATGTTCAGGCAGGTGACTTTCTCGCTCTCGGCATCGCGCACCGATAACACCATGATCGGCGCGCGGGTTTGGCGTATGATGCTCTGCAAGACATGCTTGCCATCGAGATCGGGCAGTCCCAGATCAAGAATGATCAGGTCTGGTCGCGAGTCCACCGCCTTGGTGATGCCGGTGCGGCCGTTCTCAGCGTTGATGACATCATAATGCTGCGAGCCAAGGCTGATGCGCAGAAACTTCTGGATCTGCGGCTCGTCATCAATCACTAATATCTTGGTCATGGTCGTTTGTGCTCTCGCTGTCCCCGGTATTGTCCCCGGTCGGTGCTGGAGATAGTGCCGGACTGGTGGGCAGGGTCAGTTCCACACAGTGATTATAACCATTGCGCGCCGGAATCACCCGGGCTTCGCCACCATGCACCCGCACAATACTGCGGCAGATACTCAGCCCAAGCCCGGTGCCTTTCTCGTAGCGGTCCCCCAGGCTGAAAGTATAGAACTGGTCGAATATGTTCTCCCATTCAGATTGCGGCAACCCGGGGCCGTGGTCGCTGACCATGATCGTGACCCAGCCTGCCTGCGTTTCTGCGCTGACCAGAATTTCATCGCCCGCCCCCCCCGCCTTCAACGAGTTGTCGATGACGTTGAACAAGGCCTGCTCAATCAGTGCGGCATGCACGTGCAGTGCAGGAATGGTGCCGTCCTGTTGAAAGCGTACCTGATGGCCGTGGCGCTGGCGCGCGATGCGTTTTTCAATGGCGTGCCAGATTTCTTCGACTGAGACCCAGTCTCTTGTGAGTGAGAGTTTGCTGTGACCCAGCCGGGTCATGTCGAGGAGGTTCTGGATGTAGCTTTCCAGACGTTGCGATTCACTGATGATGGAATCGAGCAGCTCGGCTGCATCTTCGGCACTGAGATCAGCGCGCAAGTCGCGCAGTGTCGTGGCGGCACCGAGCATGGTCACCAGAGGTGTTTTCAGGTCATGTGATACCGAAGCCAGCAGCGCCGAGCGCAGGCTTTCCTCATCACTTTTGCGCTCAGCATCCTTGAGCACACGATTCGCGTCGTCCAGGCTGGCCAATTGCTGTCTCAATCTGCCGGCGATGGTGCCGGTAAGTAGTGCGAAGCAGAAAAATACTGCAACCGTCAGGATATCGCCCGGTGCCTGGATGAGAAAATTGATGGTTGCTTGGGTATGAATGAAGGTGAATTGCAGGTACGAAACCAATGCGCAGGCAAGTACAGCTACCTGTCCGGCCTGCAGCGAGGTGAGCAACACCGTGCACAAGTACAACAATAACAAGGTGGACTGACTGATCAGCGTTTCCGGCAAATGGCCGAGCAGGGTCACCAGCACCGGCAGCACCAGCCACCAGAGTGCGCTCGACACGAGTGCTTGCTTATAGGCTTTGATTCTTGGGGTCGGGCGGGATGGCTTCATGCGGCACCTGAGGCACAGGCGGGCACTTTAGTAGAATTGCTGCTTAAAACCAACAAAGACAAGCATGCGCCGGGACTGTTTCCGCGCCGGGATATCTGGGACAATTTGCCGCTGAAATTCACTACCCTGAGTCCCATCATGCAGATCGCCGAAAACTGTGTCGTCAGTTTCCATTACACCCTGAAAGATGAAACCGGAGCCCAGCTCGAAAACTCCTCGGAAGGGGGGCAGCCCATGACCTATCTGCATGGCCGCGATTCGTTGCTCAAAGGCCTGGAAGATGCCTTGGTAGGCAAAACCGCCGGTACTGCTTTCAGCGTTACCTTGACTCCTGAACTCGCGTTTGGTGAATTGCGCACCGACAGCGAACTGCGCGTACCAATCAGCCAGTTGCGGGGCTCCAAAAAGTGGGAGTCTGGCATGGAAGCTGTTATCCAGACGCCTAATGGCCACCAGCAGGTCACTATAGTGAAAGTGGGGCACACCATGGCGACGGTTGACACCAACCACCCCATGGCAGGCAAGACGCTGGTATTCGATGTGCAAATCATCGAAGTACGCGCAGCCTCGCATGAGGAGCTGTCCCATGGTCATGCGCATGGTCCTGGCGGCCATCATCACTAAGCCGTTGTTTGAGGAGTAGCCGCACCATGGAATCCCTGATTCAGGCCAGCGATATTTCCAACGTGATTCAGCTCGCGGTCGCGCCGGTGTTTCTGCTGGCCAGTATTGCAGGGACTTTGAACGTGCTGTCGATGCGCATGGGCAGGATCATTGATCGCGGTCGCGTGCTGAACGACCGCAATTGTGCGGCTGATTCGCCGGAAGCCGGAGAAGTGGATACCGAGCAGCGCCTGCTGGCACGCCGTTCGCGCCTGATCAACCGGGCCATTGCCCTATGTACAACGAGCTCGTTGTTCGTGTGTCTTGTTATCGTCGTGCTGTTTCTCGATGCGCTGTTCAGTCTCAATCAGGAAACCCTGATCGCAATCCTGTTCATCATGGCATTGTTGAGCCTGATTTCGGCGCTGCTGCTGTTCCTGCGCGAGATCGGTCTGAGTTTGCGTGCGTTCCGTTTCGGACCCTATAAGGTCAACAAGTTCTGAGCGCGTCGGCTACAAGACGCTCCAGCGAAGCATCCGCGCAAAAGCCTTCTTCTTCCGCTTGCGGCACGTGCAAGGGCGGATAACTGCCGAAATTGAATTGCACCCACGGGTCTGGCTGCCAGTTCACCAGCTTTGCTACCTGCGGGTTGCCACTGTACTTTCCCACTGCTGCGATCAGGTCACCAACAGTCACGTGCAGTGCCGGCAGCATGTATGTGCGGCGCTCTGTAAACTCGTTGGTTGCGGCATGGATGAGATTGCGCACGCAGCACTGGACTGACATCAGCCAGCTTTGCGCATCGGGTGTCACTGGTGATTTGCAGGGCCGGCCCGCAGCGAGTTCGCGAATCAGGTCGCTGAAGAAAATGGACACCGCACCGTTGGGTTCGGGCGGTCGCGCAACGATGCCGGGCAAGCGCAGGGACACGCCCCGGATCCACCCGCGGCGTGCGTAATCATTGATCAGTACTTCGCCGATGATCTTGTGCGCACCATAGGTCAGTGTTGGTGTTGGCAGCGTATCGTCGCCGACCAGCGGCACCGGTGGCTTGCCGTACACCGCGATCGAGCTGGAAAACACAAGGATGGGTACAGCTTTTTGTGGGTTGAGGCCCTGGGCTTTCAGGGCATCGAGCAAACGCAGCAAGCCGTGCAGGTTTACCTCTACTGCCAGCGCAGGATCGCTTTCGCTGCGCCCGCTTGGCACTGCCGCAAGATGGAAGACCAGATCCGCCGGGGTAGCGAGCATTTGTTGCAACAGCAGCGGATCGGCAAAGCTGCCCTTGAGCCAACGCACTGCAGGATGGGGTGCGCCGGCCTGCACATCTACAGCGGTGATGAGCAATTCGGCAGCTTTGTGGCCGGGCAGACCCTCTTTGAGCAAGGATGCCAGCAAATGCTGCCCGATAAAGCCGCCGGCGCCTGTGACTACTATATGCATACATTACTCTTGCGCACGCCAATACCCCTTAATACACGTCCCGTTGATAGCGTTTGTCTTGCCGCAACTTCACCAGATACTGCCGTGCAGCTGCGGCATCCATCCCGCCTTGCTCCGCAATAATGTGCAACAGCGCCTTCTGCACATCTTCGGCCATGTGGCGTGCATCGCCGCATACGTAGAGGTACGCGCCGCGTTGCAGCCAGGCAAACAATAGCGCTGACTGTTCCAGCATGCGTTGTTGCACGTAATCCTTCTGCGTCAGGTCACGCGAGAATGCCAGATCAAGCCGTTGCAGGGTGCCGTCGGCAAGATAGCCATTCAGTTCATGCTCATAGAGGAAGTCGGTGTTGCGGTGCGGGTTGCCAAAAAACAGCCAGTTGTGACCAGTTGCTGTCTGCGCCGTACGCTGTTGCAGGAAGGCGCGGAAAGGCGCAACACCAGTGCCGGGGCCGATCATGATGACCGGCAATGATGGATCTGCCGGCAGCCGGAAGTTGGGGTTAGTCGTTATGAACACCGGCACACGGTCGCCTTCATGCGCGCGCCAGCCCAGAAAACCCGAGGCCGCTCCAATACGCGTTTCGTCTTCCTGCTGGTAGCGCACCATGTTGACAGTCAGTGCCACACGTTGCGGATCCACCAGCGGCGAGGAAGCAATTGAAAACTGGCGCGGTGTCAGCCGCCGCAAGCAAGCCAGCAGTTGGGCGGCAGTGATGTCCGCCGGATATTGTTTGAGTACGTCGACGATCTGGCGGCGCTCAAGATAGGCGCGCAGTGCATTGCTGTCCGTGGTCAATTGTTGCAGCGCCGGTAAATCAGTGGCTTCAGCATAATGCTTGATGAAACCGGGATGCGCCTGGGTCAGTTCGAATGTGTTTTGCAGCGCGGTTTCCAGAGTTTGCTGACGTTCATCCACGCTGACGATTGTCACCGGACTGAGGCCGCAGGTGACCAGCACGGCAGTGACAAGCGCTGGATCATTGCGCACCCACACGCCCAGCGTGTCGCCGGGTTCGTAGTGCAGACCGGAGTCGCCAAGATCGAGCTCGATATGGCGCACGTCCTTGGGAGAGGAGGCGGAGGTCAGGCGTTGCTGGTGCAGAAGCCGGGCGGGGTAGGGATGGTCCCGGTTCCAGTTGATAACTTCAGACATTGTGGTTTCACAGCAAATAAGAACAATTCTAGCCTTTGTTCATGATATTTAACTACAGAGATTCAAGCAGCACTTTGAGCATTGTGTTGGCGAAGACCAGGCATCGTCCCATGGTCGGCTTAAAAGCCGGGGTTATACAACGACTAGCAGGCGCAAAGCTTCCAGTTGTACGCGGGCGGTGGCGAAGACGGCGGACAGCTCGGCACGTTGCGTGCGCAAATAGTTCAACTCACTGTCCTGAACTTGCGGATTGACGGCTTGCAGAGCCTGCAAGCGGGCGAGTTCAGTGTCGAGCCTGACCTGCATCGCCAAGGTATGGCTGGCGATCAGTTCAGGCAATTGCTTTTCAGCAACCTGCTGCCCGAGGCGGGCGAGCAGTTGCAGTTCATCACGCCTGTCACGCAACAGTGCGCGCAGCATGTCCTTGTCGAGCACATTCATATTGATGTCGATCTGCTCGGCGGTCAGCGATTTGCCGATGCTGCGTTTTTGCGAATCAACTACGGCGCGCAAGGTTGTGGTGGGAAACCAGCGGCGCGCCTGCAGACGTGGCGGGGCAGTTACCGTAACGCGGTGCAGACCCTCAAGTACTAGCGTGCCGCGCGGCAGGCGCTTGTCGTGCAAGGTGCCTGCGCTGCATTTGCCTGGGTTGTCCTGCAAGATTAGATCAAGGCTTTGCAGTACCAGCGGGTGCAGCCAGTTGACGAAGGGCAAGTCGTCACGGGCTAGTGCAAGCTCACGGTCGAGGGTGAAGGTGAGGCCGTCGTCGGGGATCTCCGGGAAGGAGGTCAGTAGCATGTCGTCGCCCGGTGCTACGTTCCAGGTGCGGTTACTGTTGATCTCGAAGTCGAGGCCGTAACAGGAAAAGGCATCTTCCAGAAAAGTACGCGGGCTGCATTCGGCTTCGAGTTTTTGCACGGAGCGTTGCAGTTGGCGGGCGGCAGCAGGGCGGCAGGAATTCAATTCCAGCATTTTGTCGCGACCCGCAGCGTGCTGGGCAAGCAGTATGGCATTGGCGGTGCGGGCCTTGGCAGCGAGTTCATCAAGTGCATTCGCAGCCGTGGGCTGCATCAGCGCCGCATGCAATTGATCTGCGCATTGTGCGCAGACTTCAGCAGCGACAGGATTAGGCTCGTCGAAGATACCAAGTACATCCGCATACAAATTCAAAAGTACTTCCTGCGCACTGGCTCGGAAATAGGGCGCATGCAGGTTAACTGCCTGACTTTGGCCGATGCGATCGAGGCGGCCAATGCGTTGTTCCAGCAGATCGGGGTTCACCGGTAGATCGAACAGCACCAGATGATGGCAGAACTGGAAATTACGGCCTTCGCTGCCGATCTCGGAACACACTAGCAGTTGAGCGCCGCTGTTGCTTTCGGCAAACCAGGCGGCGGCGCGGTCGCGTTCGACCAGAGTGAGGTCTTCGTGGAAGACGGCACTCTTGATGCCGCGTGTCAGTCGGAGAAATTCTTCAAGCGCGGCTGCGGTTTCCATGCGCTTGCAGATCACCAGGAACTTTTCGGTGCGGTTGGTGCGCAACAATTCGTGCATCCAGGCTACACGTGGATCTTCGCGCAGCCAGTTATCACTCTGCATGAGATGCTGCTCGGGCATGGGATCCGCCGCATATGCTGCGTACAGTACCGGCAAATCGAGCGGGTGGCGATGCAGGTGCCGCTGCTGGAAACCGCTCACCGTTCGGCGCGTATTGCGGAAGACGATACGGCCGGTGCCATGGCGGTCGAGCAGGGCTGCGGTTACTGAGGCTGCCAAGGCGTCGGCAGTGTCTCCGACGGGTGCCGCCGCCAACTGCTTCACGAGTTGCTGCAATTGGATGTCAGCCGCGAACAGGCGCAGTTGCTGTAACAAGGTGTCGCGTTCACTGGTATTGAGGGCAGCGAAATCGCGCAAGGGATCCAGCAGTTCCGCCACGGCAATGTAACCCTGCTGCCCCCGCGTGAATGCGTCGAAGTCGTGGAAGCGTTGCGGGTCGAGCAATTGCAGCAGCCCGAAATGACTGCGCAAGCCGGCCTGATCCGGCGTGGCCGTCAGCAACAGCATGCCTGGTACATGCGCACCGAGCTGCTTTACCACTGAGTATGCGGCATTGTGTTCAGTGTTGTTTGATGCTTGCGACACCAGATGATGTGCCTCATCAACAATCAGGATATCCCATGGAGTATGGAGCGCAGCGTCCAGCCACTGCGGATGCGTGAGAAACAGACTGCGCGGACACAGGACCAATTGTTCGGATTCGAACGGATTGCCGGGCGTGAAATCTGTCAGGGCAGCGCAGCGTTCTGCGTCGAGAATGGTGAAGCGCTGGTTGAAGCGCCGCAGCAATTCGACCAGCCACTGGTGCACCAACGAGTCCGGCACCAGAATCAACGCACGCTGCGCGAGGCCGCTGTACAGTTGTTGCTGCAGGATGAGACAGGCTTCTATGGTTTTGCCCAAACCTACTTCATCGCTGAGCAAGACCCGGGGGGCAGGGCGCTGGGCCACTTCATGGGCGATATACAATTGATGCGGCAAGAGTTCCGTGCGGCCGCTGCACAAGCCGAGCAGCGGCGAACGCTCGATGAAGCCGAGCACATCGAGCGCAGTGCGCCGCAAGCGGAACCACGCGGGGCTTTCGACCTGTACGGCCATCAGGCGTTTGAGTGGTTGACTGAGACTCAGCAGCGGTGACAGTTCGGCTTCGGGCATCACGCGTCGGGTCTGGCCCTGGCGTACAACATACTGCAACAAACCGGACTGCTCGGTCACCGATACAATAATGCTCCGGATCCCGTCACGATCAACGATGGTTTCGCCGACTTCAAAACGCAAGCGCGTGATGGGTGCGTTGGCATGGGCATATTGGCGTGTGGTTGCGGCTGCATCGAAGCCGATCATGAGTGTGCGGTGAGCCACTTCCAGCACCTGGCCCAGACCCAGTTCGGGTTCCGATTCGCTGATGTAACGCTGGCCTGGAACGATGGACTGCATGGTGGTGACCGCAAGGAGAGGGCGCGCATGGTAACAGTGTCTGGTGCCAATTACTGCGAGTGACACTCATGGCAAAATTTGCTAGATTCTTGTGCTTTACAACAATAATAGATGGGTCTTTTACAGGGGAATTGCATGACTCTCACCACCGTTTTCACACGCATATCCGCCGGCGCTTTTTTGTTCGCCGCAGGCGTTGCCTTGATCCCAGCGGCAAGCTCGCAACCTGCCGCCTTCGTGCCGGTCACCGACCAGATCCTGCAGAATCCCGCCCCCGAAGACTGGTTGATGTGGCGCCGCACTTTGAACGGCTGGGGTTATAGCCCGCTTGACCAGATCAATCGCGCCAACGTCAGTACGCTGGAACTGGTGTGGAGCATGGAACTGAACGCAGGCTCGGTGCAGGAAGGCACGCCACTGGTCTACAACGGCATCATGTACATGCCACATCCAGGCGATGTGATTTCGGCGGTGAACGCTGCCACGGGTGAAGAACTGTGGCGTTTCAGCCGCGAGATTCCGGAAGATCTGGGCGACTACATTCCCGCTACCGAAACCAAACGCGCCCTGGCGCTGTACAACGACACCATCATTACCTCCACCAACGACGACTACATCGTTGGTATTGACGCCAAGACCGGCGTTCAGAAATGGGCAACGATGATTCTCGATTACCGCATTAATCCGGCGCAACAAAGCTCCGGCCCCATCATCATCAACGGCAAGGCGATTACCGGGCGCACCTGTCTGCCTGCTGCTGGCCCCGACGCTTGCGTGATTACGGCGCATGATGCCGAAACCGGCGCCGAACTGTGGCGCCTTAATACCATTCAGCGCCCCGGCGAAGGTGGCGAAGACACTTGGGGTGGCATTCCGTGGGAATCGCGCTGGCACGTCGGTGCGTGGATGATGCCCAGTTATGATCCCGAACTGAATCTGCTGTATATGGGCACGTCGGTTACTGCACCGTCACCCAAATTCCTGCTGGCGGGCAACGACAACAAATACCTGTACCACAATTCCACGCTGGCGATTAATCCCGACACCGGTGCGATTGTCTGGTACTACCAGCATTTGGTTGATCACTGGGATCTCGACCACCCCTTCGAGCGTTTGCTGGTGGACACGGAAGTGGCGCCTGACCCCGCGCAGGTCGCGTGGATCAGTCCCGATATCGAACCGGGCAGGGTCTACAAGGTGTTGACCGGTATCCCCGGCAAGACCGGTGTGGTGTACACACTCGACCGCGAGACCGGCAAATTCCTGTGGGCAAGACCCACCGTGTACCAAACCGTCGTCCAAAGCATCGATGGCAGCACCGGCGAAGCTACCGTGAATCCGGCGATGACCTTTTCTGCAATGGGTGACAAGGCTGAGGTGTGCCCAGCATTGTCGGGCGGCAAGAACTGGCAAGCCGGTGCCTACAGCCCGTTGAACAACACAATGTTTTATTCACTGCAAAATACTTGTTCAGATGTAACGGTAACCCTAGACAAGCCCGATCCCGAAGCGCTGTACGGCATTTCGGGCACCGAAAAACTGGCGCCGGGCCGAACCAATCTGGGCACAGTATTTGCCGTATCAGCCCGCACCGGCCAAACCGCCTGGACCTTCGACATGCCCGGTACCGCGCTGTCGCTGGTTACTACCGGCGGCGGCCTGGTCTTCGGTGGGGATATTGAAGGCAGCGTGCGTGGTTTTGACCAGGATACCGGGGCGGTCCTGTGGGAAGCCAAACTCGGGTCCTCGGTAACAGGCTACCCGATCAGCTTCGCGGTTGGGGGCAGGCAATATATGGCCTTTGGCACCGGTTCCTCGGTAACCACGGCCGGCCACCGGCGCCTGCTGCCCGGCATTACTTCGGGTATCGAAAACCGCTTGTATGTATTTGCGTTACCGCAATAAGCATGCCTTTTGGGTGGTTTGGCTGGCTTGCTTACCCGGGTGCCATTCCCTATCATCCGAAGGCTATGCAAGAGGGTTAGCGGCGCCAGGGAAATAGCCGAACTAGCCCAAATAACAATAAGCTGGCAGGCAGATGAAGCTGGCAGGTAGGGCGGGCCGATACAAGCTCAGTACCCATCATTAGCCAAACTCACATTAGCCAAACTCACATTCAAGAGGGATAAACATGAGTTACAAAACCAAAGTGGCCTCGCTGGCCTCTTACGACAAAGGCAGCATAGAGCTGAACGACGACCTCAAGCACTATGCCTTTTCCAACATCTTTGAAGTGGCGAACATGTCAAAGCCCTATGAAAGGGTGATGGTGGCCTCCAACCTCGAATACGCCGGGGAAGCGGTGCGCGCCGAAGGCACCTCGCCTTGGTACACCACCCCGCATGATGAATTCGCCATTGTCATGGACGGTGAAATCGAATTCACCTTTTTCCAGTTGACTGATGCCGAGAAACCCACGCACAAGGCTGGCGCCTGCCGTTTGAAGGCAGACCCCAAAGGCAAGCGCATGGGTCGTGTGATCGCGCGTCGCGGCCATGAAGTGTTATTGCCACAAGGTTCCGCTTACCAGCTTAAAGCTGCGAAAGCGTCTGTAGTGCTGATCCAGACCTCCATGGGACCGGAGAGTGTGGAGAAGTGGTCCAAGATCTGCGTACTCGACTAAATAGACCTGATTGCAGGGCTCCTAGAGCCTAAAGGCTCCTAGAGCCTAAAAGAACTCAGGCGCTACGCCTGAAATCATCTACGAGAGAGAACATCTTATGAACATGGCAATTGCCCAGAATGCAAAAATCATCGGCCTTGAGCCGGATCCCGTACTTGGCTATCGCAAATTCAAGTTCGGCAGCTTCACCTTCGAGCGCGACATGTACTTCGTGCACATCAGTTGGCCGAAAGGCGTCCACACCATGGAGGTAGACCGCTTCCTGCGCGCCATGGTGCGCGACATCGGCTGGGGCTTCTTCTACGGATGGATCTTCTTCGACGACGTCTTTGGCACCCAGAACCATTACGGCACTGTTGATATCTATGCTGGCACCTACAGCAAGGGCCATCGCGACACCGGCGTCGACTTCCTCGAAACCTTCGCCACTGACGACGTGCGCGTGGCGTTCGAAACCATTTCCATCAACTGGATCAATGAGGGCTACGACCCGCTGCGCGCACCGCTGGAAACTGGCTCGCCGCTTGGCGCCAAAACCACAGAAGCCAAAGGCCCGCTGATTCGCGGCTTTGAACCGGCCCGCCGCATGATGGGTTTACCTGGCGATGTCTCGCCGCGCTCTGATGCTTCCGGCCATCCGATCAACCGTGCCTTCGCTGACCTGACGTATGACAAGCCGACGATCGAACCGGAACCCGGTTTCGAAGGTCAGATCCACGCTTTCAACCTGTATGACCATATCGCCCGTGCCGACGTCACCTGGAACCCTTCATTCACCTCAATCACCCGTGCCTGCATCTGCTGCGTAACGAGTGAAGAGCACATGCTGCCGGTTATCCACGGCAACGACCGTAATGAGTGGTTCATCCAGTTGACCGACGAAATTCACTGGAACATTCAGGACAAGAACACCGGCAACCCGCGCGGCCGCATTGTCATGAAGTCCGGTGACGTATGCGCCATGCCTGCCGACATCCGCCACCAGGGATTTTCGCCGAAACGCTCAATGCTGATGGTGCTGGAAAACGGCACCCCCGGCCTCGAAGAAAAATATGCGAGCGGCGAACTGGAGCCGTACCCGATTACGGCTTCCCGCTGGTAATAAGCGGAAACGTTGTTCGTAAATCACAAGGTGCCGGGGTGAGAACCCCGGCACCTTTTTCATAAATGCTTTCCAGTGTTTCCGTCTTGTAATTGGTGCACTTCCATCAGGAATTTTCCATGAGACTTCCCAAGTTCCAGACCCAGCTCTTCATCAACAACGAATTCGTGGATGCCCTCGATGGCGGCACCTTCGATGTGTTCAATCCCTATGATAATTCGCTGCTCGCGAAAGTGGCTGAAGCGAAACCGGCTGATGTAGATCGCGCCGTAGCCGCAGCGCGTAAAGCTTTCCCCGCTTGGGCGGCCATGTCGCCGTCGGATCGCGGTGTGCTGATCGGCAAATTGGCCGATGCCATAGAGAAGGATCGCGACAACCTGTCGTTGATCGAATCGCTTGATACCGGCCACCCAATTCGCGACACTCGCAATCTCGACGTGGCACGTACAGTGGCTACCTTTCGCTATTTCGCCGGCATGCCGGACAAAAATGAAGGCACGGTGATTCCCGTTGAAGCCGGCTTTCTCAATTACGTAACACGCGTACCGGTTGGCGTTGTTGGCCAAGTGGTTCCCTGGAACTTCCCGCTCATGTTCACCAGCTGGAAGCTCGGGCCTGCGCTGGCTGCCGGCAACACAGTGGTCATGAAGCAGGCCGAACTGACGCCGCTTTCAACGCTGCGCGTTGCCGAACTCGCGCGTGATGTCGGGTTCCCGCCTGGCGTCATCAACATCATCCCGGGCTATGGTCATATCGCCGGGCAGTATCTCGCCGAACACAGCGGCGTGGACAAAATTTCGTTCACTGGCTCCACCGTAATCGGCCGCAAGATCGTGCAGGCCTCGGCTGGCAACCTGAAACGTGTTCAGCTCGAACTCGGCGGCAAGGGTGCCAACATCGTGTTTGAAGATGCGAACCTGATGGCTGCGGTAAACGGTTCAGCCTTCGCAATATTTCACAACCAAGGCCAGGCCTGTATCGCCGGTTCCCGCCTGATGCTGCATGAAAAGATCGCCGATGAGTTTCTCGACAAGTTCCTGAAGCTCGCAGCCTCAATCAAACTCGGCGACCCCCTTGATCCAACGACTGAAATGGGGCCGCTTACCTCGAAGATGCATCAGGAACGTGTGTTGAGTTATTGCAAGGTTGCGCAAGGGGAGGGTGGTGAGATTCTGCTCGGCGGCAAGGTGCCAGCCAATCCTGCCTTGCAGAAAGGCTGCTTCGTGGAGCCGACAGTCGTGCGCGCGAACAAGATTACCGACCGCGTGTGTCAGGAAGAAGTGTTCGGGCCATTTGTGGTGGTAACAACTTTCAAGAATGACGAGGAAGCGCTGGCCTTGGCAAACAACACCATTTACGGCCTCGGCAGCGGCCTGTGGACCAACAACTTGCAACGTGCACATCTAATGGCGCGCAATCTGGAAGCTGGCATGGTGTGGGTCAACTGCTACAAACGCTTCCACCCGGGTTCGCCTTTCGGCGGCATCAAGGATTCCGGCTACGGCAGGGAGATGGGGCATTTCGCAATGCATGAATATACGGAACCGAAATCGGTTTGGATCAATATTGATGCGAAGATTCCCGTGTTTTATCCGCGCTAGGCTCTCGTCATTCCCGGGCGGGAATGTCAAAATAGTCCACACTGAATTCCAGTAAATACCAAGCACAGGATAATGTCATGCCCGGCCTGCTCCCCAACGTCGATCCCGATGGACTGCTCGAATATTCGGTTGTCTATACCGATCGCGCGCTCAATCATATGTCACAGTCCTTTCAGACTGTGATGCGAGATAGCTCTGCGCTGCTCAAAG
>CAMDML010000055.1 GCA_945902215.1 Klebsiella pneumoniae | reverse complement strand
CGCTCCTCGCCGGAACCACCCAGTCGATCCCCTTCCAGCCTTGTGCGCGAGTACACTGGTATTATTCGGGGCGAGCAGCGATTACGTGCATGGTGTGACGAAAGTACGCAGTGGTTTGCGCTACACGTATGCAGGGTGGTTTACCTTCGATGCTGCGTGGGAAGACAAGGAGGCGAAGCTCATTTACTGAGCTCGAAGGCGTCTGCATCCATCCAGGCGGGAAAGGTTGCGCGCCATTGCTGCACTGCGGCCAGGGACAGGCGCGTGTTGTAGACACCTGCAGCCGCCCCCGCTTGCAGAATTTCGTTACCCTGGGGATCAACGACCGCACTGTGGCCAAGGTAGTCGTGATTGTTGCCATCGCGACCGATACGGTTGACGCCTGCAACATAAGCAAGGTTTTCAATCGCGCGTGCCTGCAACAAGGTGCGCCAATGGTGATTGCGCGGCGCCGGCCAGTTGGCGACGAACAGCAACAGGTCGTACGGTTCTGCTTGCGTGTAGCGGGTCCAGACCGGAAATCTGAGGTCATAACAAACCTGCGGCAGGATGCGCCACCCGCGCCATTCCACGATTAGCTTGCTGCTGCCAGCGGCATACCGCTGATCTTCTCCCAACATCCGGAACAGATGCTTCTTGTCATAGCAGGCGTACGCCCCGTCAGGCTTTACGAATAGCAAGCGGTTGTAGCGCTTGCCTTGTTCGGTCGCAGCGATACTGCCCGTGAGTGCCGCATCCAGTTCGGCGGCCATCTTTTGCATCCAGGCGAGAGTAGGGCCGGGATGTTCTTCGGCGATGGCCCCCTTGCCCATGGCAAAAGCGCCCGTGAACATTTCCGGGAGGATGATGAGATCGGTAGTACTTGCGAGTGGGCGAATCAGGGCTTCCAGCAGTGTGCGGTTGTGCGCCGCTTCCTGCCATTCCAGGTCAGTCTGGACGAGGGAAACCCTGAGTTCGCTCATGGTTCAAATCCTCAGGACCACAGCGCATCCGCGTGATGCGCGATGTGTTCGGCAATGTATGAGGCGATGAAGAAGTAGCTATGGTCATAGCCGGCATGCAAGCGCAGTGTCAGCGGATGCTTCGCGGCAAGGCATGCAGCCTGCAGCAGTTCCGGCTTCAACTGGTTGACGAGAAAGCCGTCGTCCTGGCCTTGATCCACGAGGATCGGCAACTTTTCATTCGCTTTCGCAATGAGTGCACAAGTATCGTATTGCTCCCAGTCGGCCTTGTTCGGACCGATGTAATTGCCCAGCGCTTTTTCACCCCAGGGACAATGCAGCGGAGAACAGATCGGTGAAAAGGCAGACACTGCTTTGTACTTGCCGGGATTCTTCAGGGCGATTGTCAACGCGCCATGGCCACCCATCGAGTGACCCATGATCGAACAGTTCGCTGTATCGAGCGGCAGGTCGCTGCTCTTCAGCACCGCAGGCAGTTCCTTCGTCACATAGTCGTACATGTGGTAGTGCTTCGCCCAAGGTGCTTGCGTGGCATTGACGTAGAAGCCGGCGCCAAGACCAAAATCCCAGGCCTTGTTCGGATCGCCGGGTACGTCTTCGCCGCGCGGACTCGTGTCGGGACACACGATGGCAACACCTGCTTCGGCGGCATACTGCTGCGCGCCAGCCTTCTGCACGAAATTGTCGTCGGTACAGGTCAGTCCCGACAGCCAGTAGATCACCGGCACTTTGTTGGCTGCGGATGCGTTGGGTGGCAGGTAAATGGAAAAGTTCATGTCGCAGTGCAGCACGCTCGACTTGTGTTTGAATTTGATCTGCTTGCCGCCGAACATCTTGTTGGCGCTAACTTGTTCGATACTCATGAAATATACTCAAGTGGAAGCGCCTGCGGCGCTCGAAGCAGAATAATCAGAAGTGTGCCGGTCACTTGCAAGTGGAGCAAATGCCAGTTCATGAAAAAGGGCCAGACGCTGTCTGACCCTTTCGTACTGCTTGTGTCGACTCTGCAGGATCAATACAGAACGACTGAACGAATGCTCTTCCCTTCATGCATCAGGTGGAACGCGTCGTTGATTTTTTCCAGCGGCATCGTGTGCGTGATGAGATCATCGATGTTGATGCGTTTTTCCATGTACCAGTCCACGATTTTGGGCACATCAGTACGACCGCGCGCGCCACCGAAGGCGGTACCGCGCCAGCTGCGACCCGTTACGAGCTGGAAGGGGCGTGTGGAAATTTCCTGACCCGCACCGGCCACGCCGATGATGAAGGACTGGCCCCAGCCTTTATGGCAGCACTCGAGAGCCTGACGCATGACCTTCACATTGCCGATACATTCAAAGCTGTAATCCACACCGCCGGTCATCTGTACGATGGTGTCGACCACATTCTCGGTGGTTTTCGGGTTGATGAAATCGGTCATGCCGAACTGACGACCCATTGTTTCGCGGGCCGGGTTCAAGTCGATGCCGATGATGCGGCTGGCGCCGGCAAGACGTGCACCCTGGATCACGTTCAAACCGATGCCGCCGAGACCAAACACGGCCACAGTGGAGCCGATTTCAACTTTCGCCTGGAATACCACAGCGCCTACACCTGTGGTTACGCCACAGCCGATGTAGCAGATTTTGTCGAAGGGAGCGTCGCTGCGCACTTTCGCCAGCGCGATTTCCGGCAGCACGGTGTAGTTGGAAAAGGTGGAGCAGCCCATGTAATGCAGAAGGGGCTTCCCATTGAGCGAAAAGCGGCTGGTGCCGTCAGGCATCAGGCCCTTGCCCTGCGTGGAACGGATTGCCTGGCAGAGGTTGGTTTTGGGATGCAGACAGTAATCGCACTCGCGGCATTCGGGGGTATACAGGGGAATGACGTGATCGCCTTTCTTCAGGGATTTAACACCCGGGCCCACGTCGACAACGATACCGGCGCCTTCATGGCCAAGAATGGCGGGAAACTCGCCTTCCGGGTCGTCACCGCTCAGAGTGAATGCATCGGTGTGGCATACGCCGGTGGCTTTCAGTTCAACAAGAACTTCCCCGGCCTTTGGACCTTCGAGGTCGACTTCACAGATTTCGAGGGGCCTGCCGGCGGCAATGGCGACTGCTGCGCGAGTTTTCATGCGTATGATTCCTTATGTGTTCTGTAGAAAGGGCCAATGACGTGAGGGCGCAAATATAGCCGGTTGTTTTGGGGATGGGTAGCCCGGGCGGGGAGTTCCTTGGCTATAATGCGCGGCTTCCGGATTTGGGCTTTATCGAGGTACAGAATGCCGTTGATCACCTATGTCAGTCATGATGGAGCCAGTTATGAAGTGGATGTGCCAAGTGGCACGTCCGTTATGCAGGGAGCGGTGGACAACATGATCGACGGGATTGTTGGTGAGTGCGGTGGCTCCTGTAGCTGCGCCACCTGCCATTGCTATGTAGACGAAGCCTGGTTATCCAAGCTGTCCAAGCCTAACGGTATGGAAAAGGACATGATTGAATGCGTTCTGGAACCGCGGCCCAATAGTCGCTTGAGCTGCCAGATTGCCGTTAGCCCGGCCCTGGATGGCTTGATCATCCGGATGCCGGAATCCCAGTTTTAGCCCTTGGTGGGTCTGGAACCCCATATTTTCTCAAGAAAAGGCCCGGTACTCCCGGGCTTTTGCATTAGCTCAGCTGCCCCACTAGGTGCGGCCTCGGCCATGGGGGAGGATATTTCCGCCCTGCAGACCCTGATCGATATCCTCAGCAGAACCAACAATATGGGTTGTGAGCCTTGTGGTGGCACTGGTATCAGAGGTCGTGGTCTGTGCGAACGCTGCCGTGGCCGGGGCACGTTGCTGGCCCCGCAGGCGCCCGTACTCAAGCGTTGCTGATTCCGCTTCCTTGCGCACTTTTTTCCGCTTCGGCCAGTGCCTCCCGGGTATCGATATCCCGGAGTATGCCTGAGTCGTCCACTGCCACCCTGACTATCTGCGCTTGATGCTGTTCCAGCAAGGCTCGCGCGCCGCGGTCTCCCTGCAGTCCTGATAGCTCCGCGAAATAACGGCTACCGATTCCCACTGGGTTGCCGCGTTGCCCGTGGTGATACGGCACCACCAGATTGTCAGGACTCAGTTGTGCGCGCACGACACCGTAAGTTGCGGTCTGCACCAGTGGCATGTCGCCCAATGCAATCACCGCTCCCGTCCACCCAGTTGTAAACCGCAGCGCCGCCGCCAGACTGTGTCCCATACCCTTGTGCGCCTCTGCGGCAAATACCACCTGCCAGTCCGCCGCATACAGTGCTGCCAGAGTTGTATCTCCTGCGCGCAGTACCAGCACGCGCTGGCTGAAGGCGGGGGCAATGTTGTGAAGAGTCTGTGTGAGTAGCGTGTTGGCACCGAACGGAGCCAAACGCTTGTCGGCACCGAAACGGGCGCTGGCACCGGCAGCCAGTACGATGCAACCGATGGCGGCTGTGGCTGGGGTCACGCCTTGCCGTCGCGCAAGGCGGCGCGCAGTTGGGTCAGTTCGGCCAGAATGGCAATGGCGATTTCAGGAGGGGTCTTGCTGCCGAGATTCAGGCCTACCGGCGCGTGCAGACAGGCCAGGTCGTCTGGTGTCAGATCGAGATCCAATAGCCGCGCCTTGCGCTTTTCCGAGGTGCGCTCCGAGCCCATTGCACCCACGTAGAACGCCTTGCCGGGCAGCGCTTCCATCAGCGCCATATCGTCAATGCGCGGGTCATGGCAGAGCGCGATGACAGCGGTGTTCTGGTCGATGGCCTTGCCGCGCAACCAATCGTCCGGCATGGCCTGAACCACTTTCGCCCGGCTAGCCGGCGCGTTGGCGACCAGCTCGGGACGCGGGTCGCAGACTTCCACTTCGTAATCCAGTGCCTGTGCCATTTCGGCCAGATACCAGGCCACCTGCACCGCACCGATCAGCAACAGGCGGAATGAAGGGCCGTAGATGTGTTCAAGGGTGTTGTCGGTGCAAGTCAGGCGTTTGAATACTGGGGCAGCGCGCAAAGTGGCGGCGCCGGTATTGAGATCTACGATACGCGTGACCAATGCGCGTGCCGCGATCTTTGTGGCGAGTTCCCGGTACAGGCCCGCTTGCGTTGGCGCGATAGGTTCGATGACGACTTCCAGACTTCCGCCGCAGGGCAGACCGAGGCGCAACACATCCTCCACGGTAACGCCGTACCGGATGCGCTCCGGTTTGCTCTGCGCCAGTTCACCCTTGCGGATGCTGTCGCGCAGGTTGTCCTCCACACAGCCGCCAGAAAGTGAGCCGCAATACAGACCGTCCTCATTGCAGACCAGCAATGAACCCACCGGCCGCGGTGAAGAGCCGAACGTTTCGATAATCGTGCACAGCCAGCAGCGCTTGCCCGCTTCAAGCCAGCCGCTGAGCTGTTCGATTACCTGTTGATCCAGACTGTTCATGGATGAGCCCGCAAGACATACAAGGCGCAAGATTATACGGGAAGCGCGGTAATCCGTCCGGAAAGGACACTCGCGCGCCATACCGGAGAGGTTGCGACTGGGTGGTTCCGGCGAGGAGCGTAAGCGACCGAGCGGAGACTACCCAGGTGCGACCTTACGCTGATGCAAAAACGAGTGACCTGGAGAAATTCTTTCTCGGCAGATACAAACTGAGACATTGCAAAACTGAGTCGGGGACAGACCCTACAAACAGGTCTGTCCCCTCTAGCTTAGTGGAGGAGGTTCATGTCACTCAGGTTCATAACGATCCAATATATGTTTCACGAGACCGCTGCGCACAATGTCGGTCCGTTCAAAGGCATGGATGTGCACACCGGGCAGGCCGCGCACCTTGTTGATGGCGTCCTCCAGACCGTTCGGCCCCCGGATGTCGCTCTGGCGGATGTCGCCGTTGACCACCACCCTCGAATTTTCGCCGATACGCGTCAAGAACATTTTCATCTGGGCCGGGCTCGTGTTCTGCGCTTCATCGAGAATCACGAAAGTATTATTGTTGAAGGTCTTGCCGCGCATGTAGGCGAGCGGAGCACCCACGATGCGCCCGTGGCGCAGGCAGTAATCAACAACGCCGCGGCCGAGGCGTTCGTTGAGAATGTCGCGGAAGGCGTCGATGTAGACCGCGTATTTTTCTTCCACCTCGCCCGGCAGAAAACCGAGCTGTTCGCCGGCTTCCACCGCCGGACGGGTCAGGATGATGCGTTCTATGCGGCCTGATTCCAGCGCTTCAGCAGCCAGCGCTCCGGCGCAATAGGATTTGCCGGTACCGGCAGGGCCAATACCGAAAGTCAGGCAATGATTCTTGATGGCATTGATGTAAAGCTGTTGCGCAGGGGTTTGGGCCTGCAATGGGGCTTTGGTGCGATGCGGAGCGTAAGCGGTGTCAACCTGGTTGCTGTGGGCAACGAGATCAACGATGTTGCTTGGTTCTTCGTGCGGTTTGCGCTTGTGGCGGCCGCGCGTGTCCTTGCCGCGTTTGCCGTCATGAAAATTGTTGCCCCGTAACTGGACGGTTGCCTCGTGTTCGCCCTGGAATTTAGTTTGGCGTTTAACATGAGATCTTTTTGCCATAGATACTGCCTCCGCTGGAATAAACTGTTGCTTGAACGTCTGGAACTGCCTGGCAGAACAAGGCTTGGCGCGCGGACCGGCAAACGAACGCAAGAGTGCCGGAGAGAGCTGCAAACCCGGGTTTTGAGTGCGATGATTTAGTAAGAGGTTTTTTAGGCGGTGACGAGTACCCTCCTGGCCGCGCTGCGGCACTCGGGCACTCTATGCAGGATCAGGAGTCTCATCTCGGTTGCGGTTCCCGTCTCTGGCCATCTGCAGAGTGCGGATGACATTTGGGGGAGTGCCGCAGCAAGCCGGAGACTCTGGCTTGATGGCAACATAACGCTCGCGTTGGGTTGCAGTGGTGACTGGCAGTCTGCCACAGTGACACAGACCCCGCAATTGCAAAATACAACTAGTTTGGCTGCCGTGAGACGGGGATAAAAAGGAAGTAAACAGGGGATAAAAACGGGGTTAAGGACAGGCAAAGGGCTGGGTGTAAAGCCGTGCGCAATTTGGGGTATGCTACCGGCTCTTTTTCACTCGGAGGGGATCCGCAAATGAAAAGAACACACTTTTTGTCCAGTCAGGCAATGCTTGCACTTGCACTCACAGCGTCCATGGCACAGGCGCAACCCGCGGCACCGGATTACAGTGCAGTTGAAGTCGTGGCACACCAGCTGACCGACGGTCTTTATTATTTGACCGGGCAGGGCGGCAACATCGGCGTATCGGTCGGCGCTGACGGCGTATTCATCATCGACGACCAGTTCGCACCACTGTCGGAAAAAATCATTGCTGCGATTCGCGGCATCAGCGATCAACCAATTCGTTTTGTGTTCAACACCCACCACCACGGCGACCACACCGGCGGCAACACCATCCTCGGCACTGCTGGCGCGGTCATCATTGCCAATGAAAACGTGCGCATCAATCTCACCAACGGTTTTAACGGCGGTGATTTGACGAAGGCTCTGACCGCTGAGCAGCAGATTGGCTTGCCCGTGATCACGTTCGCCGACACGCTTGATTTCCATCTCAATGGCCAGAGTATTCATGCCCTGCATGTTGCGCCGGCCCATACCAACGGCGACTCCGTTGTGCTCTTCAAGGAAGCCAATATCATTCACACCGGAGATGTATTCCGCACTACAAGCTATCCGCGTGCTGATGTTCCCGGCGGTGGCAGCTTGCTCGGCATTTTGGCGGTCTACCAGACTCTGCTCGATATTTCAGACGACAATACCGTGTTGCTTCCGGGCCACGGTGTGCTGAGCAAGCGCAGTGATGTGCAGTCACAGCTTGCCATGTTCATCACGATCCGCGACCGTGTGCAGGCCGGCATTACCGCAGGCAATACGCTCGACCAGATCAAGGCCAGCAAGCCTACCGCTGAGTTCGACGCACAGTGGGCGGGCGGTGTCGCTACTGCCGGCGACGACTTCGTCACGGTGTTTTTCAACGAACTGAGCGCGCAATAATTGAGATTCCGCCCCTGCATTGATCTGCACAACGGCAAGGTCGTTCAGATCGTGGGCGGATCGCTCGACGAGAAGAATGCCGCGAATCTGCGCACCAACTTTACCAGCGACCTGGCACCCGCCGAGTATGCAGCGCTGTACCGGGATTCGCAGCTGCCGGGCGGGCATGTCATAGCGCTCGGTATGGGCAATCAGGACTCAGCGCTCTCCGCGCTGCGGGCCTGGCCCGGTGGCATGCAATACGGCGGCGGGGTGAATCCACAGAATGCCGCGCTGTTTCTTGATGCGGGCGCCAGCCACGTTATCGTGACCTCCTTTGTGTTTTCAGCCGGACGCATCGACTATGGCAAGCTCGACAAACTGGTTGCCGCCGTTGGCCGCGAGCGGCTGGTGCTGGATCTGAGTTGTCGCCAACGCGATGGCCATTTTCATGTGGTCACGGATCGGTGGCAGCAATTCACGGACGAAAAGGTTGATGCCGCGCTGTTGCAAAAGCTCACTGATAGCTGCGCTGAATTTCTGGTGCATGGGGTCGATGTGGAAGGATTGCGGCAGGGCATTCAGGAAGAATTGATCGTGATGCTCGGTGAGCATTGCCCGCTACCGGTGACCTACGCTGGCGGTGTCCATGCCCTCGCAGATCTCGACCGGGTCAACAAGTTGGGCAAGGGGCGCGTGGATCTGACGATCGGCAGCGCGCTAGATCTCTTTGGCGGCAACGTACCGTTCAGCGCGGTCGTTGCGTGGCAGGCAGCCAATCTCTGAGCCGCGCTACCGACTGCGCCTGTAATACTCCACCAGACTGATACTCGAACACGGGCTCTGCACTACGCGTGCATGCTTCCGTGTCAAATGCCGTGCGTTGGGCACACCGCAGGAATGCGCGATCATGTTCAATTCCTTGATCATGTTTCTCTGATAGTTCGCCACGCGTTCTGCCTTGTCACTGGTAACGAGGCCCCGCTGCAGTTTCGGGTCGTGCGTGGTGATGCCGGTGGGGCAGGTGTTCTTGTTGCACTGCATCGCCTGGATGCAGCCGAGTGAAAACATGAAGCCACGCGCATTGTTGATAGCGTCGGCGCCAACACAGAGCGCCCAGGCGACATCGGAAGGATTGATCAACTTGCCCGAGGCGATCACACGGATGCGGTCGCGTAACCGGTATTCGATCAGCTTGTCGATCAGCATTGGCAGTGATTCGTGCAACCCCAGCCCCACGTCATCGATCAGTGTCATCGGCGCGGCACCGGTGCCGCCGTCGGCACTGTCCAATGTGATGAAGTCCGGCGCCATTTCCGCACCCATCTCATGCACAGTTTGCAGGAGGTCGTCGATCCATGATTCGTCGCCAAGTACGGCCTTGATGCCGGTGGGTTTGCCGGTGATTTCGCGCAGCCACGCCAGGCGTTCGAGCAACTGCCGGCTGTTGCCGATTTCGGTGTGGCGATTGGGGCTGATCGAAGCCTTGCCAGCCGGAATGCCGCGAATACCGGCGATTTCCGGCGTGACCTTTACGCCCGGCAGCAGGCCGCCTTTGCCCGGTTTTGCCCCTTGGCTCAATTTCAGCTCCACCATGCGCACATGTGGCAGCGTGGCGATGCGCTTCAGTTTGTCCAAGTCATAGTTGCCGTCAGCATCGCGCACGCCGTACTTGGCGGTGCCGATCTGGAAGATGATGTCGCAGTTGCCTTCCAGATGGTAATCGCTGAGGCCGCCTTCGCCGGTACACATCCAGCAGCCGGCCATCTTTGCGCCGCGTGACAGTGCCTGCACCGCCGGTTTCGAAATGGCGCCATAGCTCATCCCGGAAATGTTAAAAATTGAACTGCTGCTGTACGGGTTGCGCGCATTCGGACCGAAAGTGATGGCTTCGATCTGGGTGGCTTCCTCTTCGAGAGTCGGATAGCCGGAATTGACGAACAAAATGTGGCCTTCGCGGTCGTTATCGCGCGTGGAGCCGAAGGCCTGCGTGTTGTCGATGTTCTTCGCGGCGCGGTACACCCACGAACGTTGCGCGCGGTTGAACGGCAGTTCCTCGCGATCTGCCGAAAAGAAATACTGGCGGAAAAATTCGCCGAGTTTCTCGAACAGATAACGGAAGCGGCCGATCAACGGGTAGTTGCGGCGGATTGTGTGCTGGGTTTGGGTGATGTCGCTGATGTAGAACACGATGGCGGTGATAACCAACACTGCCATCGCGATGATGAACACGTTGAACAATAGCGCGGCAATCCAGCCGAAAAAACTGTTGGTAAATTCTGCGAGCGCATTCATGGGGTTTGCTCCGTGTCAGGCAACGCTGCGTTCTGTGAAAGGATCGCAATGAATGTTTCCGGAACGCGCACCTTTCAGGAACAGGCGCTTGCGCATGCCGTGGACGAAATCAGGAGCGCCGCAGAGATGGATGCGGGTTTGTGGCAGCAAGGCTGTGTCGTGTCCGGCTGCGATGAGTGGCTCGAGCCGGCCCTGCAACAGGCCAGGGGTATTTCCAGAAATTTTTTCTGCTTCTGCCGCACAGGGGTGGTAATGGAATTGGGGATGCTCGCGTTCGAGTTGCTGCAACTCATTGACGTAATAGAGTTGCGCGGCGGTGCGGCCGCCGTGATACAGATGGATACTTCCTGTGTGTTGTTGCCGCAACGCATCGCGCGCAATGCCGTAGAGGGGCGCGAGCCCCGTGCCGGTGCCAGCCAGCAAAAGCGGATGGGCGTTACCCTCCAGATTGCTGTAGTAACAGTCACCGGCGGGGCCGCGCATATGCAGCAGCATGCCGGTATGTGCCTTGGTGAATAACCAGCGAGTGAATTCACCATGGGTTGTAGTGGAGATGTGCAGTTCCACAAAATGGTCGAGCTCAAAATCGTTGGCGATTGAATAGCTGCGCACGCACCCTTCGGGATTGATCAGCGTCAGATACTGGCCGGGGCGGTATGCGAACATCCGGGCAGGGTCTTCCGGTTGCAGGCGCACACGCTGGACCTGTGGGTTCAGTGGCTGCAGCTCACTGATGCGCACCGCTACCGAGAACTCTTCCACGCTGGGCAGCACGGCGGCGGCATCATTTTCCGGAACCCACTGGCAGGCCAGCGTGTAACCCCGGGCTTGCAGCGCCGGTTTGATCCATTTGCGTGATTCCGCCGTGGCCTCGCAGTCCACCGCGCGGATCAGGCAGGCTTGGCACATACCCGCTTTGCAGGCGTAGGGAATGGCCTCACCGTTGCGCAGCAAGCAGTCGAGGACGCTCTCATGGGCTTGCAGAGCCAGATTGCGGTTTTTGAAACGGAGCTGAGTCATGCGTATGGGGTCAGGGAGCGTGCAGATCGTGGCAGTATAGTGACAGCGGCATTCCGGCAACAGGCCCGATCTGTTAGGTAAAGCGATAATTCAGTGCCTGTTCAGCCGCTTACGGGCATAACTGACGCATAGCCCCGATTCCGGCTTATGGGGGATAATGCCCCTCCTTTTCCAGACGCCCCCTTTTCCAGATGTTTGCCAAGCCGACCTGAACTGCATGCAACCCGGTTCCCCCCAAGCACAGCTCTATCTCGCCTCGGCCTCCCCGCGCCGCCGTGAATTGCTGGCACAGGTGGGTCTGAGCCCGGTTCTGCTGGCGCAGGAAATTGATGAAAGCCCCTTCCCCGGGGAAGGCGCAGAGGTCTATGTGACCCGCCTGGCCCGGGAAAAAGCTCTGGCCGCGCTGCGCGACCCGCGCTGTATTCTGCCCTTGCCGGTGCTGGCAGCAGACACCACGGTCGTTTGCGCCGGGCAGATTCTGGGCAAGCCGGCAACTCTGACGGAGGCCCGGTACATGCTGACACTGCTGTCAGGGCAGACGCATCAGGTGCTTACTGCCGTTGCCATCGGCCGGCATGACAATGTGGAAACCACGCTGGTCAGCACCAGTGTCCAGTTCCGGCTCCTGCAGGAAAACGAAATCGATGCCTACTGGGCCACCGGCGAACCGCGTGACAAAGCCGGCGCGTATGCCGTGCAGGGTGTGGGTGCCATGTTCGTTAGCCGCATCGAAGGTAGTTACAGCGGAGTAGTGGGGCTGCCTCTGTTCGAAACTCTGCAGTTGTTGCAGCGTTTTGGGGTCAGTCCACTGCGCGCAAATAGCGGGGTGGCCGCATGAGTGTCGAGATCCTGATCAATAACAGTCCCAGCGAAACGCGGGTGGCGCTCACCGAGCAGGGCCTGTTGCAGGAAATTTATATTGAGCGCAACAACAAGCGCGGTCCGGTCGGCAACATCTACTACGGCAAAGTCGTGCGCGTGATGCCGGGCATGCAGGCTGCTTTTGTCGAGATCGGTCTTGAACGCGCTGGTTTCATCCACGCCGCCGATATCGCCCTGCTTGGCCCCGACGGATTTGAGCTGCAGCAGCTGGAGGAGCCGTCCATCGCGCAGTTGTTGCACGAAGGTCAGCATCTCGTGGTGCAGGTGGTCAAGGAACCCATTGCCACGAAAGGCGCGCGCCTGACGACGCATCTGTCGATCGCCGCACGCTACCTTGTGCACTTGCCGCACACCAAACACCTCGGGATTTCCCAGCGAATCGAAAACGAAGAGGAACGGCAGCGGCTGCTCACTGCATTAAGCAACTGCGTGACTCAGGAAAATCTGCTGGACCGGGGCGGCTTCATCCTGCGCACGGCCGCCGAAGGTGTCCACGAGAGCGAAATGCTGGCAGATATCCACTTTCTGCGTCGTGTGTGGGAAGCCGTGTCCCGGCGCATCGGCGAAGCAAGAGAGGCAAAGGATGTCCGCGTGATTTATCGCGACCTCGTGCTGTATGTGCGTGCGATGCGTGACCTGCTCAGGCCACAGGTGGAACGCATCCGCATAGACGATGCACAGATTCATGAAGAGGTGCTGCAGTTCGCGCGCGAGTTCATTCCCGAAATCGAAAAGAACATAGAGCTCTATCAGGGCGAGCGGCCCCTGTTTGAAGTTTTTGGTATCGAGGAAGAAATCCACAAGGCGCTCAGCCGCACCGTGCGCCTGAAGTCAGGTGGTAATCTTGTTATCGACCAGAACGAGGCGATGACCACTGTTGATGTAAACACTGGCGCCTTCCTCGGTTCCCGCAACCAGCAAGAAACCATCTATAAAACCAACCTGGAAGCGGCCAAGTCAATCGCCCGGCAGCTCAAAGTGCGCAACATCGGCGGCATCATCATCATCGACTTCATCGACATGGTCGATGAAGAACATCGGCGCCAGGTGTTGCGCACCTTGGTCAAAGCGCTGGAGCGCGATCCTGCGCGTACCCGTATTTCGCCGATCTCTGAGCTCGGCCTCGTGGAAATGACACGCAAGCGCACGCGCGAAAGTCTGCAACAGATCCTGTGCCACGAATGTCCTGCCTGCAAAGGGCGAGCAAGCATCAAAACTGCAGAAACAGTTTGCTACGAGATTTTTCGCGAAATCATGCGTGTTGCGCGTGCCTTCGAGAATAGCGCGCTACTAGTCCGGGCCTCACAGGAAGCGGTGGACCGGCTGCTCGACGAAGAGTCGGCTTCGGTCGCTGATCTGGAACAGCTCACCGGCAAGAGCATCAGTTTCCAGGTTGAAGCCATGTACACCACCGAACAGTTCGATGTGGTGATGTACTGATGACGCCGAAGCGGGTCAAACGGCGTTTGCATCTCCGTATCCTGCGGCGGCTATGGCATCTCACCGTCACCTTGGTTGTCTTGCTCGCGGTCTACACCACTGGCGGCCGTCTGCTGATGGCGCGCGTGGGCGGGCAGGTTGCAGAAGTCGAGACGCAGCTTGCGCAACTGCTGGGGGCAACCGTCACCATTGGCGACTTGCGAGGTGGCTGGCTTCGGTTCAGCCCAACGCTGGAAATCCGCGAACTCACGCTGGTTACCGGCAATACGGCATCGCAACACGGCATTCAACAGCTCACGATTGAGCTTGATGCGATCGCCAGTCTGCTGGATGCCCGGCCGGTTATCCGCAGCATCTATGCCAAGGAACTGCACCTTACCTTGCAGGAAGACGCCAACGGCCGCTGGATGTTGGCGGGACTTGCCGGGGGCAACAGCCCGGATTACTCGCAGCAGATTCTCGATTTCATTTTGGAGACCCGTGGCATCGGGCTGGCCGAAGCGACCCTGCACCTGCAGCGTGCTGATGGCAGTGCTGTGACCATCGATTCGCTGTACCTCGAGTTGCGAAATCGCGGCAACCTGCACGATGCACAAAGCCAGTTTCGCATTAACGGTCAGCAAAACCCTGCGCATGTGGCACTGAATCTGGAAGGTGATCCGCGCGCCGTGTTCATGGCCAGGCTGTATGCCAATACCGAAGCGCTCGAACTGGGCCCCTTGCTTGCTGCGCGGGAAACGGGTGGCTGGCAGTTGCAGAATCTGCGCGTGGGCGGGAGCGTGTGGCTTGATGCCGACCAGAATGGCGTGCAGCAGGTGCGTACGGAGTTGAAAGAATTGAACGCAGCCGCCGTGCATCTTGCAACGCAGCGTAGGGTCACCCTGGAAAATGCCTCATTCAGCGGGTATGCACGCCCTGTTTATGCCGATGCGAGTCTGGCTCCCGGCTGGGACCTTGGCTTCGCGAACATGGCTTTCGACTGGCAGCAAACCCCGTGGGAAATACCGTCGCTGCAAATGAGCTTCTCTGCATCAGGCGGCAATGCGGTGACTCTGCGCGCCGGCTCGCTCGAACTGGGCATGTTGCGGCAGCTGGTGGAGACCACAGTTGAGCTGCCTGCCAATGTCGCGAGCATTCTCGATACGCTTGCTCCGCAAGGGTTTCTCCGCAATGTACAGTTTGAAACGGCGCGCGATGGTGCAATGCCGGGCAGCTTCCTGTTGCGCGCCAACCTGACTGATGTGGCAGTGCAGGCCTGGGGTGGCGCGCCGTCAGGACGCGGGTTGCAGGGCTACCTGCAAATGGATGACCGAAGCGGTTTCGCTGAAGTTGACAGTAACGACATTGACCTGCATCTGCCGCACATGTTCGCGGAAGCCTGGCATTACGATCACTTGAATACGCGTGTGCACTGGCTGGTGAATGACGACAGCTTCCGCGTTGGCAGCACCGCGATTGATGTGCGCAACAGCACTCTCAACAAGAGCTTGGACGGCCGTGTTCAGTTTGATTTGTACAGCAGCCTCGACGCAGCCGGGGAACAGGTCTCCGAATTCAGCTTGCTGGTCGGCATGCGCACCATGGATGTGGCCCTGCGCTCTGCCTATCTGCCCACGCTTGCGCCTATCCGGCCGACAATGGACTGGCTGCAAGCAGCGCTGCAAAGTGGTCGCGTCTACGACAGCGGCTTCATGATGCGGACATCGACTGTGCCGAACGCGCCACCCGCATCAAACACCTTCGCCACCTGGTATCACGTTGACAATGGCAGTCTGCAGTTTTTGCCGGACTGGCCGCCACTGGAAAACATCATGGCCGATGTCGTTGTGCGCGACGGCAATGTCACCGTGCAAACGTCGGCGGCGAGCATTGCCGGCATTGCCCTCAATCCCGCCCTTGGCACCGTGCTGCCAGCGCCCGCCGGCGGTTCTCTGCTGACTGTCCGCGGTACCGCGAGTACTGACACCGGCACTGGTCTCGCCTTTTTACGTGAATCCCCAGTGCGCAATGCTATCGGCCCCTTCATCGACAATTGGCAGGCTAGCGGCCAGATCGCAATCAACATTGCGCTCGATATCCCGCTCAGTGGCAATGTTGCAGCGGGTGAGGCGGAACGCATCATTGATGTGAATGTGCTAAGCACGGACAGCGAACTGGCGCTGCCGGATTACGCGTTGACAATCAGCGCCATCAACGGGCCTGTGCGCTACCACTCCGCAAGCGGGTTGACCGCGAATGCCCTCAGTGCGCGGCTGTTTGATTTTCCAATTGTGGTTGGCATTGAGACCAATGTAGATGTGGTGGCTGGCCCCAGTACCCGGATCACGAGTCGTGGCCATGCGTCGGTCACCGCGCTGCAAGCTTGGCCACTGCAGCCTGCATTTGTGCGTAACCTGCTTGATTACTCGCAGGGTGAAATCAGCTATGGCGCAATGCTCGACATTTTGCATCGCGCGGGGGCTGATGGCATCCGCACGCGCTTGAATCTGACTTCCGATTTATTGGGCATGGAGAGCAGCTTGCCCAGACCCTTCACCCAGACGGTTGACGAGGGTGCCAACATTGAACTGAATCTGGCCTTTCAGGATAGGGGCCAATTGTTGACGGCGAGCTATGCGGATGTCCTGTCGGCACAACTGGTGCTTGACGATGGCGGCATCGACCGTGGTCAGGTGTATTTCGGTGATCGTAATCGTGATTTCAATATCAGGCAGTCAGACACAGACACTCCAGGTCTTTTGCTCAACGGCGAGCTGCCATATTTCAATTATGAACAATGGGAGACGGTTGCGGATGAGTTGGCCACCAAGGCCGGCACAGTGCAGCGGCCGCTCGCGGAATACCTCAGGCTCATCGATGTCAATGTAGAGCTGCTGGAAATTGCTGGCCAGCAATTCGAGGACATCAGTGTGCAGGTGCAGGTCGACACTGACGGCTGGCAGATTGATGGCGCCAATGCGCTACTGCGTGGCCATTTAACGATTCCGATGAACGCCGATCCGTGGAACGTGAATCTCGATTATCTGCGGTTTCCGCCGCGCCCCGAACCGGAACTCGACGCAGAGGGCACGCCGCTGGCAGCAGCAGAAGTCGACTTGCTGGCTGCAGTTGACCCTAGCACGCTGCCTCCCTTCGATTTCGCCACTGCGGAGCTGAACATAGGCGAACAGGGTCTGGGCGCGTTCAGTTTCCTTTACCGCCCCGACAACAGCGGCGCAACCATTGCCGATTTCCGGATGCAGGCGCCGGATTCCAGCATTACTGATCAAGCGCTCACGGGTGGTGCCAATATTGACTGGCGCTACAACAGCGGCATGCATACCAGCAGCTTCAACGGTGTGTTCAGTGCCGTTGATCTTGCGCAGGTGCTGCCGCGCTGGGGGCACGACGCCAACGTCGAAAGCAAACAGGCGAGTTTCAGCGGCACGCTGCAATGGAACGGCTCGCCGTTGGCATTTTCGCTTGAGGATTCGAGCGGACAGTTGCTTCTCGATATCCGCAACGGCCGCTTCGTTGATATTCAGGCAGGCACAGCCAGAGTATTCGGGGCGCTGAATTTCGAAGCGCTGGTGCGGCGCCTGCAGCTCGATTTCTCTGATATTTTCCAGAGCGGCTACAACTTCGACAGCATCAGCGGCAATCTTGCGCTGGTACGCGGCGTGGTCACCACCAATGGTCCTGCAGTCATCGATGGACCCTCGAGCAAGATCAGCATCAACGGTGAGATCGATCTTGCGCAGGAAACCATTGCGGCTGATATGGAAGTTCAGATTCCGCTGGGGCAGAACCTGTCGTTGCTGGCCGGGTTGCTTGTTTCCTGGCCGGTTGCGTTGAGCACCTATGTCGCCAGTCTTATCTTCGCTGAAGAAGTGGCGGATTTCGCTACAGTAATTTACCGGCTCGACGGTCCCTGGGAAAATCCTGCGGCCGGTTTCGAAGCGCCGGAGTCAGCTGATACCCAGGAACCCTGACATGCCGGAAAAGTTATTGGACACATTGCTGGACAAGAGTTTTTTGACCAACCTGTTGTCAGTGCTGCTGGCACTGGCGGGCTTCCTGATACCGGGCGAAGTCGGCCAAGTGGTGCTGACCACCGGCTTGTACGCAATGTCGGGTGCATTCACGAACTGGATGGCCATTTACATGTTGTTCGAACGTGTGCCCTTCCTTTATGGTTCCGGCGTCATTCCGGCGCGTTTCGAGGAGTTCAAGATCGGCATCCGCGAGCTGGTGATGGAACAATTCTTCAATCCAGAGAACATTCGTCTGTTTTTCAGTCAGGGCGCCGGCAAGGATGGTGCTACGCGGGCTCTGGTTGACGGCATTATTGTCAGGGTGGATATCAACAAAGCCTTTGATGCGTTGGTGGAAGTGATCATGCAGTCTTCGTTCGCCACGATGCTTTCCATGGTGGGCGGCGCCAAAAGGTTGGATGGTTTGCGCGAACCATTTGTAAAGCGTATGCAGGCCTATCTGTCTGAAGTCGGCAACGACGAAGAATTTATTGCGCAGTTTGGCAGCCATTCTTCGCAGGTGTTGCTGACCAAAGTGGAAAGTATTGTTGAGAGGCGCCTCGAAGAACTTACGCCGCAGCTCGTCAAGGAAATCATGCAGCAGATGATTCGCAAGCATCTGGGTTGGCTGGTGGTCTGGGGCGGTGTCTTTGGCGCGTTGATGGGATTTGTGGTTGAGCTTGTGCTCTGAGTGGGTTCTGGACACCCACTCGGGTTTTTTGAATGCGCTGCTACAGTGCAAGGGCCGCCTTGGGGTGACGTTTTGCACCTCCGCTCAGGACCGACCCGCAGCGCACAACTAACCCTTGCCGGGACGCAACCCGGTAAAGTGCGCTTCCTTCGCTGTTCGGCCGCAAAACGTCACCCCAAGTCGTCCCCTCAAGCTTCAACTTGAATTCCCGTGTGTGTCAGTTCGAAGTTAGACCAGACACGGCAAGCCTTCCTCATTTCATTTGGTTGATCTTTCGGAACCCGCGCAGAGCTTGACATCCCCGGCCAGGCCCTCCCATCAGAAGTTATGCAACACGTTCAACCCAAGTGGGTGTCCAGAACCCGCGCCACAACAGTGCGTCTCCACGCTGAACCAATCGGTTTATTAACTGGTTTGCGCATAATTTCTGTACTAGAATTCGCACCCCGTCGGCAGCCGGGAAATGCGGTAAATTCACGAAATTCCCACTATTTCCCAGCTGTCTAATCTCAACCAAAATCCAAGAGGTTTTTCAGTAATCATGGCCAGACCAGTAGAATTTCAATATGAAGTGGTAATGGAGCGCGCAACCGAACAATTCTGGCGTGAAGGCTTCGAAGCAAGCTCCGTACAGAAGCTGCTGGATGCCACCGATATCAACCGCGGTACGCTCTATAACTCCTTTGGCGACAAAGACACCTTCTTCAAATCCTGCGTGGACCGCTACAACGGCAAACTCAAAGCCGTAATCGATGCCACCCTGGGTGACAAAGCCCTGAAAGCAGACAAAGCCATTGCAAACTTCTTCGACGCGGCCGTAGTCAATGCCCCGGCAAAGCAGCGCGTACTGGGTTGTCTGCTCGTTAACTCCGTGTGCGAAAGTATTGTCTGGAACACTGAAATCCAGAAACGGTTGAAGGATTCACTTAACAATATCCGCAAGCCACTGGCAGCCCGAACCCGCGAACTGGAGAAAGGCAAGCAATTGGCCAAAGGCTTGAATGCCGACAGCGCAGCGGATGTGCTGATGACCCTGTATGCCGGTCTCAATGTGCAGGCACGCATTGGCAAGACCCCGAAGCAACTGGGCGATCTGGCAGCACTTTCGCTTGCGGCAATCAAACGCTAGAGCGACGCGATGGAATAAAGCAATAAAGCGCTAGAATGCAATCCTGTGGCTTCCAGATTCATGGATGCCACGGAACTCCCAAAACTACCAGAGAGGGCTGCTCATGGAACTTGTCATCCTGATTGTCATGCTGGCGCTGATCCAGTACATCGTGTTCTCGGCTCAAGTCGGCAATGCGCGCATGAAATATGGGGTCAAGGCGCCAGCAATGTCCGGTCATCCGGTGTTCGAGCGCCATATGCGCGTGCAGATGAACACACTGGAACAACTGATTGTGTTTATTCCCGCTGCATTTTCGTACGCCTGGCTGGCTGATTCCCTTGGCTGGTATGGCAGTGAAATCGCAGCTTTCCTCGGGGTCATCTACCTGATCGGTCGTGCGCTGTACGCCCGTGCTTATATCAATGATCCGCAAACAAGGTCCGCCGGTTTTCTCCTGAGCTTTGGCCCCAGTGCACTGATGATCGTTGGTTCACTGGTGTGCGTGCTGCTCACGGTTATTTAGGAGCTGTTGCTTGAAACGCTCTGGTTTGTTTGCCGTGCTGCTGGCTCTGGTCAGCGTCACCGCATGTGCTGATGTGCCGGTGTCTACCGTACGCATCGTCAATACCTTTCCGCACGATCCACAAGCGTTCACCCAGGGACTGGTGGTGCTTGATGGTGAGCTGTATGAA
The DNA here is from genome assembly GCA_945902215.1 of Klebsiella pneumoniae. Classification (GTDB taxonomy): domain Bacteria; phylum Pseudomonadota; class Gammaproteobacteria; order Pseudomonadales; family Pseudohongiellaceae; genus CAILUG01. Next base: position 1,736 of record CAMDML010000055.1, on the reverse strand, counting down.
GGCACCGGGCGCAACGGGCAGTCATCCTTGCGGCGCGTTGCATTGGACAGTGGTGAAATCTTGCAGCGCCGAAATCTGGGCAACCTCTATTTCGGCGAAGGCATCACCATTATGGGTGAGCGGATCTATCAGCTCACCTGGCAATCGCAGCTGGGGTTTGTCTATGACCGCGCCAGCTTCGATCTCCAGAAAACCTTTTTCCTGCCCGGCGAAGGCTGGGGTATTACCCACGATGGCGGGTATCTGATTGTCAGCGACGGTACTGCTGTTTTGCGCTTTCTGGATCCGGAAACACAGGTGGTGGCAAAGCGCATCACGGTGACTGAAGAGGGTGTGCCGCTCGACCGGCTCAACGAACTGGAATACATCAACGGCGAAGTGTGGGCCAATATCTGGTACACCGATTTCATTGTGCGCATTGATCCTGCTACCGGTAATGTCACCGGTAAACTCGACCTGAGCGGCCTGCATCAGCAACATGCAACGGACGCTGTGCTGAACGGCATTGCCTGGGACGCAGAAGCAGAACGCCTGTTTGTAACCGGCAAGCTCTGGTCCTCCCTGTATGAAATCGAGGTAGTAGACGAGGTAGTAGACGAGGTGGCAGACGAGGTAGCAGACGAGGTAGCAGAAAAGGGAGCTGAGTAAGGCTGATGCGCGCCACACCGACTACCGCTGGCAAGTCACGCGCATTCAGGCTCAGGGCATTGATAGCAGTCGCGGCGAGCCTTCTGCTCAGTGCTTGCGATACTCTCGGTTATTACAGCCAGGCCGTTTCGGGCCAGCTCTACATCCTCACTCACCGGCAGAAGATCGACCGCCTGCTGAACGACCCTGCCACTGATCCGCAACTTAAGACTCGTCTCAACGAAATCGCCAACATCCGGCGCTTCGCGGCTGACGTGCTGGGTTTGCCGGTTGAGTCCCAATATTCCACCTATGTTGATCTTGAGCGCCCCTTCGTGGTGTGGAATGTGTTCGCTGCGCCTGTATTTTCGCTGGACCCGCAAACCTGGTGCTACCCCGTAGCAGGTTGTGTGAGTTACCGGGGCTATTTCGCAGAAGCAACCGCCCGCGCTTTTGCCGATGACCTGCGTGCCGAAGGTCTGGATGTCTATGTGGGTGGCATTGCCGCGTATTCGACGCTCGGTTGGTTCTCCGATCCTGTGCTCAATACGCTTCTCAATCGTCAGGAGCATCAGCTCGCCGCACTGGTATTTCACGAACTGGCGCATCAAGTGGTCTACCTTCCCGGCGATACCGAATTCAACGAGAGCTTCGCCACCGCGGTGGAACGTGAAGGCCAGCGCCGTTGGCTGCAGGCAAACATGGCAAATGCTGAGCGGCGTGCGGAACTGGCAGCAGCAATACAAACGGAACTGACGCGGCATCAGCAGTTTGTCGAACTGGTGCAGACGGCAGCAAACGATTTGCGCGAGTTGTATGCCGGCACTGCAACCATTGCAGACATGCAGTGGGCAAAAGAACAGCGTCTGCAAAAGTTGCGTGCCGATTACGCCATAGTAAAAACGCAGTGGCAGGGCTACAGCGGCTATGACTCCTGGTTCGCAGGTGAGCTGAACAATGCGCAGCTCGCCACCGTGACTACCTATAATAATCTGGTGCCTGCCTTTACCGCGCTGCTTGCACAGATGGGCGGCGATATGCCTGCTTTCTACAAGCGCGCCGCAGAGTTGGCGGATATGCCAGCTGACTCACGCCGCCAGCTCTTGATA
>CAMDML010000054.1 GCA_945902215.1 Klebsiella pneumoniae | reverse complement strand
CCTCTGCTTCCTTGAGTTCTGCCAAGTAAAGCTGATATGACCGACACCTTGCGGTTAACTCGTCGCTCAGAAGTTTTGACCCCTCAACTAGTTTGGTTGAAATAGCTATTCTGTTGCTCTTGCGAACCGCAAGCGCATTCTGAAACAAGCCGATGATCGCAATGACGGAGCTAATCCCAATGCCAGCAATAGCTATTATCAATTCTAAGTTGAGGGTCATCGGTGCCGCCTAACAGTTCGTTAAAAAGGCCTCACCGGCCTTTTAATATTTATTAGCGGGCGGCCTTTTATTTTTTGGTTGTTCTGAGCTTAATTCATACCTTGCTGTTTTTCCTATCGAATTTTAGAACAAATTTTCTGGCGATCTTGTTAGAAGGCCGTCGGCCTTAAATAGATTGGAATAAAAGGCCGTCTCTGACTATGTTGTGGTCTCTCATTCGAATGGATTCGAAGCATGGCTCCCTCCCCCTTCATGGCAGCCCTGTACCGGCACATGCTGGCGCACCACTACAGCAAACGCACTGTCGATAGCTACCTGTACTGGATTCGCTACTACATTCGTTTCCATAAGAAGCGGCATCCACAGGAGCTGGGCGCTGGTGAAGTGATGGCTTTTCTCACTTTTCTGGCAAACGATCGCCACGTTTCCGTTGCTACGCAAAAAGTTGCCCTCAACTCACTAGCTTATTTGTACAACAAATATCTCTGCAAGCCATTGGGTGAACTTGGGTTTTTCAACAAGGCTACCCGCCAGCGCAAACTGCCAGTGGTTCTTACCCGCACTGAAGTCGCCATGTTACTGGGTAGGCTAACCGGCAGCCCGTGGCTACTGGCATCCATGATCTACGCTTCAGGTTTGAGACGTATTGAAGCTGTAAGCCTTCGAGTTAATAACATCGATTTCGATCATGGCATGATTCGCGTCTGGAGTGGCAAGGGCAACAAGCACCGGGTCGTCACTGTCGCACCTGAACTGTTTCCCTACCTGCGCAAACAGATCGACAAGGTTGCACTCTTGCTCAAAGAAGATTTAGCCAACACTGAGTATAGCGGTGTATGGCTGCCTAATGCCCTGGCACGCAAATATCCTTCAGCCAGCGGCAGTATTGGTTGGCATTATCTATTTCCTTCTACTTGCCTGAGTTATGAGCCAGGCACTGACAATTTGCGCCGGCATCATGTGGATGAATCTTCAATAAACAAATTGATTAAACGCGCTGCCGCCGAGTGTGACATCGTCAAAGACGTCACCAGCCATACCTTGCGCCACTCCTTCGCTACCCATCTTCTGGAGTCTGGTGCCGATATCCGTACTGTGCAGGAACAGCTCGGGCACACCGATGTGAAAACTACGGAAATCTACACGCATGTTCTGAAGCGGGGAGCGCGCGGCGTGAGGAGTCCATTCAGCGATTTACAAGCCTGCGGCAAAAAATGACGATCGTCAGCTCAGACTATTTCAGGGCTTTGTATCAGGATTTTTCCTGTTGGGAAAAACGGAGTGAACAACCAATTCCATCTCTTCGATAGTGTAGAAAACTGTAAAAGGAAATCGCCTGACGCCACAGCCCCTAAAGTTCCGATAGTGAAACCTGTAAAGTTCAGGCGCTGCAATGATCTGCCTGACCGCCTCCTTGATGCAGTCCAGAAATTCAAATCCCAAGCCGCCTCTCTGTTTTTCGTACCAGAGAAATGCCACCTCAAGATCAACCTTCGCTCTATCCGTGTAACGCAGGTTCATTTGTATTTATTTTGTATCTCCTCATGCACAGCTTCCCAGTTGTGCAATACCTGTTGACCGCTTTTATATTCCTGGTAACGCTTTTCCAATTCCAGTTTCTGCCATTCCGGGATAGGCAGCTCGCTCTTGCTGCTGGCGATGGAATCCCAGATATCGTCAAGCAATCGCAATTTATCGGTCAAATCAAGACGATTAATTTCGTCGCGTATTTTCTCAAGCTGCATGATGCACCTCTTGAATCCTGCCATTAAAAACCGGCTGCGGTACCACAGTATAGCGGGGTTTTGGCATTCCGGCAGGAGGATTTCCAGAATGAAAAATTAGGTCTTGCTTTGCGATATCACTCGTTCGTGCCAAGTAAACCCCACCGGCACAATGGTCTGTTGCGTCTTGTCAAAGGCTTGCCAGAGCTCGGCGTAAGTTTGTTTCAGGACAGGATGTTTCTTTTTCGCAGCAACCTGTGAGAGTGGCCACAACACATACGCAGCAGTGAGAATCTCCGGGCGCGGTACTGTGGTGCTGTCGAAGGTGCCGGACTTGTCGCCGTACGTTAGCAGATCAATGTCGAGGGTGATGTGCGCGGGTTTCGGTGTACTGCGGTCGCGGCGGTGTTTGTCTTCGATCTTCTTGATAAGTTTGATCAGTTCTTGCAGCGGGCTATCGGTGTCGATGCCCACCGCCATGTTGAGATAGTCGGGCGCAGTACTGTCTTTGGCCTTGCTACGAAATACGGACGAGAGCGCGAGGTCGTGGAACTGCAGCAGTAGTTCGTCGAGCCCGCTGGCGAGATTGGTGTCGGCATTGTGGTTGCTGCCAAGGCCTAGCGTTACCCACACCACGGTTGGTTCTCCCCTGCTCTTTTCCGCCGCTCTACCAGGTGACGCCGGGCTGCCGGGTGCCGCGCTCGATTACAACACCAACATCTTTCGCGCCGGTGATGGCTGCTGGCTTGCTTACTTTCACCCGCACCCACTCCACCTTGAATTCTTTACGCACGAGTTTGGCAATTTCGTCGGCCATTGCTTCCAGCAGCTTCAGGTTACTTTTCTCAATGAACTCGGTGACGCGAACGCACACCACTTTGTAGTCGAGTACATACATGTGGTCGTCGGTTTTCGCGGCTTCGGTAATGTCGCAGGCCATGTCGAGGTCCACGATAATCGGCTGCTTGATTTCGCGTTCCCACTCGTACACCCCGATAACGGTTTTAACTTCGAGGCCTTTGATGTAAACGATGTCCATGGAGGTTCCTGTGTTTGAAAGTATCTAAAAAGTTACGCCACCGGCGGCAATGTTTCCAGATTCCAGCGTGGCCGCGCGTAAAAACCGAGATCATCGGCATGCCCGGCCATCAAGCGCTGGCAGCCGGCATAGGCAATCATGGCGCCATTGTCTGTGCAGTATTGCAATTTCGGGTAGTAGAGCGTGCTCTGCTCTTCTTTGGCCATATGCGCCAATACTTCACGCAACCGCGTGTTGGCGCTGACCCCCCCGGCAATCACCAGCGTCTTCATGCCCGTGTGCTGCAGCGCACGGCGGCACTTGATGGCCAGCGTGCCCGCCACGGCTTCCTGAAATGCATGCGCGATGTCGGCTTTGGTCTGTGCGTCGATGACGCCATCAAAAGTATGTTGCTGCACGGTGTTCAACACGAAAGTCTTGAGACCGCTGAAACTGAAGTCGAGCCCGGGGCGATTGGTCATCGGCCGCGGAAAGGTGAAACGCTGTGGCGTACCTTGCAGTGCGAGCTTGGCAACTTCAGGGCCGCCGGGATAGTGCAGGCCGAGCATCTTGGCTACTTTGTCGAAGGCTTCGCCGGCGGCATCGTCCACCGATTCACCAATCACTTTGTATTTGCCAATGCCGTCTACTGCAACAAGCTGGGTGTGGCCACCGGAAACGAGCAAGGCAACGAATGGAAACTGCGGTGCATTCGGTTCCAGCAGCGGCGCGAGCAGATGGCCTTCCATGTGATGCACACCGACAACAGGAATGTTCCAGGTCATGCCGAGTGAACGACCGATCGCGGCGCCAACCAGCAACGCACCGGCAAGGCCGGGGCCGGCGGTGTAGGCGATGCCATCAAGGTCTTTGCCGGTGCAGTTGGCTTGCGTCAGCACTTCACGAATAAGCGGTAGCGTTTTGCGGATGTGGTCACGCGAGGCGAGCTCTGGCACAACACCCCCGTATTGTTGGTGCAGCTTGATCTGGCTGTATAACACCTCGGCAAGAATGCCGGCTTCGCTGTCGTACAGCGCAATGCCGGTTTCGTCGCAGGAGGTTTCGATGCCAAGGACTTTCATCAGAAAAATCACTTCACGGGGACAGATCCCGTTGGGCTCTGCCCCCTTTTAAGGGACGCGCATAATAGCATCGCGGGGGCCATTTCCCTTATCATCCCGTCACACCAGCAATACTTGTGAGATCTGCAGCATGAAAGCATTCGTTGTAAAAACCGGCAGCACCACCTTTGATGGCCTTATTCCTGTTGACCTGCCCCAACCCGCGCCCGGCCCCGGCGAAATTCTGGTGGCGATGCGTGCCGCCTCGCTCAATTTCCGCGATCTGTTGATTCCGCTTGGCAAGTATTTCGGTGGGCCGGTGCCCCGCGATCTGATCCCCTTGTCTGACGGTGCCGGCGAAGTAGTGGCCATCGGCAGTGGTGTTACCCGCTTCAAAACCGGCGATCGCGTGGCCGGCACGTTCTTCCGCAATTATGTTGATGGTTTGCCGGCAGCAGTGGACCGGCCTGCACTCGGCTCTCCGGTAGACGGTGTGCTGGCGGAGTTTGTGGTGTTCAACCAGCAGGACGCAGTACACATTCCCGCGAACCACAGTTTTGTTGAAGCGGCGACGCTGCCCTGTGCTGGTGTCACGGCGTGGAATGCGCTGATGATCAGTGGTCGGCCCATCAAGGCTGGCGATACCGTGCTGGTGCAAGGCACGGGCGGCGTATCGCTACAGGCATTGTTGCTGGCGCGGGCTGCTGGCGCGCGGGTAATCGCAACGTCATCCAGCCCGGACAAGGAAAATAAACTGAAAGCGCTCGGTGCTGCGGCGACAATCAACTACAAGACGCATCCCGAGTGGCATCAGGAAGTGTTGAAGGCCACCCATGGCGCAGGCGTGGACTGTGTTGTGGAAGTTGGCGGTGCGGGTACGCTGAAGCAGTCAATGCTGGCGCTGGCTTATGCCGGCAAGATTGCGATGATCGGCGTGCTGTCTGGTTTTGCCGGCGACACCAACCCGCACTCGGTCATGCTGAAGGGCGGCAACATGCACGGCATCTTTGTGGGCAACCGCACGATGTTTGAACAGTTGGTGCGCGCCATCGAGGTGAATGACATTCATCCGGTGATCGACCGGGTGTTCCGTCTCGAGGAAACCGTGGCTGCGTTTCAGTATTTGCAGAGCCAGGCCCATTTCGGCAAGGTCGTCATCAGCATTACCTGAGCGAACCCGCCCATGGCCGCCAAAATCTCTGAATTAAGTACCAAAGCCCGGGAACTTATTGAGACTAATGTGGCCCTAAGACAAGCTGCCTCCCGTTTATCGGATCCTGTTGAGCAGTACCAGGACCGCTATACCAGCCCCGATTGACCCCAGTTGTGTATGAATTTGCACGAAAGTGGTGCACCCAGAAGCGCCAATTGAGTAAAGAGGGTTAACATTTCCGGGCATTTATGGATAATGCCGGGCAGTCCATTTAAAACCGATCCAAAAGAGAGATAGATGCGTGCATTTACAAAGCACCTACACAGTCAGTATCCTGCTGATATTATTAGGAATTTCGGGTTGTAGCACTGTCCCTCCTGCTATCCCGGCCCCTATCGAAAACTTGACCGCCGCGCCGGTCGAGACCTCGTCCTATCAGGTTCCTGTGATCGAAACTCTGGTTTCAGAGGCCGCCACGCGCCGCCGCCCGGTTGAAACCCTCATTACCGAAGCCCCTGGCGCAGAAACCGTCGAACCCGTAACCACTACCGTGCCCATGACCCCCAACCGGATCGTGGAACGCACCCTGAACGACTACCTCCAGAACCGCCGTACCCTGCTTCAGGTTTGGGCCAGCCGCGGCCAAACCTACTTCCCGATGATCGAAAAGATCTTCGCCGAAGAGGGCATCCCCGAAGAACTGAAATACCTCGCACTGGGCGAGAGCGGTCTGAACCCTGTGGCCCGCAGTCCGGCAGGTGCCGTTGGCATGTGGCAGTTCATGCCCGTAACCGCGCGCGGCGAAGGTTTGCGCGTGGATGGCTGGGTGGATGAACGCCGTGACCCCGAAAAGGCCACCTACGCCGCCGCCCGCCACATGAAGGCGCTGTACGAAGATTACAACGGTCTCTGGCATCTGGCGCTGGCCGGTTACAACTGCAGCTATCGGTGTATCACCCGCGCCGTGAAACGCGCCGGCGGATCCATGGATGAGCCACCTTCTTATTGGGATGTATACGCCAACCTGCCGCGCGAAACCCGCGAGTTCGTGCCGAAGTACATCGCTACTGCGCTGATCATTTCCAACCCGGATATGTATGGCATTGAAGTTAAGGATCTGGATCAGGAACTGGCCTACGACCTTGTGCATGTGCAGGGCATGTTGCGTCTCGACGATGCTGCGCGCCTGGCCGGCACCGACCTCGCCACTATCCGTAACCTGAATCCCGCCCTGCTCAAATCCACACTCCCGAACGACACCGAACCCTACACACTCAAGATTCCGCTGGGCAGCTACGACCATTTTGTCACCGCATTTGCCAATGAGCGGCCAACAGCAAGCGCCGGCGCCGGTGAATACCTTGTACAAAGTGGCGACACTCTCGGCAAAATCGCACTCGAACACGACACCTCGGTAGACGAAATCCAGGCGCTGAACGGCATCAACGGCACCCTGATTAACATCAACCAGAAACTGCAGATTCCAGGCAAGGGCAGAATCAGCAATATCAGCATTGCCAGCACTGAACGCGAATTCGTCGAATATGCGGCGCCAGTATTCAAGCCGATCAAGCTTGGCGAAGAGTTCCAGCTTGTGCACCAGAGCGGTTCCACACCAGAAAAACCGTTACTTGCGGTGAGTCTGAGCCTGAACATGGCGGAAGCAGATGAAGGCGCCATGAGTCTGGTGCCGACGATCTACAAGGTGCGCCTGGGCGATACGCTGGGCCGTATTGCCCAGCAGTTCGGTGTGTCTGTTAACAGCCTGCTGACTGGCAACAATCTCAACGGCACCGGGATCTTCCCGAATCAGGAATTGACCATCCACTCTGCCACCAACATTGCCGACCGGCCACAGCCCGGCTCAGCTAGCTATCAGGTGCAGCGTGGCGACAGTCTGTATGAAATCGCGCGCCGCCATGGCATGTCAGTCGATAGCCTGAAACAAATCAATGGCTTACGCAGTAATATGATCCAGCCGGGCCAGAGCCTGTCAGTCAACTAGTGCTTGGCAATACCCCCTCAGACCCCTTACAATCCGCACCCCTGAAACCGGCCTCCGGTTGCAGGATCTGAAATAAATAGCCCCTTAACCCGAACTGATACAGGAAATTTACATGCCTGTTGTACGCATCAAAGAAAACGAGCCTTTCGACGTCGCGCTGCGCCGCTTCAAACGCTCCTGCGAAAAAGCCGGTGTACTGGCTGAAGTCCGTCGTCGTGAGTCTTACGAAAAACCCACCTCGATCCGCAAGCGCAAAGCCGCTGCCGCCGTAAAACGTCACCAGAAAAAAGTTTCGCGCGAAACCCGCCGCACCCAGCGCTTGTTCTGAGTTGCCATTCTCCTTGGAGAGAGTGGCAAACAGAGTCTCGGCAAACAGATAGCACGTCCCGCATATGGCCGACCATCCCCTCAAGATCCGTCTTACTGAAGCGATGAAAGATGCCATGCGGGCGCGTGCCAAAGAGCGCCTCAACGCAATCCGGCTGGTCCTCACTGAGTTCAAAAAAATCGAAGTCGATGAACGTATCGATGTCGATGACACGCGCGCGCTCAGCCTGATGGAAAAAATGCTCAAGCAGCGCCGTGAGTCCATCAAGCTCTACCAGGCCGGCAACCGCGAAGAGCTGGCCGCCGTTGAACAAGCCGAAATTGATGTCATCCAGGAATTCATGCCCGCCGCACTCGGCGAAGCTGAAATTGCCGCCATCCTCGCCAAGGCCATCAAAGACACCGGTGCCACTGCGATGAAAGATATGGGCGCCGTGATGAATCTGGCCCGCCCGCAACTCGCTGGCCGCGCCGACATGGGCCTGGTCAGTCAGCTCGTCAAAAAACAGCTCACCTGAGTTGCCCGCATACCGCCTCGGTTGCGGTATGCTCATCCCATGCCCGGCCTGATCCCCCAACGCTTCATCGATGACATGCTCAGCCGCGTCGACATTCTCGACGTGGTAGATCCGCGCGTGAAGTTGCGCAAGACCGGCAAGAATTACGCCGGACTCTGCCCCTTCCATCAGGAAAAATCGCCCTCGTTTACCGTCAATCCCGACAAGCAGTTCTACTACTGCTTCGGCTGCGGCGCCGGCGGTAATGCCATTGGCTTTGTGATGAATTTCGACAATCTGGATTTTGTCGGCGCGGTAGAAGCACTCGCAAAGGAAGCCGGCATTGAAGTGCCCCGGGAGGACTCGCCGCAGGCACGCCAGCAGAGTTCACGCTATGAAGCCCTGTTCACACTGCTGAAAGAAGTAAGTGAATACTATCAACAACAATTGCGCCAGCACTCGCAGAAGGACCGTGCAGTGAGCTACCTGAAGGGCCGTGGTCTGAGCGGAGAAATCGCCCGTGATTTCGGCCTCGGCTACGCGCCACCCGGCTGGGACAACGTGGTGAAACAGTTCGGCACCAACGACAATCGGGAACGTCTGCTGTTCGATGCCGGGCTGCTGATCGAACGCACCGCGGAGAAGGCGGCGGGCAATACTGACAAAAGTTCCGGGAAAAGTTCTGACAACAAACGCAGCCCCTTCTACGACCGTTTCCGCGACCGCATCATGTACCCGATCCGTGACAGTCGCGGCCGCGTCATCGGTTTCGGCGGCCGCGTGCTCGGCGATGACAAACCCAAATACCTGAACTCGCCCGAGACCCCGGTGTTCCACAAGGGTGAAGAACTCTATGGCTTGTATGAAGCCAAACAGAAACTGAAAAAACCTGAGCGCTACGTCATTGTCGAAGGTTACATGGATGTCATCGCACTCGCGCAAAGTGGCATTCACTATTGCGTCGCAACGCTCGGCACCGCAACCAGCGCAGCGCATCTGCGCACTCTGTTCAAGCAAGTGCCGGAAGTGGTGTTCTGTTTTGACGGTGACAACGCCGGTCGCGAAGCGGCCTGGCGCGCGCTGCAACAGGGCCTGCCCTTGCTTGAAGACGGCCGCAGCGCCCGCTTCCTGTTTTTGCCCGAAGGCGAAGACCCTGATACCCAAGTCCGGCGCATCGGTGCTGCGGCATTCGAAGCCGCGCTGGCTTCGGCCACACGCTTGCCTGATTTCTTTTTCGACACGCTGTCGGCGAAAGTTGACAAGACTTCAATGGAAGGCCGCGCCCAACTGGGCCGCTCGGCCATGCCCTTGCTCGACAAACTGCCCAAGGGCATCTTCAAGCAGTTGATGCTGGAAAGATTGGCCAAAATCACCGGCGTGGCCGTATCCACCTTCGCGCCTGCTGCCGGCAACGCCCCTCCACAAAGATCGCCAGCACACGATGGTCAGCCGCCCTCCATTCCCGTCATGCCCTACCGGGGCAAGACTGCCCCGAGCAGGATCAAGGTGGAAAACTCACCCTGTCTGCGTGCCGTTAGCCTCTTGATCCGCAAACCCGGCATTGTCGCCTCGGTGCCGGTGCCGGACGAACTGGGCGAAGTCCGTACCACCGACATGGACCTGCTGCTGAAAGTCATCGAAATCGCCCGCGCCTGGCCCGACAGCAGCCCGCCTGAGCTGATGAGCCGTATCTATGCCACGGCCTACGGGGCGCAAATGACCCAACTGCTGAGCCGCGAACAGATCACCCCGGAAACGGGTATTGAGGACGAATTCCGGGACATCATCAGCAAGCTTCTGGACCAGTACCGGCAGCATCAGCAGCGCGCCTCTTTGGTGAACACCTTGCGTGAACGCCATGCCGCCCGACAGCCGCCGGGCGACTTAGGTCAACCTGCTGATATTTAATACGTTTTGATGTGTGCCATACCCTTGAAATTTGTAGCTAGACCCACCAACTGTGGCTATATCAAGCTGGCATCAACAGGGCCTGTTGGATAGAATGCGCGGCTATCCCGCACCCCCCGCCCTTCACAGACCCTCTGTCTGCGTACGGCTTATTCAAAGGTAACTACAGACCATGGGCGATACGACTACACAACAGTCCAGTCTCAAAGCTCTCATTGCGAAGGGGAAGGAACAAAATTACCTGACGTTCGCCGAGGTGAACGACCATCTGCCCGAGTCCATTTCCGACCCGGACCAGGTGGAAGACATCATCCAGATGATCGACGACATGGGCATCAAGGTCTACGAGACCGCACCCGATGCCGATCAGTTGTTGATGATTGAGAACGATGCCACTGACGAACTCGCCGCCGCCGAAGCTGCTGCTGCACTGGCCGCTGTTGAAAACGAAGTCGGCCGTACCACCGACCCCGTGCGCATGTACATGCGCGAAATGGGCACTGTTGAACTGCTCACCCGTACTGGTGAAATCGCCATCGCCAAACGCATCGAAGAAGGTTTGCGCGAACTGATGGCCGCCATGTCCTACTTCCCCGGCACCGTCGACATGGTGCTGAAGGAATACGAACTGGTTGAGAAAGAAGGCAAGCGTCTGGGCGATATTCTTACCGGCTACCTCGACACCAACGAAGTCGAAGTCGTGCCTGAACCTGTTGAAGAAGTGGTCGCCGACGAAGCTGCAGTGGATGAGGAAGAAGAAGTCGTTGAAGGCGCCGCCGCCGCCGGTGGTGCTGCCGGAGCCGTTGCCACCGATGAAGAAGAAGCCGTCAGCGGCCCTGATCCGGAGTTGGCCAAAACCCGCTTTGAAGAATTGCGCAAGCAGCTCAAATCCACTGAACGCGCGCTGAAAAAATACAGCCGTCAGGAACCGAAAGGTCAGGAAACGCTGGAAAAGCTTGGCGAAGTATTCAAATACTTCAAACTATCACCGCGCTGTTTCGATCCGATCCTCGGCAACATCCGTCTGCAGTTAAACCGCATCCGCCGTCATGAGAAGAACATCATGACCCTGTGCGTGAAGTCCGGCAAAATGCCGCGCAACACGTTCCTGAAAAGTTTCCCCGGCAACGAAGTCAACCTGAAATGGGTCGATGCACATCTGCGCCGCAAGCCGTATTCGGAAGCGCTGACCAAGTTCAAAATCGAAATCCTGCGCGCCCAGCGCAAGATGCAGGGCATCGAAGAAGAAACCGGCCTGGCCATCGCCGAGATCAAGGAAATCAACCGCCGCATGTCCATCGGCGAAGCGAAATCGCGCCGCGCCAAGAAAGACATGGTGGAAGCCAACCTGCGTTTGGTTATCTCCATCGCGAAAAAATATACCAACCGTGGTCTGCAGTTCCTCGATCTGATCCAGGAAGGCAACATCGGTTTGATGAAAGCCGTCGACAAGTTTGAATACCGTCGTGGCTTCAAGTTTTCGACCTACGCCACGTGGTGGATTCGCCAGGCCATTACGCGCTCCATTGCCGACCAGGCACGCACCATCCGTATCCCTGTGCACATGATCGAAACCATCAACAAGCTCAACCGTATTTCGCGTCAGATGTTGCACGAGAAAGGCCGCGAGCCGACGCCGGAAGAATTGGGCGAGCGCATGGATCTGAGCGAAGACAAGATCCGCAAGGTATTGAAAATCGCAAAAGAACCGATCTCGATGGAAACTCCGATCGGCGACGACGAAGATTCGCACTTGGGCGACTTCATCGAAGACAGCAACATCGACTCACCAGTCGACTCTTCGATGGAAGAAGGTCTGCGCGAAGCCACCAGAGAAGTGCTCGCCGGTCTCACCGCACGCGAAGCGAAAGTGCTACGGATGCGTTTCGGTATCGACATGAACACCGACCACACGCTGGAAGAAGTTGGCAAGCAGTTCGACGTGACCCGCGAACGCATCCGCCAGATCGAAGCGAAGGCGCTGCGCAAGCTGCGCCATCCCACCCGCTCCGACCACCTGCGTAGTTTCCTCGACGACTAAGTCCGGGAATCAGTTACCGGGACAGATCCGCACTGCGGGTCTGTCCCCCGCTCGCCCGGCTCAACTCCAGTCCAGTGCCTGCCCGCTAAAGCTCCGTGCATAACGCGCAATCAGCCGTTTCATGTGCTCACTGACTTCCGGATGTTTTAACGCGAAGGCCAGCGTGGCTTCGAGATATCCGGTTTTCGAGCCACAATCGTAACGGGTTCCCTCGTAACGGCAGGCCAGCACGGTCTCTTCCTTTAACAAGGCCGCGATTGCATCCGTGAGCTGAAGCTCGCCACCAGAGCCTGTGTCGATGGCTGCCAGGTGATGAAAGATACGCGGCGTGAGGACGTAACGACCGACCACGGCCAGATTCGAGGGCGCGGCCTCAGGGCGCGGTTTCTCGACGATACCGCGTACTTTCTCCAAACCACCCCCAAGCGGCATGCTGTTCACGATGCCATAACTTCCTGTCTGTGAACGTGGCACGTCCATGACGCCAACCAGGCTGCATTGATGGTCAGCATGCAGGTCGATCATTTGCTGCATCACGCCAGGTTCGTTGTCGATCAAGTCATCTGCAAGCAATACCGCAAAGGGCTCGTTACCAACAATGGGTTGTGCGCATAGCACCGCATGCCCCAGACCTAAAGCTTCCGCCTGACGCACATAGATGCAGTTGATGTGCTTGGGCAACAGTTCGCGGATCTCGGCCAGCATCAGCGTTTTGCCGCGCCGTTCCAATTCGTTCTCCAATTCATAAGCCTTGTCGAAATGATCTTCGATCGCCCGCTTGGTGCGACCGGTAACAAAAATCATGTCGGTAATGCCAGCATCGATTGCCTCTTCCACTGCATATTGGATCAAGGGCTTGTCGACAATGGGCATCATTTCCTTGGGGTTGGCCTTGGTCGCGGGCAAAAAGCGGGTGCCAAGGCCAGCAACGGGAAATACTGCTTTGCGGATTTTATGCATAGGCATGCCTGCTTCGAACATCCTGACCGTAAATGACAGTGTTGTTCCACATCTTCCGTGCCAGGTCCTCGATTGATTCCATGCGACCTTTCGCTATCCACAACGCAAGCTCCTTTGCCACATCGGGATATGCAATCTGGATCGCCTGTTGGTCGGAACCAAGCCACTCACGCAAACGGTTGGTATCGAGCGCGGTCATTGTGTCCGCATACCCGAGCTGTTCCAGCGCAGCTGCATTCGAGTATTGCTCCATTTGGCCCGACAGCGGTTTGGTGAGCACGCGTTTGCCCAGATACAGGCATTCACTGATCAACTCGAAACCGCAATTGGCAACGACTCCCCAGGCGTCCAACAAATCATTTTTGAACCCGGTGCGGGAGATAGCGCGTTTGTGGATGTTGCCTTCGTCACCATTCTGGAAGGCGGGATGGTAGATATAAAAATCGTGGTTCTTGTGCGGCGCCAGAAAAGCCAGCACGCGCTCAGGATTTTCCCAGGGCAGATACACCACAACTTTGTTACGGATCATGGGCGGCAACTGCGCAGGTTTGTGGATGTCCAGGATCGGTGGCAGGATCGGTGCATCGAAGTGATGCCAGTGCAAGCCGATATTGAGGGTTGCCGGTGCGAATCTGCGCAGGATCATTTGCGTGATCGGATTGCCACCGCGCATCGGCACTGGGTAATTGAAGGCATACAGATGGCTGATGCCGGTTACCGGAATGCCCTTGCGCAGCGCGGCATAGCAAATCACTGGTTCATAATCGGAAATGATCAAGTCGTAGGGAGACAGGTCGAGGGATTTGACGTCTTGCCAGAACAGGCGCAGGCTGTTCTGCATGAAGGTATCGAATTTGCGGATGCCGCCGTCTCCAGTAACGAAAGTCAGGCCCCGGCGCCATTCAAAGGGCTCGATGTTCCCGCAGCCCTGCTCCTTGTCCCTGCCACTCAGCAACCAGGTAATGTCGAGTTCCGGATGCGCCCTGAATGCTTCTGCCATCGCATTGGCACGACTGATATGGCCATTGCCTGTACCCTGTACTCCGTACAATATCTTCATTCAGCCCGCTCCTTTATCCATTCTTCATAGCCTGACGCAGCCGCGTTAAATCCGGATAAATGGAATGTGAACGTTTGGATAAATTCGCAGGTGCTGAAGCTGTCTGCACAAATTGCATGGGAAATCTTAATCAGGATGCAAAAGTCGCGCGGCATCATCTGTAGTTCCGATGCACCGGAGATGCGCGATTATGAAAGTAACAATTTACGGCAGTGGTTATGTGGGTCTTGTCAGCGGTGCTTGTCTGGCAGAAGTAGGCCATCAAGTGCTGTGCATGGATGTTGATCAGACCAAGATCGACAAGCTGAAGCAGGGCTTCATGCCAGTGTTCGAACCAGGCCTTGACCTGCTGGTACGGGAGAACCATGCCAGCGGCCAATTACGCTTTACTACCGACGTCATGGAAGCGGTAGCTCATGGAGACTTGCATTTTATCGCAGTTGGCACGCCTCCTGATGAGGACGGTTCCGCCGATTTGCGGTATGTCAAAGCGGTCGCAACGAGCATTGCGACCCATATGGAAGAATTCAAAGTCGTTGTCACAAAGTCCACAGTCCCAATCGGTACCGCTGATCTCGTGCGCGATACGATCAAAGCGACACTGGAACAGCGCAGCATATCGCTCCAGTTCGCCGTCGCTTCCAATCCAGAATTCCTGAAGGAAGGTTCGGCAATCAGCGATTTCCGCAAACCCGACCGTATCATTGTTGGCACCGACAGCCATGAAGTAAAAGAGCTGATGCGCGAATTGTACGCGCCGTTCAATTCCACCCAGAATCGCTTACTGTTCATGGACATCCGTTCCGCTGAAATGACCAAGTACGCCGCGAACGCCATGCTGGCTACCAAACTGAGTTTCATGAACGAAATCGCCAATATTGCCGAGCTGGTCGGCGCCGACGCTGAGAACGTGCGCATCGGGATTGGCTCGGATCCACGTATTGGCTACCAGTTCATCCATCCCGGCTGCGGCTACGGCGGCTCCTGTCTGCCCAAAGATGTGAAAGCGCTGTATCAAACAGCGCTGACACATGGTTATCACAGCGATGTGCTGAAATCGGTCGAGGAAGTGAACCAACGCCAAAAAATCCGTCTGTTCAACAAGATCAATGAGCATTACCAAGGCAACCTGGCCGGCAAGACCTTTGCGCTGTGGGGTCTGGCCTTCAAGCCACGCACCGACGATATGCGCGAAGCACCCAGTCGGGTACTGATGGAAGCCTTGTGGGCGGCAGGCGCTACGGTAGTAGCATTTGATCCCGAAGCCATGGATGAAACCCAGCGCATTTATGGTGAACATCCGCAACTGACACTGATGGGCACCAAGGAATC
Organism: Klebsiella pneumoniae; assembly: GCA_945902215.1. Classification (GTDB taxonomy): domain Bacteria; phylum Pseudomonadota; class Gammaproteobacteria; order Pseudomonadales; family Pseudohongiellaceae; genus CAILUG01. Next base: position 6,918 of record CAMDML010000054.1, on the reverse strand, counting down.
GGTGCTCCGCAATGCGGATGCCCTTGTGATCTGCACGGAATGGCAACATTTCATGGCACCAGACTTTGCACTGTTGAATGCTCAACTTCGCGACAAAGTGATCTTTGACGGCCGCAATCTTTATGATCCCGCCCTTGTAGCGCGTAAAGGCTTGCACTATTACTCCATGGGCCGCGGCGCGCTTCTTAATGCAAGCTCAATCAGGGTTTAACTCGCGGTTTACATGCTTTGCGTATAGTAGGGACAGTAAATCAGGGGTGGAGAGAATACAAACAGGATGAGCAAAAAAACTTGGCGCGCGATCTGGATTTCCGATGTTCACTTGGGAACCCGCGGCTGTAAGGCTGCACTGCTCCATTCCTTCCTCAAATCCCACCGCTGCGAAAAGCTCTTCCTTGTAGGCGACATCATCGATGGCTGGAGCATCTCCACCAGCAAATGGTACTGGCCGAGCGAACACAACCGCGTTGTCCGTCAGATTCTGCGTATGTCCGAGAAAGACAACACGCGCGTTTACTACATCCCCGGCAACCACGACGAATTCCTGCGCGAGTACATCGCTGAGCACCAGTTCCTGATGGGCAACGTCAGTGTCGTCGACGAGGCCTTTCACATCACCAGCAAAGGCGAAAAACTGTGGATAGTGCACGGCGACGCCTATGATGGTGTTACCCGTCATCACCGCTGGGTCGCCCTGCTCGGCGACATCGGTTACAACTTCCTGCTGTGGTCCAATCGCTGGTTCAATTTGGCGCGCCGCGTGCTGCGCCTGCCATACTGGAGTTTATCCAGTGCAATCAAGCAGAAGGTCAAGAGCGCAGTGAGCTTCATCTTTGATTTCGAGAACACGGTAGCGCGTGAGGCACACAAGCGTGGCGTCGACGGTGTTGTGTGCGGCCACATCCATCATGCCGAGAAAAAAGCAATCAATGGGATCAACTACTACAACTGTGGCGATTGGGTTGAAAGCTGCACTGCACTCATTGAAGATGAACAGGGTGAGTTGCAGATCATCCGTTGGGCAGAAATTGATCATCTTTATGACAATGTGATTCACCTCGACGACCTGCGCGATCGCGAAGTCGCCAACGCCTGAACCACAACCTTTTCTTCAACAACTTTTAACTCTCCGCTTAAACGCCATTTTTCCGACCTTAACCAAGCCTCCCTAAAGTGCTCCCGCTGTATCACCACTTACAATCGGGAGAGTTATTCATGATTTTTAAAATACGCACCTTGAGTAGCAGCATTGCGCTGCTGGCGCTTGCATCCAGCGCAGCCAGTCAGGCCGCCGAACCGGCGTCATCCATTGAAGAAATCAACGTGTTCGGGCAAGGTGAAATCCGCCAGGTTCACACCATGACCGCCGCGCAATTGCAGCAGTTTCCGGCAGGCACCAGTCCGCTGAAGGCCATTGAAAAACTGCCGGGAGTAAATTTTCAGTCGGCCGATCCTTACGGCGCCTATGAATGGTCTACCCGCATCGTGGTGCGTGGCTTTGGCCAGAACCAGATGGGCTTCACGCTGGACAACGTTCCGCTTGGCGACATGTCCTATGCCAACCACAATGGCCTGCACATCAGCCGCGCCATCATGTCCGAGAACATTGGCAACGTAACGCTGGCGCAGGGTGCCGGCGCGTTGAGCACTTCTTCCACCAGCAATCTTGGCGGTACGCTCGCGTTTACGTCTGCCGCACCCTCCGACACTTTTTCGGTAATGACCAATGCCTCCGTTGGCAGTGATTCAGCCCAACGTGTATTTCTGCGCGTTGACAGCGGTGCGCTGGCTTCAGGTACCCAAATGTATGCAAGCTACGGCACTCAAGACACTGATAAATGGAAAGGAAACGGAACGCAGGAACAGGAATATGTAAACCTGAAGCTTGAGCAAAGCATTGGCACCGCCTTGTTGACGGGCTTCTACAGCAATTCGGACCGCGCCGAAATCGACTACCAGGACATGTCGAAAGACATGATCGCGCGCCTCGGCAGCAACTGGGACAACTATAACCCAGACTACGCTCGCGCCATTGCCGCTGCGCAAGGTATCTTCAGCGGTGGGGTTAACAGCCTGGATGACGGTTACTACGACGCTTCAGGTCTGCGCAAGGATGATCTGTCATACCTCAGCCTCGACCTGCCGGTTAACGACAATATCAATTGGAAAACCACCGCGTACTTCCACAACAACGAAGGCCAGGGCTTGTGGGGCACGCCATACGTACCGACACCAGGCGGCGCGCCCATCTCGATCCGTACCACTGAATATGAAATTGATCGCACCGGCTGGGTATCCACCCTGGATTTCGCGTTTGGTGCGCACACCCTGAACACCGGTATTTGGGTGGAAGACAACGACTTCACGCAGTCCCGTCGTTTCTACGGTGAAACCTCACTGACAGCGCCTTCACGTCCCTACCAGAACTTCCAGAGATCCCCCTTTTTGACACAGTGGGAATACGACTTCAACACCGAGACCTTCCAGTTCCACATACAGGACACCTGGCAGCTTACGGACCAGTTGAGTCTGCAAGCGGGCTTCAAGAGTGTCGACGTGGAAGTCTCGGCAACGACGGTGGTTGGTGACAATAAAACCGGCAAGATCAAGACCGACGAAGGCTTTCTGCCCCAGGCAGGTTTGGTTTACATACTGAACGACAACCACGAGCTCTTCGGCTCAGCCTCGCGTAACGTGCGTGCATACATCGGTTCCGCCACGGGCCTCTCGCCATTTTCCACAACGCAGGCCGCCTTCAACCAGATCCGCAACACGATCAAACCTGAAGAGAGCACCACGCTCGAATTCGGCTGGCGTTTCCGTACGGACTCCCTCGAAGGCGTGCTAAATGCCTATCACGTGACTTTCGACGACCGTCTCCTCGCCATCCAGCAAGGTTCGCCGATCATCGGCAACTTCAACGCACTGGCCAATGTCGGCTCGGTGAAATCAGTCGGCTTGGAGAGCGGCATCAACTGGCAGTTCAGTGACATGCTGAACTGGTACAACTCCGCCAGTGTGAACCGCTCCACCTACGAAGACGATTTCACCAGCGGCACCACGCTGGTCCGAACCTCCGGCAAAACGGTGGTAGACGCCCCCGAGTGGATGTTCAGCTCCGAGCTTGGCCTGGAAACGGAAACCCTGTTCGCCAAGTTGAACTTCAAGTACACCAGCGAACGCCAGTACACCTATCTCAATGAAGGTTCCGTGAGCAGCTTCAGCATGCTGAACCTCGCGCTGGGCTACCACTTCGGTGATCTCGGTTTCGCCAACGATCTGACTCTGCAACTCGATGCCACCAACCTGCTCGACAAAGACTACATCTCCACAGTCGGCAGCGGTGGTTTCAGCAATTCCGACTTGGCCGGCACCGCACAGACGCTGCTGCCGGGCGCACCGCGTCAGGTCTTCTTCTCCTTGAAAGCCACGTTTTAAGCGCCAGGCTGTCCCTTCTTTTCATCCCGTCCCTTCCCTTCGTGTCGGACCCCTCGCGGGTCCGCTCACGAAGGACTTTTATTTCCGCTTTTTCCCACGCAAAAAAAATCCGCCCACGTTGCCGTGAGCGGATTAAGCAACCCAAGTACATGGGCTTAGGGGAACGTTAAAGTACTGAAAATTGGCCCAGGTTTCCCAACCGGTGAAGTTGGCCAGCACCTGGATACTGGTCGCACATGTCAAGCTTGCTCACGGCCGCACCAGCAATCCGGTCAAGGGCGCACCGGCGTCTGGATTGAACGCCGTGTAGTCCATACCCAGCAACTGCAGCAATGTTGCTGCAATCTGGTTGGAGCCGGCGCATACCTCATTGTCTACTGATCCTTGCGCAACAACGCCGGGGCCTATGGCCGCGATCCACACCGCGTCCGAGCCAACGATGCCCTCTTCATATTGGGACAGCGATTGCATATACCCGCTCAAGGATTCCTTGCTCGCGTGGTGCTGCCAGGTTTCCACCGGCTCTTCGCCGCGGCCATGGTCCGTCGTGATGAGTAGCACGGTGTTGGCACGATACTGCGGGTCAGACTGCACAAAGTCCCACAACTCGCGCAGGAAGCGATCGGTGCGATTGGCGGCCATAAGCACTTGCTCGTAATGCCCCTCGTGCGCAAAGTCATCGGTTTCACCATAGGCGATGTACACGACACGCGGGTGATGATTCTGCAGATGTGACAGCGCATAGTGATGCGTGAACCCATCAAGCCGCACCGTGGGCCACAGCGCCGGCAAATCCTGTTGCAGTTGCACCAGAGTTTCCTCGAAAGCTGTTTCCGGAGCAGCCAGGAGACCTACGTTGACAGGCAGGCCGCTACGCTCAACATTCAGAATGGCGGGAAATACATCCCACGACGCGAACGCGGCCACCTTCCCGGCAAAGGCTTCCTGCTCGTTCAGCCATTCCAGCACGCTGACGTTGGGATTGGGGGTGGCGGCATTCGTATCAATGGAACGGTCGGCCGCACCCGTGAGGATTTCGTTGTAACCAGGATAGGAAAAATACCAGGGATTGGTGACTCGGGCGCAGGACCCGGCATCACGATTACCGATTACGCTGCCTTGTTGAAATACCACCTCATGCAGAAACGGGAACACTCGCTCCGCACTGGTTGCCCCTTCACTGGCACCAAAGAGCTCGGTGAGGGTGGCGCCGAGCTGGTTGTACTCCTCACTGGCCGCCAAACGTGGATCGAGTCCGCGAAAAATTTCCTGCCAGCGCACGCCGTCGAGCGTAACAAGGATCAGATTTTGTGCCGGCGGCTCCTGCGCCACGGCCGCTGCGAGTGGCAGCATGGCAAACAGCAGAACAGGGAACTTGTGCAACGGATGGGTCATGAAACGGCTCCGGGTGAACACGGCGCGCATCATGCGACAACTGTTTTAAGCGCAGGCAAAGTGGAGGCTAAGTTTCGGCTAATTTTCCGGCAAGAACCGGTAAGCGCCCCCCTTTAGAATCGCCCACAACTAACCCAGGCGCTGGAAATGCAGCTCGACAAATTGCTGATTGGCAGAAACCAGGGCCGTGTAATCAAAGTGCTTGTCGATCAGCTGGAAACCACCGGCGAAGGCTGCCCCGATCAGTTCCGCTCCGGTCCACGGCCGTATCGTATCCAGCGTCATCCATGACTTCAGCACTTTGTCGTTCGCATCCAGAAGCGTGTAACGGCGTTCGATGCAGTTGCAGGCGCCCTGGGTCGCGATGCGTTTTTCACGTTGCAGAATACCTTCCCGATGCGGGCGCCGGTAATCGAGCCGGAACGTGTCGAAAGCCACGACATCGCGCGGAATAAACGTGTCGACGAGCAACAGGCCGCCCGGTAGCAAAGCCTTGTCCACTTCGTAAAAGAAAGCGGTTAGCGCATCCGGCTCGGTCAGGTAGGTGACCACGGAATAGGGAGCCAGGATCACATCGAAACCCTGCTCTACCTTGAAATCCACGAGCGTACCCAGCCCCACTACCGGTTGCAGCTGCAATGCGGCAGCCTGCCGCCTCAATTCGTCGAGCATACCCGGAGATTGGTCGATGCCGTGGATATCAATCCCACTCTGCAACAAGGGCAACAGAATGCGACCCGTCCCGCAACCGAGTTCCAGAACGCAGCCACCTTTGGCGCGGCAGAGCTGGCGATAATAGCCAACGTCGTCAAAGGCCATGCTCTGGCCCATGTCGGTGGCGTAGACCGCGGCGATCTTGTCGTAGGATTCGCGGCTCATGGTCCTGGCACCTTCCCAAATTTTTCCGGCAGCAGCCTGCGATACACCTTCAGCAGTTCCGCGGCACGACCATCCCAGGACAACAAATCCCGCACCTCGGCGGAGGCCTGTTCGCACTGATGGCGGGCCGCGCTGTCACTGAGTAACAGATTGATTTCCGCGGCCATGGCCTGCCAGTCATCGACGACACGCAGCGCGGGGGAGTGCAGTTCGGCAAAGCCGCGCGCGCCATGCCGCGTCGTAACGCACACCCGGCGCGCCAGCAACGACTCCGCTACTTTCAGCGCCGAACCCCTGATCTCCTGCTGAGGATTGATCGTCAAGGCACAGCCCGCCAGATGCGGTACCGGGTCGACGAACTCGGCGATTAACCTGACGCCTGGCTGCTGCAACAAGGGATGCGCATATTGTGGCCGCACCGCTTCGCTGCCACCCAAAATGACCAACTCTGCATCGGGGTGCCGGCCGCGTACAGTGGGCCAGACGTATTCCAGAAACTGCAGGATGCCAACGTGATTCGGCGCATAACGGAAGGGGCCCATGAACAGGATGCGCTTGGTGTCCGGTGAAGGCGGCATTTGCTCGCAACGATTCGTCGCGCCGTTGGCCACGACATGATGCGGCAGGTCGGCCAGCCACTTCGCATCTTCTTCGGAGCAGGTCAGCACTGTGTCATAACGGCGCAGCGTGGCGCGCTGGTTGGCATCCGCGGCGCCGCCGTCCAGATAGACATCATGCAAAGACAGTACGAATGGAATCCCATTGATGCGCTCCTCGACGAGCAAGCTTGCCTCCATGAATTCGACCTGGACGAGGTCGACCCCGTACGCTTGCTGCAACTTGCGCAATTTGTCCCGCAGCGCGCGCGGAGCGTGAGTACGCATTCGCACCGGCAGTGCTTCCAGCGGCTGGCCCGGTCTGTCGTTGCGTGCCTGCAACAGGTGCTCAGACTGAAATGTGGCAAGGTCCTCGGGCGCGCATCCCGTGTAGGCCTGCTTTTCATCCGACAGCAGGATCAGATTGACGTAAGGCCGCAACCGGCGCACGAGTTCGGCGATCCGGCGCGCGCCGCCATGCGCGGGCGGAAACACGACGAACGGTGTCACCAAGAGAATGGTCGGCAGCTCCGAACGTATTGGGGAATAACACCGGTGCACGATCGACTCGTAACGAAAGCCGCACCTTTTCGCCGCATCATTCTGCCCG